>VBGG01000191.1 GCA_005883405.1 Chloroflexota bacterium | reverse complement strand
CGAAGCGGCCAGCCTGGTGCTGCTGGCCGCGGCGTTCGAGACCCCGGGTGGGTTGTTCGTCCTGGACATGGGCGACGAAGTGCGCATCGAGCAGCTCGCCGAACGCCTCATGCGGCTAAAAGGGCTGCGACCAGGTCGCGACGTGACCATCGACTACGTCGGCCTGCGGCCTGGCGAAAAGCTGCGCGAGGAGCTCCACAGCCTGGATGAGCGTCTCATCGGCACGGACCGCCCCGCCGTCTGGCGCGTGGAGCCGGCCTACGCGGTAGATGCCGAAGCCCTGCTCGATGGCGTCCGCGACGTCGACGCCCGCCGTCGCGCCGGCGACCTCGAGTCCTCCGAGTACCCCGCGCTCCTGCGCGCCGTGATCGATCGCGCCATCGTGCGCCCGGCCGACGCGCTCGCGATCCCACGATAGCGCCCCCCGCGGTCCCCCAGGAAACCTCTTCTGGCTCCCGCCCGCGCAGCGGCGCGCCAGCGGGCCAGACCGTGCTTCGACTGCGTTTCGCCGCTCGCCGCGACCATGGGTCCCCCTGGGGAAACCTTGTTTGGCCCTCGGCCGCAAACGAGCCCGCCAGCGGGCCTGGGCGTGCGCGGACCACCCTGTGAAGTCGGCGTCAAGCCGACAGGATCAGGTGGAGGTCGCCGAACTCATGCCACAGGTAGCCACCCAGCAGCGCCGCCTGGTACGCCTTCTCGAGGTGCACCCGCCCCGCGATCGCCTCGAGCATCGCCAGATGGCTTGCCTTCGGCTCGTGGAAGCCGGTGAGCAGGCTGTCCACCACTTGTACGCCACGTTCGGGCGAGATCACCAGATCCGTCCAGGCGTGGCAGGCGATCACCTCACCATAGCCGAGGTCGAATGCGCTCTCGAGCGCGCGAACCACGGTGGTCCCGACGGCGATCACCCGTCGCCCATCCGCCCGAGCCGCACCGACCGCTGACGCCGTCAGTTCAGGAACCCAGAACTCCTCGGCGTACGGCTTCTCGTGTCCTTCGAGGCTCGCCACACCCGTGTTCAAGGTGAGCGTGACGAAGCCGATCCCGCGGTGAGCAAGCCGCTCGAGTACATCCGGACTGAACGCCCGACCCGCCGATGGCATCTCAGCCGACCCCGCTGCTCCCGCATACACCGTCTGGTACATCTCGATCGGCCAGTGGCCGCGTACATACCGGTACGAGATCGGACGGCCATAGCGTGCCATGAGCCGGTGCGCGTCCCTGTCGAATCTCGCAATCCACAGACGCCGCGAGTCCGGATAGGACGCAAGCAGTTCCACACTGGCGCCACCGGGCAGTGCAAACACCTCGCCCTCATGCGCAGTGATTCGCCGCGGCTCGACCACCCACACGTCCCCAAGAAGATGCGTCGAAACGTGCAGGTCGATCTGCGTTCCGTCTCCCCGCCGCGCGATGAGCGCGGCCGCCAGCGTGCCCGAGTCATTGGCGACCACCAGGTCGCCTGGCCGCAGTACATCCGGCAGGTCGGTGAAGCGCCGGTCCTCGACACGGTCATCCTCGAGATGGCTCACGAGCAGCCGCACACGATCCCGCGCAATCCCACGCGCCTCCGGCGGTTCGTGCGCCTCCAACTCGGCGGGAAGCTCGAACTCCAGCGGACCTGATTGCTCAATCACCAACACTTCCGTTCTCACTCCCGGACGCCTGCCGGCAGCCGCTGCGCTTCAAATCGGCCGAACGCTCTTGGCTCATCCAGGAGCTCCACCAGTGCTGGCGCGACGACCTCCGGACCCGGCAGGTGTGAGAGATCCGCACCAGGCTCTGCCGCCCGGTGCATCGCCGTGTCCATGTCGCCCGGATCGAGGACGAATACCCGCACCCCGCTGGCCTCGAGCTCCGCCGCCAGCACCCGTGACAGATGCTCCAGCGCGGCCTTGCTCGCGCCGTAGCCTCCCCACGTTGGATAGGCCTGCACGCCCGCGTCAGAGGTGATGTTGACGATCAACCCCGAGCCCCGGGCGCGCATGCCAGGCAGGACGAGTTGCGCGAGCTTCAGCGGTGCGACCACGTTGACCCGCAGCACATCCTCGAAGGCTTCGACTGGCAATCGCTCCAGCTCGGGCATCGGGCTTGGACCAAGCTCGGAGGCGTTGTTGATCAGGACGTCAATTCGCCCAAACTGCTCGAGCCCGGTCTCGACCAACTGCTCGGCGTGAGCGAAATCGGCGACGTCGCCAGCCAGGTCCAGAACTTCGGTCTCTGCGCGCAGCTCATTGGCCGTGCGCTGAAGTCGCTTCGCGCCGCGCGCGGTGAGAATCAGGCGCAGGCCACGCTTGGCGTACAGTCGCGCCACCTCGAGGCCAAGGCCCTGCGACGAGCCAGTAATCAGTGCTACTTGCTGTGTTGTCGACATCTCGACAGAAGCATCCGCCGAGACCGCCCACCGCGCCCTCGGGCAGGTGGTCAGTTGCCGACCTGTCTTTAGGGACAGCCTACGTGCTACAGCTATCCGCTACAGCAGGCCCCGCTGGGCGGCCAGCGCCACCGCCTGTGCGCGGTTGTCCGCGCCGAGCTTGTGAAAGATCGAGTTGACGTGGAACTTCACCGTCCGCTCGGAGATCGACAGGCTCAGCGCGATCTGCTTGGTCGGCAGCCCTTCCGCGACCAGCCGCAGCACCTCACGCTCTCGATCGCTCAACGCCGGCGCCCGGCGGTGCGGCGAGGTGACCTCAGCCAACAGCTTGCTCGCGACGCGCGGCTCCAGATACGAGCCGCCGCCGTGTACGGTGCGAATCCCCTGCGCAATCTCGTTGGCGCTGGCGCCCTTCAGCAGATAGCCGCGCGCGCCCGCGCGCACCGCCCCGAGCACCCGCTCGTCGGTGTCGTACGCGGTGAACACCAGCACCTCGACGCCCGGCCGCGCCGCCAGCAACAGCGGAATGGCCTCCACTCCATCGACATCGGGCATTTCCAGATCGAGCAGCACCACATCCGGCTGTAAACGCGGCGTGAGCGCGATTGCCTCGCGGCCGGAACGCGCTTCGCCCACGACCTCCAGATCCTCCTCGTCACCCAGGACCGACACCAGCCCCTGGCGCACGATCGGGTGATCGTCGACGACCAGCACCCTGATCATGTCTCTCCGTTCGAAATGGGCACGGTGGCCACGACGCGCGTGCCCTTGCTCGGCGCGCCGCTCACCATCAGCCGGCCCCCAAGCAGCTTCGCCCGCTCACGCATGCCCAGCAGCCCGTGACCTTTGGGCCGTTTGCTTGTGCGCGAGAACCCACGCCCATCGTCGCAGATGGTCAGGCTGACCCGAGGCCCGCGGCGCCGGAGCGCGATCTCCACCTGGCCCGCGTGAGCATGCTTGCGCACGTTGGTCAACGCCTCCTGGGCGATGGGAACGCCCGTGTCCGAGGTGAACGAGCGCGGCAGGCTCGCCAGTGCCTCGGCCAGCGGCTTGCCCTCCAGGCGCGCGGCGCTGCGTAGATCGAGCACCGAGCGCCGTGCGTCTTCGAGGTTTTCGCGCGCCATGGCCAGCGCGCGTTCGAGCCGCTCGCGGGCCTGGTCGGGGCGTGTTTCGAGCCGGTGCATGGCGCCCTCGATGTTGAGGGCGATCGCCGTCAACCCCTGGGCGAGCGTATCGTGGATCTCACGAGCGATTCTGGTCCGCTCCTCGGCGCGCGCCAGTCGCGTCGCGTTCTCCGCCAGCCTGGCGCGCTCGATGGCGATGCCAACCTGGTACGCGATGGTCGACAGGAGCCGCAGTTCCTCCGCCGTCAGCTTGCGCCACTCGGGACCCGTCACATTCATGATGCCGAGCGGTTTGTCCTGAAAGTAGAGCGGAATGCTGGCATGGTAGCGCAGACCGGCCGCCAGCGCGGACGACTTGCTGCGAAACGCCGGCTGCAGGCGGCTGCACTCGATAACGTCGATGTTGGTGGGCGTCAGCTCGCCATAGCGGAAGTCGTCGATGCACCAGCAGCGACGGCGACCCGTCCAGCAGCCAGACCCAACCCGTGCGAAGGCCAAGCATGTCGGCCACGAGGCTCAGCGTACGTTCCAGGGCCTGCCGCACGTCAGGCGACGAGTTCAGCGCCTCCGCGACCGCGTTGACGATACCCAGCTCGCGCTCGGCGTTCACACCTCGGTGACGAGTGGCAGGATCATCGGCCGGCGCCTGGTGCGTTCGTACACGAACGAGTTCAGCGTGTCGCGCACCTTGCCGACCAGGTAGTTCACGTCGGGCTGGCGGCGCTGGTCGCCTTCCAGGGCCTCGCAAACGCGCTCGCGGGCCTCCTCAAACAGCCCGTCTGTTTCCTCCGACGAGAGCTGCAGGAAGCCGCGAGAGACGAAATCGGGTCCGCTGAGCAGCTCGCCCGTTTCGCGATCCAGCGTGACCGAGACGAACACGACACCGTCGGCGGCCAACCGACGTCGATCGCGCAGCACGACGTTGGTCACTTCGCCGATCGTCAGGCCATCGACCAGCACCGAGCCGGACGAGATCGGCTCCTCACGCTGGGCACCGGCTTCGCCGAAGACGACCACATCGCCGATCTCAGTCAGAAAGACGTTCTCGCGCGGGAGGCCGCACTCCGCGGCCAGCTCGCGGAAGAGCCACAGCATGCGGTGCTCTCCGTGCAGCGGCACCAGGTACTTCGGCCGCACCAGGTCCAGCAGGTGCTTCAGCTCCTCGCGGCTCGCGTGGCCGCTGACGTGCACGCGTGGGTCGATCATCTGGTAGATCACCCGCGCACCGCGTCGGAACAGATTGTCGATGGAGCGCGCGACCGATTCCTCGTTGCCGGGCACGGGGCTGGCGCTGAAGATGACCGTGTCGTTCGGCTGGATCTTGACCAGCGGGTGATCGCCGCGCGCGATGCGGCTCAACACGCTGGTCGGCTCGCCCTGGCTGCCCGTCGACAGGAGCACGACCTTCTCGGGCGGCAGGTCGTTCAGATCGCGTAGATCGACCAGGCTGCCCTCGGGCACGTTCATGAAGCCGAGGTCGCGGGCGACGCGCAGGTTCTCCTCCATGCTTCGACCGACGATGGAGGTCTTGCGGCCGAGTTTGTGGGCAGATCGGACCACCTCTCGCAAGCGACCGATGTTCGAGGCAAATGTCGTGACCAGCACTCGTCCAGGCGCCAGGCCGATCAATTGCTCGAGTGCTTCACGCACGCCCAGCTCCGAAGCAGTCCAGCCGGGTTGCTCGACGCGGACGCAGTCGCTCAGCAGTGCCAGCACACCCTCGTCGCCAAGCTGACGCAGGCGCTCGTTGTCGGTTGTGCGACCCTCGACGGGCGTCGGGTCGAACTTGAAGTCACCGGTGTGGAAGAGCACGCCAGCCGGGGTTCGAATCACCAGGCCGACGGCATCCGGGATGCTGTGGTTGACCGCGATGGGCTCGATCTCGAACGGTCCGAGCCTTGAACGCTGGCCATCACGGATCGCGTACTGGATGACGCGGCCGAGCAGGCCGTGCTCCTTGAGCTTGACCGAGATCAGCCCCAGCGTCAGTGGCGTGCCGTAGATCGGGATCGGATCGTGCGGGTCGAGCTGCATGATCAGGTACGGCAGCCCGCCGATGTGGTCCTCGTGCCCGTGGGTGAAGACGATTCCGACCAGGCTGTCGAGCCGATCCGCAATGTACGAGTAGTCGCACACGACCAGGTCGACGCCGTGGAGCTCCGTCTCGGGGAACTTGACGCCCGCGTCGACGATGAGCATCTCCTCGGCGAGCTCGACCAGGGTCGAGTTCTTGCCGACCTCGCCCACGCCGCCCAGCGGACTGATGCGTACTCTCGCCTCGCGCGTCATCGTCGCTCCTCAGATTGTATGAACGTTGTCGCGATACAGCGCGACGTTATGATTGCGCCATGCGCTGTCCTGTGTGTCGTTCGCCCGACACACGCGTGCTCGACAAACGCGACTCGGCGGATGCCTCGACCACGCGGCGTCGAAGGCTGTGCGCGAAGTGCTCACATCGCTTCACGACGTACGAGCGCCCGGACACCTCCACGCTGATGGTGGTCAAGAGCGACCAGCGCCGCCAGGAGTGGAGCCCCGACAAGCTGCGGCGCAGCCTGCAGGTAGCTTGCACGAAGCGACCCATCAGCGCCGAGACGATCGAGCGCACGGTCGAGCAGATCGAAGCCGAGCTGCGCGGGCGAGACACGGCCGAAGTCCCCAGCTCCGTCATCGGCGATCTGGCCATGGAGAAGCTGCGTCAGCTCGATCAGGTGGCGTATATCCGCTTCGCGTCGGTCTATCGCGCCTTCGCCGACATCTCGTCGTTCGAGGACGAAGTGCGGCGGCTGATCGATCGCGCAAGGCACAGCAATTCGGTCGACCCTGGCGTAGCGTCAACGCGGACCGCCGGGTGATCCTCTCTGACCGCTCGATCAAAGAAGCCATCGCCAGCGGTCGACTCGGAATCGATCCGTTCGACCCCAACCTGGTCCAGCCCTCGAGCATCGACGTTCGCCTGGACAACAAATTCCTAGTCTTCCGCAACACCAAGCGCGCCTTCATCGACGTCAAGCAGCCTGCCGACGACCTGATGGAGCTGATCGAGGTCGGCCCCGACGAGCCGATGTTCCTTCATCCCCACGAGTTCGTCCTCGGCAACACCATCGAGCGCGTCCGCATGCCCGACGACCTGGTCGCCCGCCTCGAAGGCCGCAGCTCCCTCGGCCGCCTCGGCGTCGTGATCCATTCGAGCCTGCCGTACGACGAGCCAGTCGTATTTCTGGACGATAGTGGCGTCCTGGCTGCCCGTCCGATCGGCGAGATTGTGGAGAACCGGCTCCATGGGTGTGTCGTCGGCTTCGACCGAGACACCTTCGAAGTTGGCTTTCACCAGGTCACCAACTGGTTCCGCGAGCTACCAGACCGTATCTACGAAGTCAGGCTGGCCTCCGGCCGACGAATTCAGGTAACGGCGGGCCACAACCTGTTCACGATCGACTCGCGCGGTGACCTGGTCAAAACGCCCACCCGGGCACTGACGCGGGGTGCCCGCGTCGCCATCCCCAGGTGGATCCCAGACCTCACCGCTCAGCCGCCCGAGTACCGGCTTGTCGATCTCCTGAACGCAGAGGTCCAGAAGAAGGTGCTGTGCTACGGACCGACAGTCGATGCCATGCTGCGCGACCGCGATGGGGAGGTACGCAGCGCCTTGCGGAGCGCGGGCTTGTCCGTCTCGTATTACGTCCGCGGTCGCAAACTGCCGCTGTCGATCGCGACACGGCTGCAAGGCAGGCATGCCGACTTCACTCATCAGGACCGGTTCGCGTTCCGTGGCGGCGACGCTTCGCTCCCTGCAGTCCTCCGTGTCGATCGTGAGCTCGCATGGCTGCTTGGTCTCTATGTCGCCGAAGTATATCGGCGCTCGAAACAAGTCAACATCGCCAACACCGACCAGGGCATCCTCGACCGAGCCGAGGCCGTCTTCAAGGCGCTCGGCCAGCGCATCTATCGAGGTGCTGGGTCGATCACCTGTTGCTCCACGCTTGTTTCCGCCGTATTCAACGGGTTCGAGATGGGCATGGGCGCAGCCACAAAGCGCCTCCCCAAGGGGTTTCTCGGCTGGCCCTGGCAACTGCTTGATTCACTCCGTGCAGGCCTGATCGATGGGGATGGGACCGTCAGGCCTGATCGGGAGTGCCTGTGGACAACGTCGAACGCCCTCGTGGCTGACACGCTGCTTCTGGCTGCGCGGCTCGGCAAGCGCGCCGTAACTCAAGTACGGCTCGCACGGCCCCGCTGTTTGCCGCTCCACGTGGTGTCGATCGCGACAAATCGGCACAAGGTGCTGACCTCTGTTACTAACCCTGCCGATCAGCTGGCCGACATCCGCCAGAAGCTCGGTCTCACACAGGCTTGGGCCAACTGGCTTTGTGGCTTTCCATACACGGGGGCAGTCACAAGCATTGAAAACGATCGCGACCGCTCGGCAGTCCGCATCGCGACCCTCGAGCGGTTACATGATTCGTATGCGAAGCATGCTCCGGCCGTATTTAGCCCACTGAGAAATCTAACACGCCTGGTCAATGGGGATCTCCAGTGGGACCACGTAACAGATGTCGTTGACACTGGTCGTTTCGATATTGTTTATGATCTTGAAGTACAGTCGCCAAGCAGCCGAGTTCAAAACTTCCTTGCTGGCCATGGTGGTATTTTCGCGTCCAACACTGCCGGCTTCATCGATGCGTCATTCGATGGGCATGTGACACTTGAAATCAGCAATCTGGCGAATTTGCCGATTGCGCTGTATCCGCGGATGCGGATCGGGCAGATCTCGTTTTCTTTGATGACCACGGCGGCTGAGATCCCGTACGGCGCGGCGCGGGGTAGCAAGTACAGCGGCCAGGAGTTGCCCACGGCCAGCCGCCTGTACCTCGACTTCCAGCAGTAAGCGGCAATCTATGGCGGAATCCGTGCTCATCGCGCTGCTGGTGCTCGGTCTGCTCGGGCTGGGCATCACGGCGTGGGTCTTCTGGCCGGCGTTCCAGGGCGCCGAGGCTGCCCGTCGAGACCTCGGCACACACCGACTCGCGATCGGCGCCTGGCTGGCGGTGATCGTGCTGAACGCGCTCATCACGCTGCCGCTTGCGCCTTTCCTGCACATCGAGCAGGGGCTCACGGCCGGCACGTTCCTCATCGCTGCGCTCTCGACCGACATCCCGATGCTACTGGTCGTCTACGTTCGCCTGATCATGCCCCGAGCCGTGACATTGGAAGACCTTGGACTGCGTCCGATGCCGCTGGACTACGTGCTGCGTATGGGTCTGGCCACCGGCCTGGCGGGCCTGGTGGTGATCGATCTGGTCGGCTCACTCCTATCGCAGTTCGGCCTGCGGCCCAATCAGCTCGATCAGTTCCAGTTCGTACTCACCGAAGGGCCGCTGGCCTTCGCGATGCTGCTGATCGCGGCGAGTGTGATCGCCCCATTCGTCGAGGAGCTGTTCTTCCGTGGCTTCCTCTTCGGTCTCTATCGGCGCCGCCAGCCGTTGTGGGTCGCCTACATCGCTTCGAGCGTGCTGTTCACCATCGTGCACCTCGAGCCTATGCGCATGAACCCGTCGCAGATGGCGGGGCTGAGCGTCGGCATCTTCATGTTGGCGCTGATGCTCGCCTGGCTCTACCAGCACACCGGCGGGCTGTATCCAAGTATCGTCGCGCACGCGGTCAACAACGCGACTGGACTGATCCTGTTCTACGCCGTCGGCATCCGCTGAAGGTTCCCCCAGCCAGGGGGTAGAACTAAGGTAACGGTTGCCAGCCCGTCCCTCGCGGTCGATACTCGGCGTGGCTGGAGGTCCACCCAAAAACCAATGTCTATCGAGGCAGTCCAGGCGGTGCTCGAGCGCACCGTCACCGATCCATCGTTCCGCGCTCAGCCAGAGTGAGAGCGCCGCGCTCGACCGTCGCGAAACCAAGAAGGTGCTCCCCTTCTGGCTGACCGGAGGCCTGTAGACGGAGACCCTGCGTGTTCTGCTCAATGGGGTTTCGGCGCAGCGCCCGTCGCACAGCGTCTATCTGGGCGGTGAGCAGTTGCCGCTCGAAGCGCGCATGGGCGGCATCTTTCTCGGATTCCTGTGTGCGGTGGCCCTGGTCGTCGTCCTTGGCAGGCTGCGGGCGAGTCAGCCGCCGAGCGGCGCGCTGGGGCTGGCGTGCTGGGCGCTGATCGCGCTGACGGGCGTCGATGGGCTCAACGCGTTTCTCTTTGACGGCGGCTTGCCGCATCTCTACACGCCGAATACCGCGCTGCGGTTGCTGACCGGCCTCGGGGCCGGTCTCGGCGTGGCGCTCATGGCCGTACCGGTGGTCGCCGGCGTGGTGTGGTCCCAACCGCGCGACGAAGCCTCGATCGAAGACCCCATCGAGCTGGTTGCGGGACTGGCTCTGTGCGGGTTGGTGGGCGCGCTGGCGCTGGCGGGCGTCGGCGTGCTGCTGTGGCCGATGGCCCTGGCGATGTTGGCCGGGGTCATCCTCGCCTTCGGCGTGGCCAATCTGTACGTCGTCGTACTGGCAACCGGCCGCAGCCGCCAGGCGGTAACCCTGGCGAACCTGCGCGGTGGCCTGCTGGCCAGCCTCGGCCTTGCACTACTGGAGGTGGCCGCGCTGTCAGAGCTGCGCAGCTTCCTGGTGTCGACCTTCGGCTTCAGCTGGGGCGCGTAGTCAGAGCATCCGCCGGCTCCGCCTGGCCAATCGAGTACGGCCTCACGTCATACGACCTCCCAGAAAGCGCGGGCTGATCACGAACGCCAGGCCGAGGACCAGGACGAGCAGCGCTTGCAGCCCGACGCTGGTGGCCATACGAACCGTGGCGGCCAGCCAGAACGGCTCAGGGAACAGCATGATCAGATAGTCGCGCGTGGGATCGAGCTGCCACAGGTCGTTGCGGAAGGCGATCTGGTGGAAGCGCGTCCACAGCGCGTCGAAGTCCAGTAGCGACAAGAAGCCGACCAGCACCACCAGCCCGACCATCACGCCGGTGCTCCACAACATGTCGCGGCCGAGCGGTACGGCGGATCGGTCGAAGGCGACCGCCGTGGCGAGCCGAATCACCACCACCGCCGCGGCGACCAGCTGCATGCGCAGAAAGAGCTGGATCAGCCCCTGGACTTCCTCCATGTGCGCCACTTCGCGCTCGGTGAACAGCGGCCGTGACTGCCCGAACGCGGTGACCTGCAGCTGGATCTGGCCCGGCGCCGCCTGGAAGTAGGCCACGAACGCATCCGCGACGCGCCGCAGCTGCGCCTGGTCCAGCCCCGTGGTGGTGGCCACCCGGTTGTCCTGGAAGCCGCGCAGCATGAAGTCGCGATCCGTGACCAGCCCGCGCAAGCTGGTGCCGATGATGAGCAGTGGCAGCAGCAGCACAAACGCGACGCTGACCAGGCCGCGCACCCAGTCCAGCAGGTCTGGCGTGGCGCTCACGCGCGAGGCGACAGAGGAGGCAGTGGATCGCATACCGCGCTGGCAGCATAACGGCTGGACGCCGGCTGCAGTCCGAACGAGGCGTCCAGCCGCGGCAGCACAAACCAGCCGCTGGCCAGGCCGAACAGCAGCCCGGTGCCCACGCGCAGGTCCCAGGTGCTCTCGCGCCAGCCGAACAGCTGGGTGAAGCCGTCGAGGGCAATGGGCAAGATCAAAACGCCGTACAGCAGGAAGCCGGCCGGCTGCAGATGGCGTCGCCGGGCGTAGACCAGGCCAGCAACCAGCAGCCCGAGGTAGATGGCCAGATCGCGTTCGCAGAACGCCATCTTCCAGCCCTCACTCTGGCTGCCCACGAAGCTGAACGGATCGACGCCCAGGTCAGCAAGCTGCTGCTCGGCGTAGACCGCCTGCGAACCGAACAGGAAAAAGCTCCTGAATGCCCACTGGTGACACGCGAGGTGGTAGGCGGCGTACAGCGTACCCGCCGCCGCGTGCCAGCCCAGCACCGCCATCAGCGGCGCGGCCCCAGTGCCGCGATACGCCGTCAGCTCGCATTGGCCCGCCTCAGCGCTCGCTCGAGTACGGCTGCTGACAGGGGCGCCTCGGATTCGTGGCCCGCGATGTTCAGCACCGGGATGCGCTCGCCATAGCGGCGTGTGAGCTCGGCGTCCGCACTGATATCCACCACCTGCAGCTCATGCGGATACCGCCGCCGCAGGCGCTCGAGCTCCCCGAGGGCCTGCTCGCACAGGTGGCAGCCGGGCTTGGCGTACAGCGTCGCACGCAAGCTCATGCCGCTACCGAGTCCTCTGCCGTCGGCGCCCGGGCCGCGGCTGCCTCGCGCCTGCGGGCACGGACGGCGAGCAACGGTCGCAGGGCGTAGCACAGGCCGAACACGGCTGCCCCAATCGCCAGCAGCTGCTCGATCTGCAGCCCGAACAGAAAGGCGGGATCGATCCGCACCGCTCCCAGCCCAACGCGCGCGGCGCCGTATAACATCAAAAACCCCGCCAGGCGCGCTCCGGCCGGCAGCCCTCGCGGCAGGCTGCGCAGCACCACGAACAGCGCGAGCGCCACCAGCGCGTCGTACAGCTGCGCTGGATGGCGCGGCACGCCGAAATCGGGCGAGGCCGCCAGCGGGCTCGCATACCTCGTGGCCCACGGCAGGTCGCTCGGCAATCCTTGACCGTGACCATCCAGAAAGGCTCCGAGGCGCCCGACGGCGATGCCCAACGCCGCGTTCGGGGCGACCACGTCGAAGATCCGCCGACGTCTGAGCGGGTCGCGCCCGAGGCGCGCGGCGGCGATCGCCATCCCGCCCAGCAAGCCGCCCCACAGCGACAGGCCCGCCACGTCGAGCCGCCAGAGCTCGGCGGCATGCAAGAGGTAGTAGTCCCACCAGCCCAGCACGTACACCAACCGGCCGGCCAGCAGCCCGATCGGCAGCGCCCAGGCGAGCGCGTCGAGCGCCACCCTGCGCGAGAGCCGCGCGCGCTCCAGGTCTCGCAGGCTGAGCCAGACGGCCACGCCAAGCCCGAGCAGGGCCAGCAGGCCAAACCAGCGCACCGCCAGCGGCCCGACCGCGACGACGACGGGGTTGATGGGGAGGATCACGAGGCCGAGTGTCGCACGCGGGGCGCAAGCCCCGTGGAGCGAAGCGGAACGCGGGTCACGGGAGGCGTCACGTGGAGCGTCACGTGGGGGCGAAAAAGCGTCACACGCGTCACAATTCTGTTCCCGCGGCCGTCACACGGCGATCAACTCCAGGTCGACCGCACCAACCTCGGCGTCCAGGCGCTCCGACTCGATGAAGTCGATCACCTTGCTGAGCATCTCGTTCGAGTGGCGCGGATCGTCGCTCACGCACACGATCCCCAGCGTCACCACGCGCCAGGCGTCCTGGGTATCGACCTCGGCCACGGCCACGTTGAAGCGGTTGCGCACCCGCTGCGCGACGGACTTGACCACCATGCGCTTGCCCTTGAGCGAGCTGTTTTCTGCCAGGTGAAGCGCAACTCGGGCGACGCCGACGTGCATTGCCATCAACGGTACATGTCGAGGCTCCCAGCCTAGCTGAATTGGAAGCTTTGGACCATCTGGTCGAAGGTCGGGCTGAATTCCTGGAACTGCGCGGCTGGCGCCGAGCCCGCGATGATGTAGGGGGTCGAGCCCTTGACCAGCGTAACCTGGAAGCCGCGCGCCTGATGATCCTGGCCGCTCGCGTCGCGCTGGGTGAAGGTATATACCCGCCGCACCGAAGGCGAGCCAGCCGTGGCGCTTGGCTGGACCTGCTCGCTGGCGTAGCCAGGCACCTGCTGCCGCATCGCCAGCTCCATGCTCGCCGCGTACAGCTCAGGTGAGACGGCCTTGGTACTGCCGTCGACGGCCACATCGATCTCGGCGCGACCGCTCATGTCACGGAATTCGACCACACTCGTGCCGAACAGCGATTGAGGCTCGTCGACGGCGCTCCAGTCGGCCGCGCGGCCGATCGCGAAGCGGCCCTGCGGGTCCTTCCACATCGCCAGGTCGCTCGACCCTTCCGCCGACGCGCCGGTGGTATCGCTGGGCGGTCTGGGCGTGGGCACAGGCGTGGCCTCACTCGCCGGCTTCGACGCGGCGGTTGGGGCCGAGGCCAGCGTCCCGACCGCCACCGTCGGCCGGGCTTGCGAAGGCGCCGAGGTGGCCTCGGCAACAGGCGTCAAACAGTACTGCAACGCCTGGCCCAAGGCCTGCTCGATCGCGGGGTTGTTGTCAGGATCGTTGGTCTTTGCCGTGTCGAGATCGACGCAGGCCTGCAGGTACTCACCGCGGTCGAGGTGCGCTTTGCCCGAACTGTAGGCTGCCTGGGCGGTGGTGCGTACCACCGCGAACGGATCGCCCTGGGCCGGCGTGGGCGCTGGCGCGGCCGCGGGCAC
>VBGG01000007.1 GCA_005883405.1 Chloroflexota bacterium | reverse complement strand
ACCCGTTTAGTAGGTGGCGAATCGAGTTGCCCCGAGCAGCGCCAAGCACCAGCGCAGCCTCAAGCACGTTTGAGAGCGCGACAACTCCCATCGGGTTGTCAAACGCCGCACGGGAGCCAGCATCTGCCACCATCCCACGCTCGAGTTCTTCAGGAGCGCTCAGGCGTGATTCAACCGCGGCTGCAATCCCGTCGATCTCATGGTCGAGCCGAGTCATGAATTCCTTGCGCGTCTCGCCATCCCAGTCGACGTCAGTACGAAGCAGAGTGCTCACAAGGGTCTTCGCTTGACGTAGAGACAACTGGAGTTCATGAGCTGCGCCGGACCTGGTCTCGTCGGGCGTACACCGCCGCGCAGAGTTTCGGAAATCGCTGAATTGGACAACTCGATCAGTCATTGGCATTTCCAAGAAGTAGTGTGTTCAAAGGCGCCAGAGCTTGAGAAGCTTTTCAGCAGACGGGCCGAGCAAGTCGTCCTGTGACAGGCGTTGCAGGACTTCGACGCAAGCCTCACTCGGTCCGGCGCACTGAAGAGATATGAATGCGCTGTAGCGAAGATCGGGTGACTCATCGCGATCGAGAGCTACTGCTCCGAGCGTCGGTACTACACCTTCCAGATCCGCGAACTCCGCAAGGGCTTGCGCCGCTTGCAGCCGAGCATCGGAACTCAAGTCATCACGCAGCACGTCGAGTAAGCTATCGGCAGCCCTCGCTCGGAATGCGTGGGCGACATCACCGTTTCGCAGCCAGCTGACAATTTGGCGCCGCACCTCCGCGGGCTCGCGTCTATCCGCGAGAACCTGCAACAGGAAAGCAACAGCATCCGAAGTTCGCAGCCTCTCCAGCTCCATGAGGGCGGACAACTTTGACGGCACCGACGAGCTGGCCGGAGACCGGTATCTTTCGATGAGGCGCCTTGCTTCAGACATTCGCGCACAGATGCGTCCGTCGGACGAGCGTGCCTGAGTAGCCCCGTCTACGCAGCCGATGAAGTGGCGTTGATGTCCTGACCTGCTCGGCGATTCGCCAGTTCATCTTGTACACGGCTGCGGAACACGAGCAGGCGAGCGTACTCGCGAGTGTTGAAAGGGAAGGGCACGCTCGCGCGCGGACGCCACCCGAAGCTGTATGGCTGGTCGTGATCGCCCGCGCCCTGCCCGTCGCGTGAACCGGTCTGGCCGAATTGTTGTTGGTCGAAGAAGCCCATTGCCATCGACATCGTCCTTTCTGCCGGCCACCTTTGGCCGGCGTCCAAAAGTAAGCTTGATGTCTGTGTGGAGCGCTGCCATCGGCCTGACTTCGCACTCTGAGTGCGCGTAACCTCTCCAAGGTTCGCATTCTTGGAGGCCCTGCCTGGCGAGGCTCGGCTGCGCCGGCCTCGTCGCTCTAACGGGCGAAAAATTTCGGTCAGGTGGATGACTTCAGCCGCAGTTCCGATGCCGGACAGTAGTGACAGGTCCCAGACCACGTGTGAGGAATGAGCACTGTGACTTCGAATGGTATGCGTGAGTTGCTGATCCATGACATGCGCACGCCACTGGCAACCATCAGCGGGTACGCCCAGCTGTTGCAACGCCGCGCAGCGAGGCACAATTCAGATGTCCACCAGCTTGTGAATGCTCTGGAGCACATTGAGCGTGCCGCGGTGCGGGTGGAAACTCTGCTGGACGAATTGGCCCAACTACCAGAGGGTGATGACGAGCCGCGGACCGAGAAACTCGACCTGGTGGACCTGGTCCGGCGCGTCTCGGCCGACACGAACACCATCGGCCGCCCACGTGTGGTGGTTCTTCCGTCGGTTCCCGAGTTGATTGGTGAGTGGAATGCGCGAGCCATCGAACACCTGGTCGCGAATCTGTTGGGAAACGCCCTGAAGTACAGCCTGGAAGAGCAGGGCGTACTGGTGACGGTGAGCTGCGATGGCGATTGCGCCGTTCTCGAGGTTGTCGACGACGGAATTGGGATCCCGACTGCGGAGCAAGCCCTCGTGTTTGAGCGCGGTTACCGGGCAAGCAATGTGAGCGCCCGAGTCCGCGGAACTGGTGTCGGCCTGGCGGGTGCCCGTTACATCGCCGAGAAGCATGGCGGCACGATCACGCTCCGCAGTGAAGTGGGAGCGGGCACTACCGTAACGGTGCGCTTGCCGACTTCGAGGCAAGCGCACGTGTCGCGATGTGCCGCGAGGTAGTCGGACAGGCCAGCGGCGTCGTGAAGGCCGGATGGACACGACGTGCGCGTTTGAGTAATTGCGTTACGTGGTTGCCCACACGTCGCGATATCTTTTGCCGTATGGGAAAAACCGATCACGCTCTCCACGTTCCCACGCCGACCGCATCTCGGACGAAGAGAAGTCCCAGTCCGGACGAATCCTCCGTCTCACCCCGCGCTGGTCCAGCCATAATTCGTAGATCGATGGCCGGCCCCAGTGCCAGTAGCCGCAGGTAGTCAGGAAACGTGGACCCAGGCTGAATGTCAGGGCGCATCCCGGGCGACCACCGGGCCCTTGGAAAATAGTTTGAGGCTGGGGAGTGTTCTACAACGGACAACCCGGCATGGGTCTACCCACCTGTCGGTCCGAATCGCTCGGTCTTGATCCGATCTGGCGGATGGCCTAATTCCACCAACGTGCTGGCTACCGTCTCTACGAGCGCCGTCGGCCCGCACACCATGCACAGCGGGCGCTGCTCTGGAACAAACGCCACCTCGCGCAACATGTCGCGATCGATTCGTCTCGAATAACCACTCCAATCACTCGGTCGCGTCCGCGTCAACGTGTGAAACACCTCGAAACCATCACCGCGCGTGGCCAACTGGTCAAGCTCTGATCTGTAGATCACTTCGTCGAGCGAGCGGGACGAGTACAGCAGGCGCGTCGGCACCCTGCTCCGACGTGTGGCGCGATGACGCACCATCGCCATGAGCGGAGCAATTCCGGATCCCCCGGCGACCAACAGCAACGGCCCGCCAATATCGACGGTCCAGATGAAATAGCCGCCGATGGGACCGCGGAATTCGAGCTCGTCACCGACGGCAAGCTGGTCCACCAGATACGGCGAGACCTCGCCGCCCTCGAGGCGCTCAATCGCGAGCTCGAGTTGATCAGTGTCTTCGGGCGGCGACGCAATCGAGTACGACCGCTCGGTGTGATATCCGTCGGGCGCGGTCAGCCGGATATCGAGATGTTGTCCCGCAGCATGGCCTGGCCAGCCTGGCACGGCGAGCGTCAGCGTCTTCACGCGCGGAGTTTCCTCAACGCGCCTGGCGAGCCGTCCCAGCCTCCAGCTCAGTCGCCGCTGTAGCGCTGCTCGCGCCATGGATCGCCGTACATGTGATAGCCGTACATTTCCCAGAAGCCGGGTTCGTTTTCGGCCATAAGCCGAAGCCCGCGTACCCACTTCGCACTCTTCCAGAAGTAGAGGTGTGGCACCAGAAGACGTGCCGGACCACCGTGCTGGGCTTCGAGCGGCGCGCCATCGAATGCGAACGCGATCCACGCTTTCCCACCGGTGAGGTCCTCCAGCGGCAAGTTTGCTGTATAACCGCCGTCGGAATACGCCATTGCGAATTCAGCAGACGTCTCGATGCCTCCCAGCAGCGTATCCACAGACACGCCTTGCCACTCCGTGCCCAACTTACTCCACTTGGTGACGCAGTGAATATCGCGGGTGATGTTCTCGGTCGGGAGCTTGCTGAACTCATCCCAACTCCAGTGCTTTTCGTTGTCGACTTCTCCGGTGATCGAGAAGGTCCAG
>VBGG01000006.1 GCA_005883405.1 Chloroflexota bacterium | reverse complement strand
ACTTCGAGCGATTCGACACGGAAGGCGGTCAGCCCCGCGTCAAAGAGTCCTTGCCAGACCTCTTGGATCGCTTGCCGTCCCCGTGCGATATCGGCGCTGGGCGGCAGCATGGCGCCCTGCTCGGTGTAGAGGCTGGCACAACCGGCGGCATCCCGCCGCCCAAACGCGTCGATGAGCTGGCGGGTGGCCGCTTCGATGGCCGCCCGCACGTCGGTCTGTTGCTCAATGGTGGACATGCTAGCCTCCTTGTCGAGCGCAGATGCGTCGTGTATCGATGTTTGCATATTCATAAGCGTGACTCTGGCAGCGTCAGAATGATTCACCCACTCG
>VBGG01000190.1 GCA_005883405.1 Chloroflexota bacterium | reverse complement strand
CCGCCAGAGCCTGGCCATCGAAGAATTTCTGGAAGACCTTTGCACCTTTTCCGTCGTAGACCTCGAAGTCGACCAGCGCTGTAGTCGCGGCGCCGCTCGTAACGGAGGCGGTGATGGTGGTGGTCTCACCAGCAGCCACAGTATCTCTGTCGAAGCGGGCAGCCACATTGACACTGCCGCTCGCCGGCTGGGCCGCCTGCGGTGGCACGACCGCGACACTCCCGGCGACGCGCGCCGAAGTCCCGGGCGATCCCGAGTCATAGAGCGCAAGCGGCCCGCTCGCGTAGTAGGCCTGTGCCTTCTGGCGGAAGAACCCGCCGTCATCGTCCGCGTTCAGCGAGGCCGCGTCGTTGCCGTTGATCGGCTCCGGGTTGCTCACGCCGTCCTTGGCCGCGTCGCACGCGCAGGTGGCTCCGTCGGCCCCGCGCCCGAACAGAAACCCGATCACGCCAGCCCGCATGTAGGCGTCCAGGTTGGCGCCGCTCGGATCGTCGAGCAGCCACTCGACCTTGTTGTCCTGATAGTGGTCCCAGGTGTTGTTCATCGCCCGCATGCGCGTGTTCCCGAGCGGGATCTGCCACATCACCACGCGCTTCTGGACGCTCTCGACGAAGGTGGATAGGAAGAGCAGGTGGCGATTGAAGTCGTCCTGGCTCCACCAAGACTTGTCGTGGTACTGGTACTGCTTGAAGGCGGCGTCGCGGTCGCTGAACTCGGTGAAGACGAGATCGAAGTTCGCCCCCAGCGACTGGTAGTAGCGCGCGGCCTGGAGTCCCAGCTCGCGAACGCGGTCGTCCGACGGCTTGCTGAACAGGATGTCAGTGCCGGTGCCCCATGTACTCAGGTGATAGCCGAGCAGCACATTCGGCGCGTACGTGTCGCGCAGCTTCACGACCGCCTGGGCAAACCCGGCGGCGGTATCGGGTAAACCCGCCAACTCGTTGATCCCGCTAGCGGATACCTGTACTGGCGCCGTGCTTGCGTCGCCACCCTGCGTCCGCTGCTCGAGATAGCCCCACATGTCGGGCTCGACGTGCAGCACCACCGGACCGCTGAACGCCGCGGCCCGCTGGAAGAAGAGCTTCAGGTCCTGAAAGTACGCGGCCATCGTCGCCGCGTTCTGGAGGTTGGTGTTGACGCCGTCCGCCTCCTTCATGTCCTTGCCAGGTGCCGACTGGCGGATCATGTAGTAGGTGAACACCGGCGTAAGCTGGTTATCGACCGACTCTTTGATGTAGTTGCTGACGAAGCTACCGTCAGGATTCCAGGTCGCCCACCCCTGGCCGGTATTAACCCCGCCAGCCAGGTACTGGTAGCGGACCCCGAATGGCGCGAACTCCCTGAGCGCCGCCGCTCCACCTGGCCCATCCGACATCCCCAGCTGCAGCGAGCCACTCGGCCACCCCGTCGGCAGTTCAGGCAAGTTCGCGCCCGCGCTCTGAGCGTGAACAGCCACCTGCCCCGACGCAGCCATCCCCGCCAACACGCTACCGGCGGCCAGTGCTCGAAAGGACGTCCGTAGCATGCTGATGGATGCCCTGTCCGGCAACGTCCACCAGCGAGCAAAGCCGTGATTGACCACCTGGCTCGTCACGAACACGGCAGCCAGCGCCGCGCCCGCCAGCCCCAGCACACGGCGTGCCCATGGGTGTGGTCTTGTCGTGGAGCGCATCCTGCCAACCTCCGCTTATGTATGGACGAGGAATCTACCGGCGTTTATAGCCGATTGCACCTCGCCGACAAGAATGGCCCGCGTCCGAATCCACTCGACACGTCACCGAATCGTTGCGTTTCGCGTACGAACGTTCTCCTTGTTGTTCTCGCGTGGGTGTCATCCTGAGCGAAGCGCTCAAAGATCCGCCGGTCTGCCGAGGATCACGACGCTGGATCGTTTATCCCTCCACCGCGGCAGTCCGTTTTTCGCCCGAGGGACATGCCCTCTCCCATGCTTGGACATGCCCTCTCCCATGCTTGCCTGAATGTCATCCTGAGCGAAGCGAAGGATCCGCGACTCCGAGCCTCGCCGCGAAGAAACGGATCCCTCTCCTCGCAGCCTCCGCCTGAGCGGCGTGGGGTCCACTCGCGCGGGCGAGCGATCCGTGCGGCGTTGCCGTCGGTCGAGTCCAACTCAAACACCGCATGGCGGCCTGGTCAGGTGGCCAATCGCACCCCCGTCAGGACGCCAGCGTCTGGTCCCGCCATGTGGATGGCGCGCCGTCTCGGCCACGCGCGTAGTCTGGCGTAAGCGATCTTCTGCTGAGGAGCGAGATGACTCGTGGGTGCTCCTCCGCCGAGTGTAGACCTGTTCTGGGGCCACATTCATCAAGGAGACGGAACGATGAACGTTACCGAGTTGGTGCGTAAGCACCCGATTGCCGCGTTTCTGGCGTGGTTTTTCCCGGTTGGTTGGGCGATCGCCCTCATTCCGCTGATCGCCCAGCGGACCATGGACGTCGAGTGGTCGATGGAACCCTTCATCATCGCCAGCACGTGGCTCGGGCTGCTGCTGCCGATCGTCGTGATCACCAACATCGTCGAAGGCAGGCATGGCCTCCGACTCCTGCGCCAACGGGTGACGCGCTTCCGAACGAACATCGGCTGGTACGCGCTCGGCCTGCTGGTGGTGCCCGGGGTTGTATTGGCACTCGCCCTGGTGACATTCGGGCCGCCCAGCATCTCGCCGTCCGGCTGGCTGACAGCGATCGGCATCGGCTTCCTGTTGCAGACGTTAGTCGGTTTCGCCACGACCAACCTGTGGGAGGAGGCCGCCTGGATGGGCTTCGTCCAGGTGCGCCTGCAAACGCGCCACGGCGTCCTGGTGGCCGCCGTAATCACGGCGATGCTGTTCATGCTGCAACACGTGCCATTGATGGTTGTCCAGGACATGGGCTTGATCATTCCCGTCGCGTTCTTCGTGCTGGCTATTCCATTCCGAGCGCTCATGGCGTGGGTCTACAACCGCACCGACAGCTTGTTCGTCGTCGGACTGGTGCATGCAGCGGGCGACGCGGCGGTGGCCGGCACCATCACCGGGGTCGGTCTGCTGCCGCGCCTGTATGAGGGCTACGACGTGGGGTTCTTTGGAATTGCCGCGAACGTGATCATCGGCCTGATCGTGATCGGTGCGACGCGGGCGCGGCTTGGCATGTCCGCCCGCCCGTCCCCGCGACCGCTGACAGAGGCCGCACCCCAGTTTCTGAGCGCATGAGCTAGAAGGACGGACCCCACCCATGGCACAGTCCATTCGGCAGCCGCTCGCCCAAACGGCGAGCCCGCGCCTTCTCACGTGGATTCGCGGCGAATCCACGGTTGCCAACTCCACTCGGGTCTGGCTTGTCCTGCTGGCCTTCATCGGCCTGACGAACCTGTTCATCACCTTCGTCGGGGCTGGCCTGCAGGACGATCCGCGGTCGGTGCTGTTCTCCTGGCCAGCCATCGCCGTGTTCGGCGTGCTGGGCTTCGTGGGCATCGTGCTGTCGCACCGCACCGGCTTCCCTGCCGCCTGGGACCACGATGTATCGACTCGCCAACGGTGGCTGATCCCTGCCGTGATCGGCGTGGCCCTCGGCTGCGTGCAGAGCGGGCTCGACACGGTGTTCCACTGGACGGCGTTCTACACCCAGATCGTCGGGCAGGCATACAACGCTCCCCTGCCGGGCTCGCCGCTCTTCTACACCTCCGGCGCAATCGTGGTCGAGGTCTTCTATCGACTGCTGCCGGTTCCGCTGCTGTTATGGCTGGTCTCGAACGTGCTGCTGCGCGGTCGTGGCCAGAGCCAGATCTTCTGGATTCTGGCTGTGCTCAGCTCGCTCATCGAACCGGCTGACCAGGACCTGCGGGTACTCGACAGAGGCGCCTCATGGCCGATGGTCGCCTCGACGTTCGTGCCGGACCTGCTGCTCAACCTGGCCCAGGTGGTCATCTTCCGCAAGTATGGTTTCCTGGCCGCGATCACCACACGCGTCGCCTTCTACATGGTGTGGCACGTGGCGTACGGCAACTTCATCTGTGCCTGCTGATCCGCCGCCGCACCGTCGCATCAGGGGTGGGCACCGATCGGTTTGTATCTGGATGCCGCTGTCTCAGCCAACTTCAGCGGAGAAAGGCACGTAGAAGAAGCCGCGGCCAGTGCGATTTGAACGCCCTGGTGCGAGCAAACTTTGCTCCTCCAAGCATTTGAGGAGCTCGCCGGCCAAGTTGACGCAGATCCCCACGAGATCCGCTGCTTCAGTTGTGCTCATTCGAGCGTGATTTCATGCACGATCGACCCTATTCCGTGGTATGGCTCGCGGAATAGGCCGCTACGAGAGACACGGATTACGGACTCATGGCGAGCCGGATATTGTTAGGAACTAGCGCGACAGAGTACTGTTTAAGGTTTATGGAGGCACCCGCCGCGCTGGATTGGCGCACGGTGAGCGTGAGCGCTGCGACCAATGTGCACGAAGATACTCTCTTGATGAGCGGCCAGCAGCGCGCCGCGAGCACATTCACTCATGATCGCGAGGCCTACGCGAAGCTCGATAGAGACCAGCGCCTACTTTGCGCAACGAATGCCCAACGGCCAACACTCTCGTCCCGACGGGCGCCGAACACACAAACGATTGGACCGGTCGCAAGCGATAACGGGTGAGCGACGTGTACTGGTGATCGGCAGTGGACCGGCCGCGGCGGCAGCCGCTCTGACGCTGCTCGAGCACCACGTTCCTGTCATCATGCTCGAGTCGGGGCTTCCGATCGACCACGGTCTGGTGGTGCGCGCGCTGGGGCGGAACCTCTATCGTCGTTGGCCCACGATACAACCTGGCTACCACTTCACCGTCTCGGGCGACCAGAGCACGAGGTGGTTGAGCGCCCTTGCCCCGGGCGGCTTGTCGAATCTATGGACCGGCGCCGTGCCTCGCTTTGCGCCGGACGACTTTCGTGAAGGGCAGCGACTCCACGAACGGTACCGGTGGCCAATCACGTACGAGGATCTGGCGCCCTACTACACGCGCATGGAGCGCCTTCTCGGCGTGGTCGGGGAGCGCCGCGGCTTCCCCCAACTGCCCGCGCCGGAAGCTGTCGAGGAGCACCCACTCGCACGCCCTTGGCGGCAGGTTGCCCGTCACGCTGAAGCGTTCGGCCAGGAATGGTCCGCGTGCCGCTAGCGGATGGGCCGCGTTGGATGGTGCGCCGCAGCGGGCACGCCTTCAACAGCTTCCAGGGCATCGTCAGAACGTTGCGACGCTTCCCCGACTTCCAGCCCCGGTTCGGAGCACATGTTGTCCAATTGCACTGGAACCCACAGACGTCACGGGTAGATTCAGTGATCTATGTGGACCGGTCTACTGGCGAGACCCGTCAGATAGAAGGGGCCGCCGTTGTCGTAGCTGCCGGACCGTTGGCTTCGACCAAGCTGCTCCTGCAATCAACTAGCTCCGACTTCACCGAAGGAATGGGCAACCGTCACGGAGTGCTCGGGTGCTTTCTGCATGACCACCCCAATGAGTGGTCGGTCCTCGAGCTCGATAGTCCGCTCCCGGTGCTGGACCACAACGTCTATCTCACGCGTCTTCCCTACACGGAGTTGCCCCCGCTAATGGGCGCATCGGTTATTTTCTGTGCGATTTCGAAGTCGGACCGGCTGCTCAGTTTGACGCCGCGAACGACACGGCGATTCGGGGTTCTTACGTTCTCCACGACCACACCCACGCAAGAGACCCGCGTGCGGCTGCATCCCGAGCGCAAGGATGAGTTTGGATTCCCTGTACTGGATATCCGGATGCAGTTTGGACCGGAGGTCCGATCCACGCTCCAGGCGACGTACGCCAGATTGCAAGCGATTCTCGAGGCTGCCGGCTATCACTGCACGCTTACCCGCCAGGAGGAAGACCTTTTCCCGGGGTATTCGGCGCATTACGGCGGCACAGTGCGCATGCACGAGTCTCCAGCCTATGGTGTCCTGAATGCCTGGAGTCGTCTACATGACGTACCCAATGTTGTGGTTGCTGACGCCAGCGCGTTTACGACGGGCGTCGAAAAGAATCCGACGCTCACCGTCATGGCGCTCTCCGCGCGGGCCGCTGATCGACTCGCGGACGATCTGATGCGAGACAACATGACGAGTACTCGGGGATCAAGCCGTGCGCTACCAGCATTTCGGTAAAACCGACCTGACCGTTTCGGAGATCGGATTCGGGTGCGCGGGTATCGGTGGCCTGTTCCAAGCTAGCCGTCGCGAGCAGGTGTCGCTGCTGCGGCAGGCTTTGGACGACGGGATCACGTTTTATGACACCGCGGACATGTACGCACAGGGACAAAGCGAGCGCATGCTCGGCGAGGCGTTCCGGTCGAATCGGGACGAGGTAATCATTGCCAGCAAAGTGGGCTATCTTTTCGCGTCGCGACTAAAGCAGCAGGGCAAAATTCGTTATTGGGGCATGGCGTGCGACGAACCCGAGCATGCTCTGCCCAGCCTGCAGCTGCCTGGCATTGCTTCGATTCAGGTTAGCTTGAGTCTCTTGCACCCTGAGGCTCTGGACGTCGTGATACCGCGCGCCAGCGAGCGCGGCGTTGGCGTGATCGCTCGCCAGGTGTTCGCGAGCGGGCTTCTGACAAAGGCTGCCGAGGGACTGAAGGCGAGCGCTAGCGTTGACGATGCGCGCCGGGCTGCAATCGATACCCTTCGGGGCTTGGCAACCGAACGGGGCCTTTCGCTGCCCGAACTGGCGCTCGACTTCGCCATCGCCCAAAAGGGCGTGTCCGTGACGCTGCTGGGCATGCACGCGCAGCACCATCTGGCCGAGAATCGCGGCTATCTCAAGCGTCTCAGCCGCGAGCCCAGCCGCCCGCCCTCCAGTTCGACAACACCAACTGGCGACGGATCGGGCCGTAGGTCATGTTGACCCGTCCATTGCAATCTGCATGCGGCAGTTCCGCGTCGCTGGTTGAGGCCTGCGACCAACAGTCACCAGTCAACAGGACGGCTCACCACAGCCCGCCAACAACTAGCGTCGCGGGAGCGGGGCTGCTCTGCCGAATTCGTATGGTCGGCCCGATCGGGATAGTAGCCCACACCCGCCCAGTCAACGAACATGCGGGGTATCGAGGGTGTGGCCGGAGGTAGTACGGGCAGGGACTACCGGTCAAGGCACGTCGCCGGGTAGCGTAGTCGGATCATACGAAAAGACCCGCCGTTGTTGGAGCCAGCGACGGGTCGGGGAAGGCCAACGTGCTTACCGACGACCTCCCGACCGAGATCGTACAAGCGCTACTGCAGCTCGGCAGACAGCTGCTGAAGCACGCCCGCGCACAACGTGATCGCAGCTTGGCCGAGCACGAGGACGGTGTGCTGGCGGCATGGCGCGCAGTGGCACCCGCCCTGCTGGAAGCGGTGGTGCAGTTGGCCACCACCGGTCTCGACACCCATGCGCGACCGATCGCGGCACGTTGTCCAGGCTGTCAGCAGCGAGGGGGCGTTCAGTCGCGACGTGGGCGGCAGTTGCAGACACGGCTCGGCCCGATTGGTATGCAGCGGTGGTGGCATCACTGCTGGGTGTGTGGCCGCGGCTGGAGCCCGCCTGACCAGGCGCTCGGCCTGGCGGCGTATCAACAGACGAGCACCGGTTTGGAGTGGTGGCTGGCCGCCCTGGGCGCGGTGACCACGTTTCGTGAGGCCACCCGGCTGCTGGGGGATCTGGCCGGTGTGCAGGTCGGGAGTGAAACCTTACGCACCCACGCCGAACGCCTCGGCATCCAACTGGAGGCCCAGCAGCGCCGAGCTATGGCGCAAGTTGAGGAGGCGCATGAACCGCCCGCAGACGAGTATGTGCCGGCGCCTGGCGCCCTGGAGGTGGAGACGGATGGAGTGATGCTGCGCTACCGTGACCGGGATCTGGACGGAGCCCCGGTCGAGGGCGACTGGCATGAGGTGAAGCTCGGCCTGATTGGTGGCTGGCAGCATGGCCACCTGCGACAGCCCAGCTAATCTGGACGGAGCCCCGGTCGAGGGCGACTGGCATGAGGTGAAGCTCGGCCTGATTGGTGGCTGGCAGCATGGCCACCTGCGACAGCCCAGCTACGTAGCCGCGCGTGAAGCAGCACCCGCCTTTGCTCGGCGGCTGGGCGCCGAAGCGGCACGCCGCGGCGCGCTGGATGTGGTCAACTGGCACCCCTGGGATGGCACACCTGCCGAACTGCGATCAGTCGTCGTGCTCGGCGATGGGGTCAGGTGGATCTGGGAACACGTGGCCACGCTGTTTGGCAGCGGGCGTACCGAGATCGTCGATTGGTATTACGCCAGCCAGCACATCTGAACAGTTGCCAAGGAACTGCACGGTGAGGACACGCCCGAGACCAGGCCCTGGGCCAGGGTAGCTCTCGACCGTCTCTGGACGTGCGGAGCGCAACCCGTATTGGCATGGTTCGGTGCCAGGCGGCCTGGCACTTCCACAGCGGCAGCCGCCTTGAAACGAGAGCGTGGCTACTTCAGTAACAACGCGGCTCGAATGCGCTATGCATGCCTCCGCGATCGGCACTTGCCGATTGGCTCGGGAAGTATCTCGTCCAGCAGCGCATGAAGCGCGCGGGCTCGCGCTGGAGCGACTTGGGCGCTCGCGCCATCTTGGACCTCCGCTGCCACCTGGTCAACGGCCGTCCACTTGAGCGTATCGCCTGACTTCCTACAAACGGCGGTCAGGCCCGGATGACAGGCACGGTAGAAGAAGCCGCGGCCAGTGCGATCTCAACGCCCTACCGCGAGCAAACCTCGCTCTTACAAGCCTCTGAGAAGCTCGCCGGCCATCGACCACGATGTGGTACGCGGCACCGTACTGGCAGAAGCCGCCGCCGGCCCTGCCTACCCGAACAGCGACCCCGCTCCGAGTCCCAACGCTGCTACGACGTACACTCCGCGTCGCGCGAGCCGTGGTGATTGGTGCCGAACCCAGCGATTCGTTTGAAACGACCGATGGCGGTCGTTTCCCCGCATACGCATTCCTCCACGTGTATATGCGTTGAACGCCCGCAGGGGATGCCCGCTCATGCGCCTGCTCCATTGTTGCCCGACCAACGCCCCCACCTGGTTTTCTCCGTGTTGACTTCCCGGACGCCTCCGGTTGCGCTCCGTTCATCCGAGAGTCAACCTGCTCTGTACACTGTCCTCGGATTTTGCGCCGGGTCAACCGGAACTCAACCGCCGGAGCTTCCGCACCCAAGGTTCCGCGCACTAAAACCCGACACTGTGCGGCCCTCAGTCCGACTGAGCGACCTGGCAGCAGGTCGGCTCAATAACTTCGATTTTCTTCGGTTCGCCCTTGCTTCTGCGGTGATCTACTCGCACGGTAGCACGGGCGTAGTCGATGTTCGCCGGGTTGCCGACATCTCGCCCGTGCGGCCAGCCAGCGCCGCTGTCAAAATTGGCTGCGGTTCTGGCGCAGACTCTTGACCGAGCATGCCTGAGATTGTCTTTCGGAAGGATTGAGATGTGGTTGAGGTCGAGAGGGCGCAATCTCAGGCGTCACGAAGGGCAGTTTCGTGATGGTGTGAGGCGTCTCAACCGAGACTTAACCTTGGCTCCAGACCGTCAAGGTCAGTCCACCGCCATACTCGCCCGCTGCGACTACTCGAAGCCGACAGGCACAGATTGGAGTGAGAGCCACGCGAATCAGCCACGCAACCGACGCGCACCGTAAGATAGTGGGGCAGGATCGGTTCCATCACGCGTTGAGCGCGAGCAGCCCCCGGATTCGGGCGGCTTTTGTCATGGAGCAAGTCCTGGGACATGTCACCTGGTATCAGAACCTGCGGGGAGCGGTAACCGAGCTGGACAGTGTCGATGCTTCTTGGGTCGAGACGCGGCTCTTCGATGAGCACGGCCTGATCGAGCGTCTGCCCGTACTACCCAGCTACCTGCGTGCGGGGCTCCGCGCCCGCGTGGAGGTCCGCCATGCCCTGGCTCAGAGTCCAGCAGATGTGCTCGTGTTCAACACCCAGAAGCCTGCGATCTTCTGCCAACCGGAGCTGCGGCGCGTCCCTTCGATCCTGATGACGGATGTGACGCCGCTTCAGTACGACCGCATGGCGGGCTTGTATGGGCACGCTGTTGGCGCGAATTCAATGGCGCGTCTCGCGAAGCATTGGACAAACGTCCTGAATTTTCGCCTGGCCAAGATGGTAGTCCCGTGGTCCAACTGGGCTGCCGATTCGATAATCAACGAATACGGCGTGCCGCGTGAGCGGGTGCAGGTGATCCCGACCGGACTCGATACTTCCTATTGGCAGCCGGGTACCGCTGAGCGCGAGCATGAACGGCTGCGATTGCTGTTCGTCGGCGGAAACTTCGAGCGAAAGGGCGGTCGGCTACTGCTTGACGTCTTCCGCGGACTGGACTTGCAGGCGCGTGCCGAGCTTCATATAGTGACTCGCGATCCGGTCGAGTCCGCGCCAGGTGTGGTCGTCCACCACAACATCGACAACAACTCGCTGGACCTGCTGCGCTTGTACCAGGCTTCGGATGTCTTCGTCCTACCAACCATGGCCGATTGTTTCTCCAATGCGTCGATCGAGGCTATGGCAGTAGGCCTGCCAGTGATCACGACGAACATGGGTGGAATACCCGACATCGTGGAGCACGGGAAGACAGGTCTTCTCGTTGAGCCCGGTGACGGCCAGGAGCTGGCGGCGGCGCTCACGCAATTGACCCATAGCCAATCTGAGCGGGAGTCGTTCGGCAAAGCGGCCCGCGAGCGCGCACTGCGCCTCTTCGACGCGCGGATAAATGCCGGTCGGATCCTTGGGCTTGTTGAGTGCGTACATGCGGAGCGGGTCCAGCGCAACAGCGTGGCGCCCAGGAAGCGGCAGGACAGCCTTGCAGGGTAGCCGTTCCATGTCCACCGTCATACCCGTGCCTGATCCATGTCGGACGGAGGATGACGCCCCCGTCCAGGGTCTCGCCACCGAGCGGCAGCAGCGGCCGTCGAACGCGTCGAGTGATTACGGCCTGAACACGACCGCTGTGTCGTGCACTGCACCTAAGCATGCCGATCAGTTCTACCAGCAGGGGTCCAGACGGGACGGCGACGGTCGATGGTCGGACCTCGCCAAACGTCACCTCTCGAACTCCGGGTTTTTGCCCTGGGCTGTCCCAGTGAATGGTGGAATGCTGCTGCTGCTTGGGCTTTATGCCGTGTTCCACGATGTCTTCAAACCAATGCCATCGCTGCCTGTCTTCACGGTGATCATGTTGTCGTCGTGGCTCGGCGGGCGCGCGTCCGGGATCTTGGCCACCGCACTGGGTGCATTGTTAATTGCCTTCGCTTATCTGCCGCCTGACGACTCACTAGAAGTGGCATGGCCAGATGGTGTGCTGCTCCTCGGCGGCTTCATTGGATTGGGAATACTGATGAGTATCGTAATTGCATCTGTCGATTCTTCGAAGCTGAAGCGCGAGGTGAAGCGGAGCGTTCCATCGCCGCTGAAGAACTTCTACCGCGCAACCGCTCGTGTGTTCTCTACATCGGCGCAGCCTCTCCGAGCGCGAGACATTGATCTCGAACGGACCCTCATTGGCGGCTACAACGCCTTCACCGCCGGCGAGTGGGCCGACCTCGTTGGTGAGCCGCGATGTGCCTCGATGATGCTGGGCGATTCGCCACACGTCCGATTCCTAGAAGACTATCGACGCCTCGGCGAGGCAGTCTTCGAGCCAGCGGCTACGTGACGCGGGATGGCGTTCTCGCGCAAGCTCGAGCATTCGCCACGCTTTACGAACGCATTCGGACCGGCGACCACACCGAAGTGCGCTTCGGCACGCCCGAGGAGCACTCGCCAGGCGGCTCCATGCCCGTGGTGCACCGTACGTTGACACCGGGCACAATGCAGATTGTTCACGGCCACCATCGGCTGGCGATCGCGTGGGTACTCGGCCAACGCACGACCAGAGCAGTAGTAACCGCGGCGAGGCCAACCGAGCTCCAGCGCCTCGCGTTCGGGGTCAAGCAGACGAAGGAGCTGCGCGAACTCTACCAGCCGATCGACTCGCCTGAGTTCGATAGCACCTGGCGGTTGACCCGCCAGTGCGACGATCGGATG
>VBGG01000189.1 GCA_005883405.1 Chloroflexota bacterium | reverse complement strand
ATCCTCGCTGACGATCGTGGTGCCGACGATGTCGGCGGGCATCAGGTCGGGCGTGAACTGGATGCGACTGAACCGCAGCGACAGGACCTGCCCCAGGGTTTTGACCAGGAGTGTCTTGCCCAGGCCAGGTACGCCCTCCAGCAGCACGTGGCCACCCCCCAGAAGGGCGATCATCACCTGGCGCACCGCCTCTTGCTGGCCGACGATCACTTTCCTCAGCTCATGCTCGATCTGCCGCGCGCGCAGCACGAAGTCGGCGATCGCCGCGCTGTCGATCTCGGAGGCGGCCGTGAGATCAGCCACGACTGATCGTTCCGGGTTCCGAGTTCCGAGTTCCGCGTTCCGCGAAAGTGATCCAGTCGTCTGTGTTGCGTGTGATCGCACGTGTTCGCGTCTCGACGCAGCGACAGCTGGCCGGGGCTGGAGCGGGCGCTCGAACGCGCAACGCGGAACGCGGAACGCGGAACGCGGAACCCGTCATTGCCCTTCCTCCAGCTCCTGGAAATACTGCTTCACCAGATCGCGCACCGCGGGAGAAATATCGGGTCGCTCGACGTAGTCGCGGGTGGTCTGGGCGTACTGACTCAGAACGTCACGATACGGGCGCGGCGCGCCGCGCACCGTAAATGGCTGATCGACCAGATCCTGATCGGTGGGGCCGTTGCCAACGCGACCGGGCACGAACACGTTCTCGGCCGCCTGGCCGACCGGCGAGGTTTGGCCCCGGCCGCCGAGCCCTGACGCGCCAGTGCCCGCTCCGTTACCAGGACTGTCCGACGGATCTCGGAGCTGACCGCGGCCGCCGGCGTCGACGGCGACAGGCGTGCCGGCTGCGAGCGATTCCCCCCCTTGCGAGCCCGGTTGGCCCCGAAGCGCTTGGGGAGCGTCCGGTCGAAGCGATGCGCCCGATGCGAGCTGCGTTTGCAGGTCCCGCAGACGTTGCGCCGTCGCGTTCAGGGCTGCCTGTGCCTGCGAGGCCTGGATGGCATCCCGCAACGCGGTGTCGGCCGTCGACAGGGCAGCGTCAGCAGAGCGTGACCCGGCGATTGCTTGAGCGGCATCCCGCAGCGCGGTGGCGCTTCGCGGATCGGAGCGGCCGACATTGGCGGCGCGTTGCAAAGCGCGGCTGAGCGCCTGGCGCTCGACGTCCGATAGCTGATCCGCCTGGGCGGCGATTTCTTTGAGCGCGTCACTTGCGGCCTGGGCGTCTTCTCGCTGCAGCGCGTCGCCGAGCGCTTGCGTGCGCGGCTCGGCGGCGAGCGTCTCGCTCATGGCCGCCAGCGCCTCGTCGCGCAGGTTCGCGTTTGGATCGCCCAACGTCTGGCTCAGCTGATCTTGCGTACGTGCCAGGACCGCGGTTGCCTCTTGCTGGGTGCGCGTTCGCTTCAGCTCGGCCTGCGCCTGCTGCAGCAGCTCGTCGAGCTGGCGGGACTGCTCGGGAGTCAGGCTGTTGACGTTTACCACCTCCTGGCGCAGGCTCTCGAGCCGCTGACTGGCCTCCTCGACCGCCAGCTGCTCGGCCGCTTGGCGGTCGAGGACTGCCTGTTGTGGGCTCGGAATGACGAGCAGAACCGCCGCGATGAGTGCCGTCGCACCCAATGCCCACAACTCAGCACGTGCAGGCCGCCACTTGAGATCCAGCGACGGCGATCGGTTTGACAGCCGAGCGATGGCGTCGCGGCGTTGCAGCCGCACCACGGTCTGGTTCGCTGCGCGGTAGGCCCAGGCGGTGGCAAGGCGATCGCCCGAGCCAAGCCGCGTGTCCAGCTCGGCCGCGCGGCGTCGGTGTGCAGACGGCCACAGCCCTACCCCCAGTCCGGCCAGCGCCGCGGGCAGGGCGACCTCCGCCGCCCAGGGTCGTAGCTCGGCTTCGGGTACGGGGGCAATCCAGCCGACCACGAGCGCCAGGCTGGCGAGGGTCAGCGCGCCGATCGCCCCGCGGATCGACCAGCGGCGGATCGCTTCCAGCAGGAGCTGGCGCTCCCAGGGCCGAAACGCGCTGACCAGCGCCTCCTCACCTGGCGCGAGCCGACGATGTGATGAAGCGGCGACGAGTGGAACGTGCAGGACTCGCGCGGTCGGCCCCCGATCGGCGGCGATTGTACCCCCAGCGGCTGCGCCATCGGTGTGAAGTCGGCTCCCGGGCGGCGTGACGGTCGGCGTGACGGGCGTGACCGTCGGCGTGACGCAGGCGTGACGGTCGGCGTGACGCTCGGCGCGTACACTGCGGGCGGCGGCGGGGGGTGGTGGGCCCTGCGCGCGCGCGCGGGCGCGAGCCGTCAGGCGGGGCTGGCGAGCGGACGACGGGCGGCCGCGGCGGAGTCGGACTCGCCAAGCTCGAGCTGTAGCTCGGCGCAGACCGCCCGCGCGGCCTCGACAAACGCGCGCGCCGCGGGTGTGCGGTAACGGTCGCGATGCCACGCCAGACAGATGATCCGCGGCGGGAGTTCGTCATCGAGCGCTAGCGCCCGTGTGCTCGGGTCCGTGAGGTCGATGGCCAACCGCGGCAGCAGGGCCGCGCCAACGCCTACTCCGACCATGCCCTGTACAGTCCCGTTGTCGTCTGAACGAAAGATCACGCGTGGCTCGATGCCGTAACCCCGAAGCCGAGTCTCCAGCTGCTCACCGCTCATACACATGCGCGGGCCGATCAGCGGGACGTCGACGAGCGAACGGGGTGACAGGGGCTGACGCTCACGACACAGCGGCGAATCGGCGCTGACCAGCAGCAGGTACGGGTCGCGCAGTAGCTCGACCGCCTCGAACGGTCCGGCTGGCAAGGGAAATACGGTGAACGACAGCTCGAGTTCGCCGCGTTCGACCAGCGACAGCAGTTGGCCATCCTCGGCGGATTCGGTCAATCGGACCTCGACGCGCGGCCACGCGCTGGCGAAGTCGCGCAGCACTGTCGGCAGGATGCGCGTACCGACGCTCTGGTAGATGCCGACGCGCAGGATGCCCGCAGCCCCCTCTGAGAACACGGCGTAGTCCGCTTGCGCGGCGCGCAGTCTGGCGACGATGGCGTCGGCGTGGCGCGCCAGCAGCGCGCCAGCCTGCGTGAGCACCACCGTGCGCTGGCCGCGGGCGCGCTCGACCACGCGCTGGCCGACGAGGGCTTCCAGCGCGGCAATCTGATGGCTCACCGCCGACTGCGTGTAGCCCAGACGCTCGGCGGCACGAACGAACGAGCGTTCCTCGGCGACCGCCTGGAGCGCGATCAGGTGACGCAGCTCGAGCCCGGCCCAATCATGCAGTTGCAAACTATTTCTCATGATACATCAGCGTTGGACAAATATCTCGTGCAGAGAGACGCTGGGTGCATGGAAATCATCCTGATCGTCATAACCCTGTTGGTCTTGGACGTGCTTGCCGCGAGATTTGGCCATGACTCGCGAGTGCTCGACCCGCGCGATCCGCGTGGCTGGTGGCCGCGGTGATCAGCTTCGACGCCCTCGGCTTGCAGGCGGAAGCCTACCGTGCCGAGCTGTACCGTCAGGCGGCCATGGAGCGATTGGCCGCCCAGGCTCTGGCGGCGCGGCGCCCGCTGAGGATCCGCCTCGCGGAGGAGCTGCGCCGAGTGGCCGAACGGGTCGACCCTGGCGACTCTTTCCTAACCGAATGCTGCGCGGGCTCCTCGGTCCAGGTCGGGGCCTGACTGGTGTTCGGGTATCCGCCAAAAGGACGGCTTCGGCGATGGGCCAAAAGGCCCACGGCACACCCGTCCACATGGCCAGGTCGGAAACTCGCCAGACGTATGATTACTTGCGAACCGCGGTGGTGCACGCTACAGGCATGACCACCCAACCACATCTGGCGATTGTCGGGCGGTCGAGCATGGGTCTTCCGCGAACGTACCGCCTGGATCGCTCGACCACCAACTCGGCGCATCCGGCACGTAGCGCTGCCTACCGCCGTCTGGCGACTGCCATTCTCGGCCTCGACGTGTCTTCGCTGGCTGCCGAGCTGCGCTCGGCGCGTCTGCTCGGGGCGAACCTCAAGCTGGCAGCCTAGTCACGGGCGAACCTCAAGCTGGCAGCCTGGACTCAGGCCTCCTGAAGGACGCGCCAGCGGACCCGCCCGTTCACGATGTACGGCGGCTCGCGGCCGGCGACGATCGCCAGCACATTGTCCTCGGTCATGCTGGCGCAGCGACGCAGAGACTCATCAGCGTGCGACAAACCGTGCGGCGTCCCGATGACGTTGTCCATGTGCAGCAGCGGATTGTCGATCGCGGGTGGTTCGGTCTCGAACACGTCGAGGCCGGCTCCGGCCAGGCGCTGCTGACGCAGGGCTTCGATCAGCGCCGGCTCGTCGATAACGCCTCCACGTGACGTGTTGATCAGATACGCGGTCGACTTCATGAGCGCCAGGCGCGACGCGTTGATGAGGTGGGACGTTTCGGGCGTGAGCACCGGGTGCAGCGAGACGAAATCCGACTCGCGCAAGACATCCTCGAGCGAAAGCAGCTCAGCCAGCTCGCTCGTCGGCACGTACGGGTCGTACGCCAGCACGCGCATGCCGAACGCGCGGCCGAGCTCCGCGGTCAGTCGTCCGATGCGCCCCAGGCCGACGATGCCGAGCGTCTTGCCGCGCAGCTCCATGCCGCGCATCGCGCTGGTCGGCTCGGTGCTCGATCGAGCCGCCGCGATCCACGTCGGCAGCTGCTTGGCCAGGGCGAGCATGAGCAGGATTGCGGACTCCGCGACGGTGACCGAGTTGCCAGGCGAGTTGGCGACGACAATGCCCAGCTCGGTCGCGGCTGCCACATCCACCTTTTCAACCCCGACGCCGGGGGTGACGATGCCGCGCAGACGGGGCGTCAGCTCGAGCGTGGCGCGTCCGACGTAGTCTCGCCGCGCAACCAGCGCGTCGGCGTCCGCAAGCTCACGAGCGAGATCGGGTCCATCCTTCGCCTCGGTGAGGCGGACCTCGCACTCGGCGACGAGGCGCGGCATCTCCTGTTCGAGCCAACCCGGTGTGTAGTTGCGAGCACAGTTCAAGACGACGATCGGACGGGCCACGGTGCGAACCTCCTGCTCTTACGCTAGTGGATGTGACAGTTACTGAAGCGAATCCGTACGCACAAATCAAGCTGTACGAGCGCCAGGCTTTCGACCGGCTGGCCCGCGGGGCGTCGGCCGCTGTATGCACACCAGCTTGCGCGGACGTAGGAGCTGGCCTGTCACAACGGTTGTAAAAGGAGGGCGCAAGACTTCGCCGGCGCCCGCCGCGTCTTCCGCTGAGTCTGTTCGTGCCTGTGTTGGCCTGCTATGGTCGTGGCACGAATGTCTGATTTGCTCGAGGAAATCGAGAAGCTCTCACTTAATGACCGCATCGAGCTGCTCGAGGCGCTCTGGGAGAGCATCGACGCCGAGACGTCAGTCTTAACCGAGGCGGAACGATCCGAACTTGATATCCGCCTTGCGGCGTTCGAGCCAAACCGTTCCGCGGTCATTCCCTGGGATCAGGTGCGGGCTGAACTCGCCGAGGAGTGAGCCTCCCGATCTTCTGGACACCCGAAGCCCGGGCCGATCTCCGCGAAGCGCGGCTCTGGTAGGAGGAGCGTTGGGCAGGACTGGGTGGTCGTTTCGTCGGGGCGGTCGGCCAGACTCTGGATGCCATGGCCGATAATCCACTCCAGTTCGCCGTGCTCCACAGGAACATTCGCCGGGCGCGAGTGCGCGGCTTTCCGTACGGTCTGTTCTTTATCATCGAGACCGATCGAGTCGTCGTAATCGCGTGCTTCCACGCAAGTCGAAACCCAGCCCGTTGGCACCTTCGGGGGGATTTGTAGACAGGACCACGTCAGCAAGCCCAAGCGGCCGTTCAGGTAACTCGGCTGGCGGCGGTCACGTGTCGACCAGGTGCTAGAAGTTCGGCCGACAAGCCGCTTTTCGGCACAAGTCGCAGTCGGCCGAACTTCTGTGACAGACTGGCCCCAGGAAGGCGGCAGGCACACAATTTCCTAATCGAGGTTTTCGGCCGCCTTCCTAGGGCGCTGGTAACGTACTCGTGGACATGTCGCAGCCTGACCGCGCCCTGTCACACATCAAGGTCATCGACCTCGCGCGCGCCCGCTCGGGGCCGACCGCTGTTCGTCAGCTGAGCGAGATGGGCGCGCAGGTCATCAAAGTCGAAGCGCTCGATGCGTTCGACGACGGCACCGGCGAGCGCCACGGGGTCGACTTCCAGAACGTCCACCCGAACAAGCGCAGCATGACGCTGAACCTCAAACATCCCGACGGACGTGGGGTGCTGCTGCGGATGGTCGAGGGTTCTGACGTGGTGGTGGAGAATTTCCGTCCCGATGTCAAGCACCGCCTGGCCATCGACTACGAGACGCTCTCGCAGATCAATCCACGTCTGGTTTACGGCAGCATCTCGGGCTTCGGCCAGACCGGGCCGTATCGGGAACGTCCTGGTCTCGACCAGATCGCGCAGGGTCTGTCGGGATTGATGACCGTCAACGGCGAGCCCGGGCGGGGTCCGATGCGCGTCGGCTTACCGGTGGCCGACCTGACCGCTGGTTTCATGCTCGCGCATGGCATCGTGTGCGCGCTGCTCGAACGCGAGCGCTCGGGCAAAGGCCAGTGGGTCCACACGTCGCTGCTGCAGGCCAACATCCGGCTGATGGAGTTCCAGGCGGCGCGCTATCTGCTCGCCGGAGAAGTGCCGCGGCAGGCTGGTAACTATCATCCGATCTCGGAACCGACGGGCGTATACCAGGCCAGCGACGGCAGCCTGATCATCCAGGCGGGTGGGCAGGTGATGTTCCGCCGACTGTGCGATGCGCTCGAAGGGCCGGAGCTGGTTAC
>VBGG01000005.1 GCA_005883405.1 Chloroflexota bacterium | reverse complement strand
GGTCACCGGCGCCCTGGTCGGTGTCGGCGTGCCGGTCGATGAAGCCGCGGACCTCGAACGAGCCGTCTTCCAGGGGCAGATCCTGGTGGTCGTCCACGGCGCTTACGACCCCGCCGCTGCCCAGCGCGTGCTCCACCCGAATGCGTGATGTGAAGCTGACCAACGATAGCTAAGAGATCTTGATCAGCACAGAGAACTTTACTGAGCGCTATTGCCGCGACAAGACGGGCTGGCTAAAAGTGTCCGCACGCGGCCGAACGTTCCGCATCACCACCGGTTGCTCGCCTGGATTGGCGAACGTGTGCGGAGTGCCTGGTCCGCGTGGCTGCCGTCTTCCATGATGCGGATGGACATCGGCCCAGCAGCGACTGTCTGGCCTGCACCCGCCCCGACAACGTTGATGCTCATAGCTCTCCTGGCGTGATACTTCGGCTCACGCGTGGAGCTGGCCCTTGATCTGACGGCTGTACACCTCGAATTCCTGAATCTTGGGCCTCGGCGCGTCCGGCGGCAGCTTCGGAAAGACGTGCTCCTGCATGAATCGGTCGTAATCGGCCTTGGATTCCCAGACCTCGGTCATGTACCAACCGCCCTCGGTCGGGCCAGCGATGTGGGCGATGAACCCCGGCGCTTGTCCCGCGAGGGGGCCAAAGACCTCGTGCATGCCGTCGTACTGCTGTTGTGTGACGCCCGCCAGCTCGGTTCGGATTCCGTAGCGCATGTGCACCTCTGGTCGTCTTGTCAGGACTCTAGCTCAGAGCGCAGGTCACAGGCACAGGCGGCGCTGCAGCACGGTGTCCGCATCGCCACGCGCGGCTAGCAGCCATGCCGCCAGATCGTGGCCACGTCGCCGCGCTCGTGTACAGATTCCTGTGGGACTACAACACCATGCTCGCGAACTGGTCTACCTGGGCGCGCGACGAAATCGAAGCCTGGTCCGACACAGCCGTTAGCCCCGCCAGGTTCGATCGCGCCGCCGAGATCGGCCGTGCCTGCCTCTCCCAGCTCGACGCAGACCCGCCAGCATGACTGCACGCTCGTCGTGGCCAGGCTTCTCTCTGTGGGTCGGGCGGAGAGGATTTGAACCTCCGACCCCAGCGTCCCGAACGCTGTGCGCTACCAGGCTGCGCTACCGCCCGTTTGTGCGTGCGCGGCTCGGGGCTCCTGAAACGTGATCTTGTAGGCACGCTCCGCCAGAGCCCGGAGTGCGGCAAAGTGTACCCAAGCAGCGCTGGCGACTGCCAGTCAGGCTCTGGTGCGGCGCTTGGCTTCAGCCCAGGCGGAGTCGAGGTCTTCCAGCGCACGGCCTGCGAGGCTGTCCCAGCCGCGCTCGCGGGCGATCTGCTCGAGCACGGCGAATCGATCGGCGAACTTGCGGTTGGCGGCGCGCAGCGCTTCTTCGGGATCGACGCCGTCCTGCCAGGCCAGCTTGGCCAGGATGTACAGCAGATCGCCGAGCTCCTCGCGCTTCTCGTCCATATCGGTAGCCTCGAGAAGCTCGGCCAGCTCCTCGCGCACCTTATCCAGCGTTCCCTCGCGCGTCGGCCAGTCGAACCCCGCTTTCGTGGCCTTGCGTGCCAGCTCTGCCGCCCGCTTGAGCTGCGGCAAGCTCTTCGGCACGCCTTCGAGCGCCGACATCCGCGGCTGGTGCACGCGCTCGGCGGCCTTGAGCTGGTCCCAATTGCGGACCACGTCCGAAGCACCGCTCACCAGGACCTCCCCAAAGACGTGCGGGTGTCTGCGTACCAGCTTCTCCGAGAGCGCGCGCACCACATCGTTCCATTCGAATTCGGCCGACTGGTCGGCAATTTCGGCGTGAAGCGCCACCTGAAGCAGCAGGTCGCCAAGCTCGTCGGCCAGCCCGCCCGCGTCTTCGTCTTCGATCGCGTCGACCACCTCATACGCTTCTTCGATGACGTACGGGATCAGGCTGCGGTGCGTCTGTTCGAGATCCCATGGGCAACCGATGCGCGGCGCGCGCAGGCGGGCAACGATCGCGCGCAGGCTGTGCGAGGAGCCGGTTGGTACGTAGCCCTCGAGCGGCGGCAGCACGACGTGGGTGAGGTGATCGAGCTCGAGCCGTGCGCGGTCAAGCTCTGCCAGAGGCAGCTGCTGCACCTGTTCGTCGGCCAGGCCAGGGTGGTGAACCACCGAGATCAGGTACTCCGCCGGATAGATTCGCTGAAGCGCGAGCTTCAGATCGCCGGCGACGCGCGGATTGAACACGCCAGTCACGACCGCGGGCCAGCGTGGGTTCAGCTCGACGAGCAGGTCGATCCCGGAGCCGCCCAGCGACGTCGCTTCGACCATCTGGGCACCATCGACAGCCGGCATCGCGGCGGCCGCCAGCGCGGACACGCCGAGCGGAACGCCCGGCACCACCTCCACCCGGGCGCCGGCATCGCGCAAGCGCCTGAGCACCGCCTCGCCCAGGATGCCGTCCCCCGGCACCGCCAGCACAACCTCGTCGCCGGCCGCGAGCAAACGCTCGGCTATCTCCTGGTGCACCTGGTCCAGCGACTCGGCCGTCTCGTACAGCCGGTCAAAGCTGTCCCAGTCGAGGCCCGCGAGTACCTGCGCCAGGTGGGGGAAGAAGCGCGTTCGCGCGAAGACGTGCGCGCCAGGCGTATGCAGGCGCGCGATCGCCGCGCTGCTGATCCACTCGGACGGGCCTGCGCCCAGGCCGACCACCGAGACGCGCATGCCCTTAATCTACGCGCCATGGTCGCGCCGTACGCGGACGGCGGTGAGGCCTCAACCCCCCGTCTGGGCGAGGCGATTACCCGCTAGCGGGGGTACGTTCGCGCGTCCCCCGGCCGCGATCATTGCCGGCGATGGATCCCGTCGCCGTTCTCGGCCATGAAGTGCGCAATCTCGTCGCGACCTTTCTCGGCTTCACCGAGCTATTGCTGAACCACGACTGGCCGCCCGAACGGCAGCGCGAATACCTGGAGACGATGCGCGACGAAGGCGTGCGCGTCTCTCAGTTCTTGAACGACCTGCTCGACCTGCAGCGCATGGAGGCCGGCGCGGCAGCGGTCAAGCCCCGGCAGGTCGACCTGGGCCAGTTGCTGCGCTGCGCGGCGGCTGTCGCTGCCCACGATCGCGAGCACCCCGTCCTGCTCGACTGCCCGGACGATCTGCCGGCGGCCAGGGCCGAGCCGGATCGTATTCAGCAGGTGCTCGCCAATCTTGTATCCAACGCACGCAAATACTCGCCGATGGGTGGGCGGATTCGGTTGTCGTCACGCGCGGCGGGCGGTTTTCTGGTCGTCAGCGTGGAAGACAGCGGTCTTGGTATCCCCGAGGACGCCCTCGACCAGGTGTTCGAGAAGTTCTTCCGCCTGCAGGGTCTATCGCATCGGAGCATCCGCGGCACCGGGCTCGGTCTGGCCATCTGCCGTCAGATCATCGAAGCGCACGGCGGTCGCATCTGGGCGGAGTCGGCCGGCCTCGGGCATGGCTCGCGGTTTTCGTTCACACTGCCGATTACGGGGGTCCGCGGCCAGCGCTCGAGGGCGGTGGCCATGCGGCCCCGACGGGAGACTCGCGCCTCCACATCCAGAGCGTCGGCCGCGCCGCTGCCTGCGAAACGTATCACCGCCGTGCATGTCTTAAACCGTGGATGCCCGCCCGTTCGTATATGTCACGGCGCGCTGGCAGTCGAGGTGAGTACCATTGGCTTGCCTGGCGCTGCATCCCTGCACTCGCTCCATGCACGAAACTCTGTCCGGGGCGCCCGCTCTGTCCGGCACGCTCGACTACACGTTCCGGGATCTGTCGCTGCTTCAGGCAGCGCTGATCCACACGTCGTACGTCAACGAGCGGCCCGGGCGCGGCCTCGAATCGAATGAGCGACTCGAGTTTCTCGGCGATGCGGTGCTGGGAGTAGTGGTCGCTCATCGTCTGTACGAATTGCGCCCCGAATCCGCCGAGGGTGAGCTGACGGTGCTGCGCGCGTGGCTGGTGCGCCAATCGACACTCGCGCGCTGGGCGCGTCAGCTGCAACTGGGGCCGCACCTGCTGCTCGGCCGCGGCGAAGCACGAGGCGGGGGTCGCGACCGACCAGCGCTGCTGGCGCGAGGCTTCGAGGCGGTGATCGGCGCGATCTATCTGGACGCCGGCCTGGACGCGGCACGATCCGTATTGATGCCGTTCATCGACCAGGACATCAACATGGGGTTCAGTCCGCAGCGGGTCGTCGATGCCAAGTCGCGCCTCCAGCAGGTGACGCAGGCGCGCTTCGAGTCAACGCCCATCTACAACCTGGTGGACCATAGTGGGCCGGGGCACGCCCCGGTGTTCGTCGTCGAGGTGAAGGCCGGGCCCGAAATCAACGCCCGCGGCAGCGGCCACTCGAAGCGCGCCGCCCAGCAAGCCGCCGCCCACGCCGCGCTGCAGATGCTCAACGTCAAAGAGGGCTACGAAGAGCCGCAGGACGAATTCGACGAGGCGGAATAGAAGTTCGGCCGACGAGCCGTTTTTTGGCCCAAGACGCAGTCGGCCGAACTTCTAGTGACAGACTGGTCTAGGGACGCGGCCGCCAAACGTGACGAGCACAATGGCTTTCGGCCGCGGCCCCAGGACTTTTTCCATGGGTCACGTCCGAAGACAGGCTGAGCCTGGCATACTCGTAGGCGCCCTTGCATCTGCGGCGTCTCGACCTGGTCGGCTTCAAGTCCTTCGCTGCGCGAACCTCCGCTGAGCTCCAGCGCGGCATCGTCGTCATCGTCGGGCCGAATGGCTCCGGCAAATCCAACATCAGCGACGCGGTGCTGTGGGTGCTCGGCGAGCAGTCGGCCAAGGCCGTTCGCGCACGCAAGCCGGAGGAGGTGATCTTCGCCGGGTCGGCAACGAGGCAGCCGCTGGGCATGGCCGAAGTCTCGCTGGTGCTCGACAACGCCGACGGCAGCTTGCCGATCGACTACGAAGAGGTCCGTGTCACGCGTAGGCTGTACCGCTCGGGCGACAGCGAGTACCTGCTGAATGGCTCGCGGGTCCGCCTGAAGGACATCATCCAGCTCTTGCTGCACGCCGGCCTCAGCCCGGACAGCTACACGGTCGTCGGTCAGAGCTCGATTGACGAGCTGATCCTGCAGCGTCCCGACGAGCGTCGAGTCGCGTTCGAAAACGTGGCCGACATCCGCCGTCACCAGCTTCGCCTGAACGACACGCGCTCGAAGCTGACGTCTACTCAGGCCAACCTGGTGCGGGTGCAGGATGTCCTGGCCGAGCTGACGCCGCACGTCCGGCGCTTGAAGACCCAGGCGGATCGTGCGCAACGGGCAGAAGCGTTCCGGAAGGAGCTGCACGACCTCCTCATCCGATCCTTCCGCTGGCGCCTGGCGCATGCACATACCGAGCGACGGCAGGCTGAAGACGAGTCAGCGCGAGCCACTCTGGAGGCCCAACATGCGGAAGCCGAGTCCACCGCCGGCGAGCGAGACTTGCGAGACGTCGACGAGCGGCTCGCCACACTCGAGGAGCGTTTTTCAGAGCTGCGGCCGCGCGCCGAAGCGTTCCTTGAGCAGGTACGGGTGGCCGAGCGCAGCCTGGCGGTGCTCCGTGAGCGACTGGCCAGTACTACCGAGCAGAAGTCGGGCGCTGAAGCCGAGCTGCTCCGCCATCATGGCCTGCTCGAGCGCCTCGCCGAAGAGGCGACGGAGGCTGCCCGCGCGGCCGGCCAGACCACCGACGGCGACCTGCCCGACGATGCGAGTCGACTCGCAATCCTGCAGGCGCACCTGGCCGACGAGACCGCCGCGCTGGACGCGGCCCAGGCTGAGCGCGCGTCGCTGCAGAAGAACGTCGAGACCGCCGAGCACGGCATCCGCGAAGCCGAGGCGCGGTTGACGCGCACGGAGCAGCACCTCCAATCGCTGCAGGCCAACCTCGCCGTCGACCAGGCGCGCCAGAGCGACCGCGAGACTCGTCTGGCCAGCATCGAGCAGGAGCTCGCGTCACGAACGACGGAAAGGGCCGACCTTGACCAGAGTCTGGCGCGCACGCGCGATCGCCTCGCTGCCGCGGCCGACGCGCAACACGAGGCCGCGGCGCGCCTCGAGCAGGCCCGAGAAGCGCTGCGTGTGACCAGCCAGCAGGCCGACCGGCTGCAGGGCGCACTGGCTGCGCTGGGCGCGACGGACCTGAGCCGCCGCGACGACGCCGAGCTGCCGCCCGATTGGCAGGCGGCGCTCCAGGATTTGCCGGTGCTCGGCCTGGCGGGACAGCTTGCGACGCGCATCCGACCGATCGACCTGCTGCTTGCCGGTTATTTGCGACGCACCGTCGTGCTGGCCAACGACGAGGCGGCTCGCGAGGCGCACCGTCGGCTGACGACCCGCCTGGCCGCCGACGCACCAGCCTGGGCGGTGTTGTCCATGGACGGTCTTCTGCTGGCAGCCGAAGGCGCCCGGCCACTCGAGCGGGTTGGCGACGAAGGCCAATCAGTGCTGGCTGATTGGTCGCGCCAGGTGCGTCGGCTGGAGGCGGAGCTGGCGGCCGCCGAGGCGCAGCGACACGCCGCGCTAGCCGAAGTCCAGACCGCGCGGGACAGCCTGGACGACGCCGAAGCTGACGAGCGCGGGGCACGTCGCGCGTTCGGCGAAATCGAAGCCCACCTCATCGAGCTGCAGCGAGCCGAGTCGGCGGCGCGTGCTGAAGTGCAGGAGCTTCAAGCGGCGCACGAGCGTGCGATGCGCATGGCGTCGCAACACTCGGAAGAACGGCTGCGCGCGACCACCCGAGCCGACCGCACGCGCGAGGAGCTCGCCGTCGCTCGAAGGGAACGCGACGCGCTCGCCGATCAGCTGCGTCAGCTCGACGAGCAGGTGTCGGCTATCGGAGAGCGGGTCGGCCAGGCCCGCGCCGAGATGATCACTGTCGAAGCGACCGCCGGTCGCCGGGAAGCGGAGCGCGCCGCGCGCGAGGCGTTGCACGCGCGCATCGAGGCAGAAATGGCGTCCAACGCCGCCGCCCGTGAAGCCACCAGCGCTCGCCTTGCGAACTTGCGCGGCCAGGAGGCCGAGATCACTGAGCGCGAAAGCCAGCTCACGCGCGAGCTGGACGCGATGCAGGCCGAGCTGACGCCGGTCGAGCGTGAGCTGGAATCGGCCGAGGCGCGTCGCGTGGATCTGCTGGCCGAACGACAGTTGACTGAGCAGCGGCTCGGCGTGCTGCGCGCGGCAGAGCGCGCGGCACATGAGGTGCGTGAGGCACGTCACGTGGCCGCGCAACGCGCAACGGACGAGGTCGAGCGCCTGAACACCGAGATCGCCGAGACAGCCGAGATGGAAGCCGAAACGTACGGCGGCGCGGCCTGGGCAGAGCAGCTCCGCCTGCGGTTCGACGGATTGGCCGAGCCGCTTGAGGCATTTGATCTGGAGGCTGCTCGAAGGCGCATCGCCACACTCCAGCGTGAGCTGCGGGCGGTGGGCGGCGTGGCCGAATCGGTCGTGGAAGAGTATCGCGAGCTGAGCGAGCGGCATGCCTTTCTCGAGCACCAATCGGCCGACCTGCGGGTGGCGATGGCCGAGCTGGAGTCGGCAGCGGCGGAGCTGGAAACGCACATGCGCGAGCGGTTCGGGGAGGCGTTCGCGGCCATCCAGGCGGCGTTCCAGGAGTGTTTTTCCGAGCTCTTCGGCGGAGGCGAAGCGCGCCTGGTGCTCACCGAGCCCGACGATCTGCTGCGGAGCGGCGTCGACATCGTGGCCCGGCCGCCGGGCAAGAAGCTGCAAGGTCTGTTGTCGCTGAGCGGTGGTGAACGCGCGCTCACCATCGTCTCGCTGCTGTTCGGCTTGCTGAAGATCAACCCGACGCCGTTCTGCGTGCTCGACGAGGTCGACGCGGCGCTGGATGAAGCCAACGTTCAACGCTTCGCGAATCTGCTGGCCGAGTTCGCTCGACAGATACAATTCATTGTCGTCACCCACAACCGCGCGACGATGGACAAGTCTGACGCCATCTACGGCGTCAGCATGGACGCGGCGGGCGTGTCTCACATTTTCTCGGTTCGTCCTCGGTCCATTGCCGCAAGCGCACCCGCGGAAACTGTGTCGGCCGTGGGCGCCGTCAACGCCGAGACCAACCGCGCCCCAAAGGGGGTCCCCTCTGGGGAACTATGATTCTTAGCCGCTGGTTCAAGCTCGATAAGAGCGTCGAAAAATCCCGCGAAGGCGTCTTTGCGCGCATCGCCAGTGTCTTCGAGCAGCCACGGGCCATCGACGACGAGTTGTGGGACGAGCTCGAGGAGCTTCTCCTCCAGGCCGACGTCGGCGTGCACACCACCGATCAGCTGCTCGAGATCCTGCGCAACGAGGTTGAGCTGGGCAACGCCAGCAACTCGAAGGACCTGTACCGTCTGCTGCAGGAGGAGCTGGTGCTGAGCCTCAACGAGGTCGCGCCAACGGAGCCAACAGAGATGCTGGCGCCCGACGGCCAGCTTGGCGTGCTGCTGGTGGTTGGGGTCAACGGGGTGGGCAAGACGACCAGCATCGCCAAGCTCGCCGACTACTGGAAGCGGCAAGGCCGACGGGTCGTGCTGGCGGCCGGCGACACCTTCCGTGCGGCCGCCATTGACCAGCTCAAGCTGTGGGGCGATCGAGTCGGCGTGCCGGTGATTGCGCAGAATCCCGGCTCGGACCCTGGCTCAGTCGTCTTCGACGCCGTTGCCACGGCTCGATCGCGCGGCACCGATCTGCTGATCGTCGACACCGCCGGACGGTTGCACACCAAAGTCAACCTGATGGAAGAGCTCAAGAAGATTCGCCGCGTGCTCGAGCGGCAGAACGTACAGCACGTGCGGACGCTGCTGGTGCTCGATGCCTCGACGGGTCAGAATGCGATCGTCCAGGGACGCGCCTTCAAAGATGCCACTGGGCTCGACGGCCTGATCCTGGCCAAGCTGGATGGGACCGCTAAGGGCGGCGTGGTCTTCGCGATTGTTGATGAGCTCGAAGTGCCGGTGCTCTTCGTCGGTACCGGCGAACAGCTGGGCGACCTGTCCGAGTTCGACTCCGAGGCGTTCGTCCGCGCGCTCTTCAAAAGCCGCTAGCTGTCAAGTCGCGGAGATCAGGTGCTCCACAGACGGCGGGGTAGCCGTCAGTTTCGCGACCTCGGCCCGCTGAGCCTCGGTGGTCCGCAGGAAGTTATCGACGGCCGCCTGGCTCGCCCAACGCGAGATGGCCACGATCACGTCGGGATTCTCGCGAACGGTGCAGATCTGCGCTCCGAAACACCCTTCGAGCTCGCGGATACCCTCGGCGCCGTCCACGAGGCGGCGAATCAGCTCATCGCGTTTGCCCGAGGCGGGCTGAAAACGAGTGAGGCGGACAATGCTGGCATGCTCGGCCATGTAGAGGCCCTCCGCAACGCTAGACTTCACCACTCACACCTATGTTCGAATCTCTTTCAGAAAAACTCCAGTCCGTCTTTGACCGCCTCGGTCGCAAGGGGCGGCTGAGCGAAGAGGACGTCGAGCTGGCGCTGCGCGAAGTGCGTGTGGCGCTGCTGGAAGCGGACGTCTCGCTCAAGGTAGTCCGCCAGTTCGTAGCGGCCGTCAAAGACAAGGCCGTCGGACAGGACGTCGTGCACAGCCTGACGCCGGCGCAGACGGTCATCAAGATCGTCCACGATCAGCTCGTCGAGCTCCTGGGTACGTCACCTCCGCGGCTCACGGTGGCTTCCAAGCCGCCGACAGTCGTGATGCTGGTCGGCCTGCAGGGCTCGGGCAAGACGACCACCGCCGGCAAGTTGGCCGTTCAGATCCGCAAGATGGGCCATAGGCCGCTGCTGGTCGCCGCCGACCCGTATCGGCCGGCTGCGGTCACCCAGCTGCAAACGCTCGGCAAGCAGATCGACGTGCCGGTGTTCCACGAGGCGGGCAAGAAGCCACCTGAGCTTGCCCAGGCCGCGGTCAAACACGCGGAGCAGGCGGGACTCAGCTTCGTCATCATCGATACCGCCGGCCGTCTGCAGATCAACGAGGAGCTCATGCGTGAGCTCGAGTCCATCGAGGCAAAAGTCGCGCCGCACGAAACCCTGCTGGTCGCCGACGCGATGACCGGCCAGGAGGCGGTTCGGGTCGCCGAAGGCTTCAGGCAGCACGTGCCGCTGAGCGGCGTCATCTTGACCAAGCTGGACAGCGACGCGCGCGGTGGCGCGGCGCTGTCGCTGCGCGAGGTGACGGGCGTGCCGATCAAGTACGTCGGCACCGGCGAAAAGCTCGACGCCCTGGAGCAGTTCCACCCGGACCGACTCGCGCAGCGCATCCTGGGCATGGGCGATGTGCTGAGTCTGATCGAGCGCGCCCAGGAGCACGTCGACCAGGAGCAGGCCGCCAGGATGCAGTCGAAGGTCGTCAAAGGCGAGTTCGACCTGCAGGACTTCCTGGATCAGATGAGTCAGCTGCGCAAGATGGCGGGCGGCGGCGGCCTCACCGGGCTGGTCGAGCTGCTGCCGGGTGTCGGCCGCGCGCTGAAGGAAGCGCGCCAGGCCGGTCAATCGGTGGATGAAAAGCAGTTCAAGCGCATCGAGGCCATGATCCAGTCGATGACTATCGAGGAGCGTCGGCGGCCCGAGATCATCGGTGGCTCACGCAAGCGGCGCATCGCCAGTGGCTCGGGCACCACGGCGGCCGAGATCAATCAGCTGCTGGCGCAGTTCCGCCAGATGCAGGGGTTGATGAAGCAGCTCTCGAAGGGCATGCCTGGAATGCGCGGCCTGGGTCAGCTCGGCGGCGTTGGCGGGCTGGGCGGCGGTATGCCAAGCCTGCCCGGACTGGGCAACCCCGCGATTGCGGCGCCGCAGCCCGTTTCCACAGGCAGCGCCGCGCCGAGCAACCGCCAGCACCACAAGGCGCGCAAGAAGAAGAAGCGTCGCTGAGCTTCTCGGGATCAACTGGGGCCCGTGAGCGCGCTCTACCCAAATCGCAACATCCGCCGCACATGCTGGCGCGGCCGATATTGGTCACCGTCCGCGGGCGGTCTCGCGACGAGGAGGCGAATGGCTCCCTCGTCTCGCGCATTTTCTAAGATCTCCATCACCCAACGCGCGGTCGAGACGTTGTTCAATAGGATCAGGCCGGGCAGGGCACGCGTCCTGCAGACCGGCCGATTGGATTCATCCGGGCATACACGGGGACAGGAGCAGCAAGTGGGAATCGACGCTGACGAACTGCGCAAGCTGCTAGAGGAGGCGGGCCTCGATTCTGAGGAGGGCGTCGCCGAGCAGGGCATGCCCAACGCCGGTCCCTGGGCCGACACCGAGCCCATGGGCGACGAGCTAGGCGGTCAGGCGCAGGAAGTTCCGCCCGCCCTCCGGCGCACGCCGGAGCGCAGCGCCAGTGGCGACGAGGCCCCACCCACCAACGCCGCGATCTACTTTCGCGACATCTCTGCGACTGCGCTGCTGACCGCCGAGGAAGAGATCGACCTCGCGCAACATATCGAACGCGGCGAGGACGCCAAGCGCCAGCTCAACCACGGCGCCGAGCACAGCGAAGAGAAGCACGACCAGACCGAAGACCTGGTCAATGCCGGCGAGCGGGCCCGAAGCCGACTGACTGAAGCGAACTTGCGGCTGGTCGTGAGCGTCGCTCGCAAGTACCTGAATCGCGGCTTGCCGATGCTCGACCTGATCCAGGAGGGCAACATTGGCCTGGCGCGAGCTGTCGAGAAGTACGACTGGCGCAAGGGCTACCGCTTCAGCACGTACGCCTACTGGTGGATTCGCCAGGGCATGACGCGCGCGCTGGCCGAGCAGGCGCGGTCGATCCGCGTGCCGACGCACATGGTCGCGGCCATCGGCGACGTCTACAAGGCCGCTCGCGATCTGCAGCAGGAGCTGGGTCGCGAGCCGCGTGTGCAGGAGATTGCCGATCGGCTGGATCTCAGCCCCGAGCGGGTGCAGGAGATCCAGGCATCGTCGCGGCAGCCGGTGTCGCTCGAGACACCGCTGGGCACCGAAGATTCGGGCGGCACGCTGGGCGATCTGATCGCCGACAGGTCGATTCGCAGTCCGCATGAGATGGCAGCGCAGGGCATGCTGCGGCGCCACATGGATGACGCGATGCAAGTGCTCTCGCCGCGTGAGCGGCAGGTGCTGCGGCTGCGCTACGGTCTCGACGGCGGGCGCGAGCACACACTGGGCGAGATCGCCGATCAGCTCGGCGTCACCAGCGAGCGTGTTCGGCAGATCGAGTCCGCCGCGTTGAGCAAAATGCGCCAGCCGAAGCTGCGGCACAAGCTGCGCGAGTATCTCGACGAGTACGTCGCGTAAGCGGCTCGACCTGGTTCTGGTCAAGCGCGGGCTGGCTGAAACGCGCGAACGGGCGCACGCGCTGATCCTCGGGGGTCGTGTCCGCGTTGGCGGCGTGGTCGCCACTCGGCCAGCGCTGAGCGTTTCCGACGACGCAGCGGTGGAGGTGATCTCCGGGGGGCCCGAGTACGTCAGCCGCGGCGGGCTCAAGCTGCAACGCGCACTCGACCAGTGGGCCATCGAGCCGACCGGCGCGGTGGCCCTCGACGTCGGCGCCTCCACCGGCGGCTTCACCGACCTGTTGCTCGCGCGAGGCACCCGCCGCGTGTACGCCGTCGATGTTGGCTATGGCCAGCTGCACTACCGCTTGCGCGGCGACCCACGCGTGGTGGCCATGGAGCGCACCAACGTCCGCCACCTCACAGAGCTTCCGGAGGTGCCTGACCTGGCGGTCGTCGACGTTTCGTTCATCTCGCTCCGGCTTGCCTTGCCGTCAGTCTTCCGCCTGGTCAAAGACGACATCGTGGCGCTGATCAAGCCGCAGTTCGAAGCCGGTCGCTCTCAAGTTGGCAAGGGTGGCGTGGTGCGCAACCCCGCCGTTCACCGTCAGGTGCTGACCGACCTGGTCGCATGGTCGGCGGACCAGGAGTGGCGGATCACCGACCTGGCCGCCTCGCCCATCAGGGGCCCGGCCGGCAACGTCGAGTTCCTCAGCCGCTGGCGACGCGGCGCCGATCCGATCTCACTCGACGGAATCCTGCGAGCGCTGGCCGAACCGACCATAATCAGCGCTGAGTGCTGAGCCGCCTCACGATACGCAACTTCGCGATCGTCGATCACCTCGAGATCGAGTGGCAGCCTGGTCTCAATGTCATCACCGGCGAGACGGGCGCCGGCAAATCCATCCTGATCGACGCCGTCGGCGCGCTGCTGGGAGATCGGCTGGGACTTGAGGCGGTGCGTAGCGGCGCCCAGCGCGCGCTCGTGGAGGGCGTCTTCATTCTTTCGGAGGATCTGTCGGCCGACTTCGCAAGCATCCTCGACGAGTACGGTCTGCAGCCCGAGGACGGCGCGCTGATCGTCAGCCGTGAGGTGGCCGGCGGCGGCGGCCGTGGTGGCGCCCGCGTCAATGGTCGAGGCGTGCCGCTTTCCGTTCTGCAGGAGATCGGCGAGCGTCTGGTGGACATCCATGGCCAATCCGAGCACATGGCGCTGCTGCGCTCGCGGGAGCAGCTCGAGTACCTGGATCGCTACGCCGGCGTGCTCGCGGAGCGTGCGGAGGTTGCACGTTTGGTACGCGAGCTCCGCGGTGCGCGCGAGACGTTGCGCACGCTGGTCGCCGAAGAGCGCGAGGCCGCGCGGCTACAGGACAGGCTGAACCACGAGGTAGCCGAGATCGACGCCGCGGGCTTGCGCGAGGACGAGGAAGCCGAGCTGCTGGCGCAGCGCACGCGTCTGCAGCACGTGGAGCGCCTGCAGCAAGCGGCGGTGGCGGCGTACCAGGCACTGGCGGGTGACGACGACGAGATGCCGGGGGCGGTGGACTTGCTGGGCAGTGCCGTGGCCACGCTCGACGATGCCGGCCACATCGATCGCGTGCTGGCGTCCGAAGGAGAGGCGCTGACCGCGGCGCTGACGCAGGCCGAGGAGTCGGTCAGGTCCCTGCGCGTCTACCTCGAAGCAATCGAAGCTGATCCCCAGGCACTGGAGCGCACAGCGGAACGGCTGTTCCTGATCGGCGATCTGAAGCGCAAGTACGGCGAGTCCGTTCGCGAGATCCTGGCGTACACCGTCGACGCGCGGCGCCGACTCGTCGAGCTTGAGCTGCGTTCATCACAAGTCGAGGCCCTGCAGGTCCTGGAGGGCCAGCTCGCGTCGGAGCTCGCGGCCGCCGCGTCGGCCCTTTCTGGGCGTCGCCAGCGCGCGGCGCTGGAGCTTTCATCGGCCGTCGAACGAGAGCTCGGCGAGCTGCGCCTGATCGGCGCGCGGTTCGTCGTCGCGGTGGAGGGTGACCCTGTCGATCTGACGGGGATCGATCGCGTCGAGTTTCTGCTGACGACGAGCGCTGGCGAAGAGCCGCGGCCGATGGCGCGTGTCGCCTCGGGCGGGGAGCTGGCGCGCATCGCCCTGGCGTTGAAGACGGTCTTGTCGCGGGCGGAGACGCGGCCCACGTTGATCTTCGACGAGATCGACGCGGGCGTGGGTGGCCGAACCGGGCCTGTCGTGGGCGAGAAGCTGTGGGCGGTGGCTGGCGCCGTTCACCAGGTGCTGTGCGTCACACATCTGCCGCAAGTAGCCGCCTTCGCCGACTGCCACTACGTGGTGTCTCGCGCGTCTCGCGAGATCACTGCAACGCGCGTCGAAGGCGATCAGCGCGTGGATGAGCTCGCGGCCATGCTGGGCGGCGCGGCCACCGACGCGGCGCGCACCACTGCTCGTGAGTTGCTCGAGCGTGCCGCCACCGCGAAAAAGACAACTCCCTCTCCCTCTGGGAGAGGGTTGGGGTGAGGGTACCGTACGAGCGAAAACGTTACTGCTCGTACGCCACCCTCATCCGCGCTGCGCGCGGTTTAATCCACTCCCAGAGGGAGAGGCGAGTTGCTAGTTGGGCGGATCCTGGCGCTGCTGGCCGCCAGCAGCGATCTCGAACGCCGGCGCGTTCGGCGGCGGCGCCTGCACATGGCCGTTGGCGTGGCCATTGGTGCGCGCCTCGGCCCTGGCGACCAGATCGTAGACCTCGTCACCCATCAGCGCGTGCTTCTCGATGAGCGCCTCGGCGACGGCGATGACCGCCTCGCGGTGCTCCTCGAGCAGCATCTTGACGCGCTTGAAGTTCTGATCGAGCAGTCGGTCGACCTCGCGGCCGCCGCCCATGCCGCCGCCTCCGAAGGGGCTATTGGCGCCGAACATGCCGCCATACGACATGAGCGAGCCGTTCATGCCGTACAGCTTGATCATCTGCTCGGCGATCTGCGTGGCGTGCGCCAGGTCACCCGAGGCGCCGGCCATCTCTTCGCCGGGGCCCAGGAAGATCTGTTCTGCGGCACGACTGGCCAACGACACCTGCATCGATGCCAGCAGCTCGTCCTTGGTCAGGGTGTGGATCTCTTCCGTCGGTCGAGGGGCGACGAGCGCAGCGGCGCCGATATCGTGGCGGGCTTCGATCGTCGCGCGAGCGACCCGGTAGCGCTTGTACAGCTTGACCATTGCTACGGCGTGGCCGGACTCGTGGTAAGCGAGGCGTCGCTTATCGGCGTACGTCATGCCAAGCACCGGCATGCGCAGGCCCCACTCGTACGTCTCGAGCGCCCAGCGGAAGTCGGCATAGTCGATTGAATCGCGACCATTCCATACGGCGTGGACAACCGCTTCGTTGACGACGTGCTTGATCTGAGCGGGGGTGTAGTTAACCGTCTCGGCCACCATCTGATCGAGGGGTAGGTCGACGTGCTTCACCTTGCCCAGGTAGAAATCGAAGATCTCGCGCCGCCCGTCGTACGACGGGGCACCAATGCGGAGCTGGCGGTCAAAGTGCCTTTGCGCAGGCCGAACATGCGCAAGATCTTGTCCTTGAAGCCGTCTTTGGGCAGCGGGTCCATCTGGTTCAGCAGCTCGTTGAGCGCGCCCCCGCCACCACCCATCATCATGCCGCCAAAACCGCCGGCGTTGCCCACGCCCGAGCGCGACTTGCCGATGGCATCGATCTCGTCGATGAACAGAATGCATGCGCCGTGCTTGCGGGCCAGCTTGCGCGCCTTGTTGTACAGGCTCAGGACGCGCAGCGTGTCCATGCCCCAGAACATGCCCTGGATACTCGGCGCCGACATGTAACCGAACGGCAGCTGAGCCTCGGTGGCGATCGCCTGACCGAGGTAGCTCTTGCCCGTGCCTGGCGGTCCTTCGAGGAGGAGACCGCGGATCGGCTGGCCGCCCATCAACGGGCGGATTCCAGCACCTCGGGGTTGCCCTTGTAATCCTTGAAGCCGACACCTGTCTCACCCGGCATCAGCCAGTAGATGCGCGGCCGCCCGATGAACCAGAACAACACGATGAACTGGAAGATCATCAGGAAGGCCACGTAGAACAGCTGGAAGACCAGCTACAGGCCGGTGGTGATGAATGGCCAGATGCTCTCCAACTGCGGCAGGACCACGAACAGGCCGACGAACGCCAGCACGCCGATGACGAACAGTGTTCGGTTCAGCATGCCGACGTGCCCGTGGGCGCGATCGATCTTGCGGTCGAGCTCGTCGTGCTCGTCCACTCCGAGATTCACTTCGAGCGCACGATCTGAGCTCATCCGCATCTCCCTTCGTCCATCAGGACGGTCATCGAACTATTGAACCTTCGCGATCTTGCCGTCGCGATCGAGCGTAAACATGTACGGCTGGTAATCGATACTGGATGATCCCGCTTGTTGCCGTATGCCGACCAGATAAAACTGCATGCTCGTGCCGTCGGGCAGCGCCTTTCCCCCGATATATGACATCTCCGCCAGCTGCACGCCCTTCTGTTTGGCCGCGTCCATCTGCTGCTGCAGACCATCCCGCGAGCCGCCCTGGGCCGTCAAGCGCGACTGCGCGTCGGTGTCCAGGCTGTTCCAGACCAGGTCGGCATTGTAGTCGCGATTGCCCTTGAGGTAATCTTCGGTGGCCGTCGGGGCGGTGTTGCCGCGCAGGTTGGCGAAGACGGGAATCGACGGCAGGAACGTCGTTGCCACCACGATCAGCGCCACGACGCCGACAAGACCGACCAACCAGCCGAGTAGCGCCGCTGGCCTGAGGACAAAATAGCGGATGGTGCGAATGAGCGCCCTGCGTACTCCCCTCACCATCCGATCCTTGCGTCGCCACCTCTAAGAGCTGTCTGACTTTCCCAGTCTGGATCTCCGACGCGTTCACGTACGCACGCGCGGGGCGGCCAGAGCTTAATGGTTGGGCTGGCGCACCACAACTAAATACGCTTCGGCGGGCAACTCGCCGGATAGTACCATATTTTGTGATGCGGCCATGACGCCCGTCCCGCGTTTTTGTGATGCCGCCATGACGCCCGCGTGACGCTTTTCGCCTTCCACGTGACGCTCCACGTGACGCCTCGGGCTTACGCTGAGCAAGGAAAGGCGGGCGGGCGGCGGCGGGGATGAGGCGGTTGCGGGTAGGCGTGCTGTTTGGCGGTCGGTCGGGGGAGCACGAGGTGTCGCTGCAGTCGGCGCGGGCGGTGATGGCCGCGCTCGAGCGCGCCGGGCACGAGGTGGTCCCGATCGGCATCACGCGCGAAGGTCGCTGGCTGGTCGGCGGCGATCCGCTGCAAGCCCTCAGCTCGGGTCGGCTCACCGACGAGCGAACCGCCACCATGCTGCCCGAGCCGGGCCGCACCGGGCTGGTGCGCGTGCCGGACCGTGAAGACGGCCTCGAGCCGCTCGGCGAGGCGCCGCCGATCGGCTCACTTGACGTGATTTTTCCCGTGCTGCACGGCACGTTCGGCGAGGACGGCACCGTTCAGGGTCTGTTCGAGCTGGCGTCGGTGCCGTATGCCGGCGCGGGTGTCCTGGGCTCCGCTCTGGGGATGGACAAGGTCGTCCAGAAGACGCTGTGGCGCGGGCTCGGCCTGCCGGTGGTCGAGTTTCTGAGCGTATCGCGCCGCGACTTCGAGCTCGACGCGCAGGTCGTCTTGGATCGAATCGAGCGCGCGCTCGGCTATCCGTGCTTCACCAAGCCCGCCAACCTGGGCTCCAGCGTCGGCGTCTCGAAAGCCCGCGACCGAGGCGAGCTCGAAGCAGGCTTGCGCACCGCCGCGCGCTTCGACGCCAAGCTGCTGGTCGAGCGCGCCATCGACGCGCGTGAGCTGGAGGTGGGTGTGCTCGGCAACGACGACCCGATCGCATCGATCGTCGGCGAGATCCTGCCCGGCGCCGAGTTCTACGACTACCGCGCCAAGTATCTCGACACGGGCTCGCAGGCGCTCATTCCGGCCGAGATCCCGCCCGAGATCGCCGAGGAAGTTCGGCGACTGGCGGTGCGGGCCTTCCAGGCGGTCGCAGCCAGTGGCCTTGCGCGCGTCGACTTCTTCCTGGAGCGCGGCAGCGACCGACTGTTCCTGAACGAGATCAACACGATGCCCGGCTTCACCCAGATCAGCATGTACCCCAAGTTGTGGGAAGCCAGCGGCATCCCCTTCGCCGAGCTGGTCAGCCGCATCGCCGAGCTCGGCCTGGAGCGCTTCGCGGAACGGGCTCGAAACCAGACTAGCTTCACGGCCGAGTGAGCCTGCGGGTCCTGCTCGCCGGGGGAGGCTCGGGCGGTTCGGTCACGCCCGTGCTCGCCGTGGCTCAGGCGCTGCGGCGCCGCGCGCCCTCGGTTGAGTTCCTGTACGTCGGCACCCGCCAGGGCCCCGAGGCCGCGCTGGCCGCGGCGCAAGGCATCCAGTTCGCGGGCGTCGAGTCCGGCAAATTTCGACGCTATTGGGACCCTCAAAATCTCACCGACCCGGGCAGGGTTGCCATCGGCATCGCCCAGGCGTACCGGTTGGCGCGCCGCTTCCGGCCGCGCGTCGCGTTCGCGGCAGGCGGGTTCGGCGCTGTGCCGCCGATGATCGCCGCCCGCCTGGTCGGGGCGCGCACGCTGATCCACCAGCAGGACGTCGACCCCGGCCTGGCCAATCGGCTGCTGGTGCCGTTCGCGGACCGCATCACGGTCAGCCTGCCGTCGTCACTGGCGCACTTTCCGCGGCGGCGGACCAGCGTCACGGGCAACCCGGTGCGCGCGGAAATCCTGGCGGCGAAGCCGAGCCTCGCGTTCGACCGCCTGGGCCTGGACCCGTCGCTCGACCTGCTGGTGATCACGGGGGGTGGGACGGGCGCGCTCGGCCTGAACCGTCTCGTCGCCACCGCGGCGCCGCGACTCGTGGAGCGCGCTCAGGTGATCCACCTGACCGGGCGCGGTCGGGGCGTCCCCGCCGCGACGGCTTCCGAGCGCTACCGGGCCATCGAGTTCCTGGTCGACGAGATGCCGCACGTGCTGGCGGCGGCCACCGCCGTGGTCAGCCGCGCCGGCATGGGCACCCTGACCGAGTTGGCCGCGCTCGCAAGGCCGAGTCTCATCGTGCCGCTGCCTGGCTCCCACCAGTGGGCCAACGCCCAGGCGTTTGCACGGCTCGGGGCAATCGAGGTGGCTGACCAGGAGGCGCTGACGCCGGATAGCCTGGCCGATCGTGTCCTCAGCCTGCTGGCGGACGCCCCTCGCCGCGAGCAACTCGGCCGCGCCCTGGCGGCGAGCATGCCGCGCGACGCGGCCGACCGAATCGCCAGCGAGTTGCTCGCGCTGGCTTAGACATCCTGACTCAGGCGTCGCTCTGGGGGATGCCTTCGGGCGAGGCCTCGCGGCTTTCGAAGCGCAGCCCGCCGTCGTCGAGCACGTCGACGAGCACGCGGTGGCCCTCGCGAACGACGTCGAAGTCCACCTGGCTGCCGGCCACCCGCATCTTCCGGAAGCTGACGCGGCCAAGCCAGCTCGGCAGTACCGGCCGGAGACGGACAACGCGCTCGAACGCGTCGGCCTCCAGGCCCAGCAGCGCCTGCAGCAGCATGAACGCGCT
>VBGG01000188.1:248-16682 GCA_005883405.1 Chloroflexota bacterium | reverse complement strand
CGCTTTTGGGCGCGCCGCCGATCGCGCATTACGCCCGTCCGCTTGTGCGCGCCGCCGATCGCGCATTACGCCCGTCCGCTTGTGCGCGCCGCCGATCTCGCATTACGCCCGTCCGCTTGGGCGCGCCGCCGATCGCGCATTACGCCGCCGCCGCTGAACCGCTGCTTTTCGCGCCCCGCCGCCGCCCGCCCGCCTTTCCTTAGCTCAGCCTAAACACGAGGCGTCACGTGGGGCGTCACGCGAGGAGCGAAAAGCGTCACGCGGGCGTCATCGCGGCATCACAAAATGCCGATTTGGCGTCATTGTGGCATCACAAAATCGTGCTACCACGCATTTCCCAGCAGATAGCGTTCAGGCGGCGGGGCTTGGCTTGCGGTAACGCTCGGCGCGCGTCATCGTACGAACGAAGCTCGAGGCCGGTTCGGCGTCGGGTACGAGTTTGAGGCACGGCCCGTCGGGTAGGCAGGAGTGAGCGATGAGCGCCAGGGGTACGCCCTGCGCCTTCGCGGCAGCAATCAGCGGCAAGAGCCGATCGTCGCCACTCAGTGCCAGCGCGTCCACCTGGCCGGCCTTCAGCAGCGTCAACCCGTCGGCGACCAGCGCGCTGGTGGTCGGTACATTGCCGGGCCCGGCCGGCGGCACGAATACGGGGTCGAGGCCGGCGGTGAAGGCCGCGGTGGCTTCGTCGAGGTCGTACCACGCCCCGTAGGCGCGCGAGACGAACACGGACCCGAGGCTTCTGGCACGGCGGACGATCTCGTCGAGACGTGGCAACGCGTCAGGATCGACTGCGCGCACGGCTCGCATCAGTACGGGGTAATCGACCAGGAGCGCGACACGACGCGGACGCTCAGGTGCGGAGTCGGGCGAGGTGATGCTCTCAGGATAGCGATTGGACGCGTAGAATCCCCAGCCGGCACGGACCGCCCGTCGAGAGGATGTTTCGCCGCGCCTTCACGCGTGCATTGGCCCTGTCCGCGGCGACCGCGATGCCCGCGTCCGCACGGTCGTCGCGCGCCCGTTGCCGCCGGCCGATCTAGACCCCGATCCACGGCCAATCTCGCCCGACAATCCGCGCATCTGGCCGGCCGTAACTCGGTACCAGCCACTGCTCCTGGGCGCGGTGGACGCGTTTCGCGCTCCCGATCGCGCCGCCGAGGCGGGCGTCCAGTGGCAGCGCATCATGTTCGACTGGAGTGCGATCCAGCGTCACGGCCCAGACGAATGGTCCTTCGGCTCAGCCAGCGCGGAGATCGCCAGCCGCGAGCGCATCGCTGGTCGTCCGATCGTCGGCCAGTTCATCTCAACGCCGACGTGGGCGTCCGGCACCAGCGACCCGAAGTCCCCGCCGCTGGGACTGGACCTTCGGGTGGACGAGCCCGGCAACGTCTGGGCAGCCTGGATACGGGCCGTGGTGGGTCGCTTCGAAGGCTTGATCGACACCTGGGTCATGTGGAACGAGCCCGAGGTGTGGTCGGACGACTACCAGCTGCTCAAGGTCGGCTATCTCGCGGCGAAGTCGGCCAACCCGAACGCGCGCGTGATGCTGGCGGGCATGACGTACTGCTGGGACGCGGCGTACGGCCGCGAACAGTATTTCGAGCGGCTCGTGCGGCTGATCTCGGCCGACACGAGCGCCAGGGCAAACGGCTGGTACTTCGACGCCGCCGTCCTGCAGCTCTACAACAATCCGCGAGGGCTCTTCGACGCACCGCGCATCTTCCACGACCTGATGCGCATGCACGCCGTCGACAAGCCCGTGTGGGTGAACGAGACGAACGTGGTGCCGTGGGACGATCCCTCCGCGCCGTTGAGCCGCGCACACTTCCGCGCCACCCTGGACGAGCAGGCCAACTACCTGGTGCAGCCCGCAGCCGCGCACAGGCACGGTCGCTGCGCTGGGCCCGAGCGCGCAGCTGATGGATCGTTTCGGCGCCGTGCGACCACTTCAGGTTGGCGACGACGGCCAGATGCAGGTGGCCCTGGCGCCCGCGACCGCCAACACCGTCCCCGGGTTTCCCAGACGCCTACTTCTGCGGCGGCGCGCCCGCCCTGGTGCTCGAGCCGCTCCCGAGCGACTACCAGCCTTTCGCGCCCACCTACGCCAATCTTCCTTCGCCAGGTCTGCCCTGACGCGCACTGCACTGCAGTTCTTACGCCGCCAGGGCACAAACTGATCACGCTTCCCTCGCCGCCGACGATCGCATGCGGGCACGCGACCGCCGCGCGTCAGAGCGTTGCCGAGCGGATGCTAAGATCCGCCAGCGGTCTCCTCGTGGCATCTGGCGAAATGGTTCCATTTACTTATCGATCCGCATCTGTGGCCGCCACCGCGGCGCTTCTTTTCTCGACCGCCTGTCTGCCGATGCTGTCGACACCCAGCCAGACGGCGCCCGCCAATCCCCAGCCGGCGATGGCCAGCACCAACGCCACGGCGATCCGCATCGGCAAGCCGGTTCGCGGTGACCTGAATGGAGCGATCGCCTTCACCGCGCAGATCCAGACCAAGGGCGAAGTGGCCGTCGTGCCGCGCGTCACCGCTACGCTGAACCAGCTGAGCGTCGACCTCGGCTCTCGCGTTCGGGCGGGTGACACTCTGGCCGAGCTCGACCACACAGATCTTGACCAGCAGGTGCTGGCCGCCCAGGCTGCCCAGGCCAGCGCCGAGGCCAGGTTGGCGGCACTCAAGGCGGGACGCAAGCCCGAGGTGCTGGCCGCGGCGCAGGCCAACTACAACGCCGCGGCGGCGCGGGTCAAAGCGCTGCAGTCCGCCCGCGACAACGCCGACATCCCGACGCTCGACCAGCGCGTGAAGGACGCACGGGCCACGCTCGACCAGGCACAGGCCGCGCTCGTGCCCGATCCGCAGGTGGTCGCTCAGGCCGAAGCCACGGCGGCCACGGCACGCACGAAGCTGTCGCAGCTGCAGGGCGATCCTAGCAAGGCCAACGACAAGGCGGCACTGGATGCCGCGCGCGCCGACGTCCAGAAGGCCGACGACACGGTGACGAAGGCGCGTATCCCGAGTGGAACGCAGGCAGCAGTTGCGTCGGCCCAGCGCGACCTGCAGGACGCCCAGCAGGCGCAGCTGATGGCCCGTCTGTCGACCACGGCCTTTGACCTGGATCAGGCACGGGCGATGCTCGAAGCCGCCGACGCGCAACTCAAGCTGGTGAACGCGCCGGCGTCGCCGGAAGAGATCAAGGCGGCCGAAACGGCGGTTGAGGATGCGTTCTCGCAGGCCGAGCTTGCGCGCGCGCGGGCCCGAGGCGCCACCATCACGGCGCCGATCAGCGGAATCGTGGCCGACATCAAATCCAGGGTCGGCTCGACGGTAAGTCCGTCGGCCGCGCTGCTGACGCTGATACCACCCGACATGCAGGTGGTCGTCCAGGCTGACGAGAGCCAGCTCGGCCAGCTACAGGTAGGCCAGGCGGCGCGGGTGAGCGTCGAAAGCTTCGCCCGCGAGGCCTTCACGGGCACGGTGAAGGCGGTCGCGCCCGTACTGGATCCGCGCACGCGTTCCGTCGCGGTCCAGATCGACATACCCGACCCGCAAGGCAAGTTGAAGCCAGGCATGTTCGCCCAGTTGGCAGTCCAGACCGGCCAGCGCGCGGGCGCGCTGATGGTGCCCAAAGAGGCGGTGCTTCGGGTCGGATCTGTCGATCCGAAGGCGCCCGTGCAGAACGTCGTCTATACCGTGACGGAGAGCCGCGTACACAAGACGATCGTCAGCCTCGGCGCGACGGACGGGAAGAGCGTCGAGATCGTCCAGGGCCTGCAAGAAGGCATCGATCTGGTGCTGAACCCGCGACCTGACTTCCTGGAAGGCGAGCTGATCGTCGCGTCGTGAGGCGTACCGATAAACCAACGTAACGTTCAGGCAACAATTTCTCAACGCGCCGTGCTTACGATCCGCCCACATCGGATCGCTGGCATGGCACGACGGATCACCTGGAACGGAACCACCGAAGAAGCGCTTGCGCTGCTGCAGGCGCTGCAGGCACATTGCGAGTGCCGCAGCGACGCGGGGCGCACTGTTGCGCCCTGCGCCGTCCACGTCATGCTCACCCACGACCAGCGCGCCATCGACGGCCTGCTCTTTATGCGCCGCATGGCCGCGCGGCTCGTGACTGAAGAGTTCGAGCCGGCCGAAAAACGGCCCGCCGCAAACGCCGTCGCCGTCTGAAACCGAGGCGGTCCGGGCGATCGACCACACGGCCGCCACGCGGTTCGCCACGCAGCACAGCGATTTCGGCCCACGCCGGCTTGGCCGCTAAGACACTGGGCTACACAGCGGCCTGCGCGGTCTCGGCTGCAAGCAGCGACAGCAGCGCCATACGCACGTAGAGCCCGTTGGCCGCCTGACGGAAGCAGGCGATCCGCGGATCCGCATCGAATTCCGGCGGAAGCTCCGGACCGCGCGGCAACGGGTGGAGCACCCGAGCGTGAGTTGGCAGACGCGCGAGCACGTCGGCGTCCACGGTGTACTTGCCTGTGTCGCTTTCGAAACGGCGCGCGTGCTCGAGGCGTGTCGTTTGCGCGCGGGTGACGTAGATCACATCCACATCGCCGGCGACGGCACGAAGGTCGCGGACCTCCTCGATCTTCGCACCGGACTTCGTCAGGTGGTCGCGGACCTCGTCGCGCATGCGCAGCAGTTGGGGACTCACGAGGTAGAAGGACAGGTCACGAAACTGCGAGAGCAGGTACGCCAGCGAGTTCGTCGACCGCTGGTACGACAGGTCGCCGACCAGGGCGATGCTGAGTCCGTCGAGCCGTCCGAGCTCGCGCCACAGCGTATACGCGTCCAGCAGCGCCTGCGTGGGGTGCTGGCCAGGCCCGTCGCCAGCATTGATCACTGGCACGCCCGACACCGACGCGGCGCGGCTAGCGCCACCTTCCTGGTCGTAGCGGATCAGCAGGAAGTCGTGCGGGTACTCGTTGAGCACACGAATGCGGTCCTCGAGACGCTCGTCCTGCGCGTACTGTTCGTGACTATCGATCCCGTGCACCGTCGCACCGAGCAGTGTCGCGGCCATCTCGAACGACACCCGCGTGCGCGTGCTCGGCTCATAGAACAGATAGAACAGTCGCTTGCCCGCGAGCGCCTTCTCGAGACGGTCGGTCGGCGTCTGCTGTAGCTCGAGCGTAGACGGAAATAGCTGTTCCTCCAGCCACTGGCGCGTGAACTGACGAGCGTCCAGGACATGTCGAAGCACGCGTCCATTCTGGGACGTCTGCGCCTGCAAGCGCAGCCGCGGGGCCGGATGCCACCACTTCCGTATCGGTTCACACGGCGCAACGGCCAGGCGCCTGCGCACTAGCCGACACAGTCGACAACCGTTTCCAAACCTGCCAGCAACGCTGGTCCGGCACGACCGCTCCCACAATCCCCTCGCGCCGACGACATGGCGTCCAGAGTCATCAGGAGGTCTGAAACGTGGTCTTGGAGGCGGTACAGCTGACCTCAACTGATACGTTGGCGCCGAAAGACACGGCACCCGCGGCTGGCCGCGCGCGGATCGAGATCGGCAAGGTGCTGGTCGACCGCGTGGATCTGGCGACAGCAGTTGGTCGCATCCGCGGCTTTCTGGCCGACGGGCGCGCCCACCAGGTCACCACGGTCAATCTCGACTTCTTGCGCCTGGCGGAGCGTAACCCGCTGTTCATGGAGACGATCAACCACGCCGCCCTGGCCGTGGCCGACGGCATGCCGTTGGTTTGGCTGTCTCGACTCAAGAGCGAGCCGCTGGCCGAACGAGTCGCTGGCGTAGAGCTGGTTGAGGCGTGCTGCGAGCTGGCGGCCGAAGCTGGCGCGGGCGTGTTCCTGCTGGGGGGCGCCGAAGGCATCGCCGACGCGGCCGGGCGCGCAATCGAGCGTCGCTTTCCAGGACTGCGGGTCGTCGGTAGCTACTCGCCGCCGCTGGGCGACTTTTCAGCCCAACAGGACCGAGCGATGGTCCAGCTGATCCGTGACGCCGCGCCTGCTTTCCTGTTCGTGGCGCTGGGCGCTCCGCGCCAGGACCTCTGGATCAGCCAGCACCTCGACGAGCTGAACGTATCGGTGGCCATGGGTGTCGGATGCGTGCTCGACTTGCACGCGGGCGTGCGCCAGCGGGCGCCCGGATGGCTGCGCGCCGCCGGTATGGAATGGGCCTTCCGCCTGGCCCAGGAGCCGCGCCGACTGTGGCGTCGCTATGTGTTGAACGACATGCCGATGCTGGCACGTCTGCTCGTCTCCGCGGCGAGCGAACGGAAGGGCGGCAGCGCCGTCCCGCAACCAGCAGGCGGCATCTGAGAGGTACCGCTGGTGAGTTGGGACGATTCGACGACAGAAGGGCTGAGCGGACTCGGTGGCGCGCTGCTACTGATCGTGTGCGGCGCGTTCTGGAGTCTGGCGTGGATTATCGGCGGCCTGGTGCCCTTCGGCCTGTTGGCCGCGCGACGCCCCCCGAAGCGAGGTCGGGCATGAGCACGGCTGAGCTAAGCGCCGATGCGCATACCTGGCCAGGTCCAGGCGATCAAATCGACACGGCGCCCGCGGCGCTGGAGCGGACCATGATTGCCTCGGTCCTTTCTGGTCTATGCCTGGGCATGGTGGACATCGCCATCATCCTCGGTGGCTTCCTGCTGGCGCATTGGGTGCGTTTCACCCCCCGTCCCGGCGCGACGCTCACCACCGTCATCGATGAGTACATCCGTGTTGGCCTGGTGGTAGGCGTTCTCTCGGTTATTGGACTCGCGCTGCAGGGCCTTTACGACCAGGACCGCAGCCACACGTGGCCGGTCCGTCTCTACATCATCGTCTCGACCGTTTCCACCGCGCTGCTGGTGGGCATCACGTTGTCCTACTTCATGGAAGACCCGGTGTACTCGCGGCTGTGGTTTGCCACCAGCTGGATGTTCGCCGTGGTAGGGCTCGCGATCTGGCGCACACTGGCCCACGGCATCGACGCCGCCGTCCACGACACGTTCGCTCTGTCCACGCGGGTGCTGATCGTAGGCGCGAATCCGCTCGGACAGCAGGTGGCGCAGGACCTCGCGGATACGTCAGAAACGCGTCTGCTTGGCCGCATATCGCAGCTCGAACACCTGGTCAATACTCTGGCCACCGATGAGGTGATCATCGCTCTGCCGGCTGATCGGCGCGAGCAGGTGAGCCGCATCCTGGAGCGCGGGTTCTCCCGTCACGTCACCGTGAGGATCGTGTCCGAGCTGGCCGAGCTGGTGCCGCGCCGGTTCGACGTTGAGCGATTCGGCGGACGACCGTACATCGGCTTCGCACCGGCCGCCCGCGTGAGCTGGCTCAAGCGCGCGGTGGATCTGGTGGCGACAAGCCTCGGATTGCTGTTGATCTCACCGCTGCTCCTTGGCATCGCGCTTGCCATCAAGCTCGACTCGCCCGGGCCGGTGTTCTATCGCCAGGAGCGAGTGGGAAAACATGGCCGCCGCTTCAAGATGCTGAAGTTCCGCTCGATGCGGCCCGATGCTGACAAGCTGCTGGTACTCCTGCGCGAGCACAACGAGGCCAGCGGGCCACTGTTCAAGATGCGCAGCGACCCGCGTGTCACGCGCATTGGCCACGCGTTGCGCCGCCTGAGCCTCGACGAGCTGCCTCAGCTGCTGAACGTGCTGAAAGGCGAGATGAGCCTGGTTGGACCTCGGCCGCCGCTTCCCTCAGAAGTGGCCGAGTACGAAGACTGGCAGTTTGGTCGCCTGCGCGCGGTGCCCGGCATCACCGGCCTGTGGCAGGTGAGCGGACGGAGTGAAGTGCCATTCCACGACATGGTCCGGCTGGACCTCCACTACATCCGTAACTGGTCGCTCGGCCTGGACCTGGAGATTCTGGTACGCACCATCCCAGCGGTTCTCACCAGCCGTGGCGCATATTGATCCCAGCCCCACCGCAGAGCTGGTCTCAACCACTTCCCCACCCCGGCCGGCGGGTCGGATCAACTGGCGTCAGCGAAGCTGGCTCCATCGGAACAAAGCGCTTTGCGCATCGAAAGAAAGGTAACTGGAACAATGGTTTCTCTCAACAAGCAGTTGCGCTTGGCGGCCGGTGTAGGTTTGCTGACTGCGACACTCATGAGCACCGGCTCAGCGTCGGCCGCCGGACTCACGCAGACAGCCTGCGAATCCGCTCGAGGCGTACCGGCTCCGCGTGTCCGAAACGAAGTAGGGCTCCTGTCAGCTGGCGACATCGTCATGACCTTGCAGCCAGACGGTTCCTTCCAGGGCACTGGGGTCATAGAGGTCTTCTGCAAGGGACCAACGGGCGCCGATCTTGGCGGAATCCAGGGCGCCAAGGTGCAAATCTCCGCAACTCCAGATGCCGGCGTTGCCACCACGTTCCTCATCAACAACGTGACCGGCCCGGTCATTATCGGCCCCTTCGATAGCTCGGCAACGTTCACGTTGACGTCTCACACCCCGAACCTGAATCTGCAAGTCTCGGCGGACCCGAACGCGGATGGCGCCCTCGGCTCGCACACGGAGACGGTGATCGCCGCCTTCGGACAGAACATTACGGGTGATCACCCGATCTCACAGGACGGCGGGATCTTCGCGGCCACTCCCGAGCTCGACAGCATCGCCCTCTTCGGCACAGGTGCCATGGGCATGATCGGTTACGCCATGATGCGCATGCGCGCCGCTCGCGGCCGTCGCGAGGAAAGCTAATCCGAACGCAGCTTCTCCCGGCACCAGTCGGGCGGGATTTGGCACACCCCCCGCCTGGCCGCTGCGGAAAACAGCACGATGAACACTCTCACCCACGCTCTGCTGAATCGACCTGCAGTGAGCCGCTCTCAACTCCAGCGAGCGCTCCTGCCGGTGGCGCTGACTCTCGCCGCCATGGCCCTGCTCTGGCCAACGTTGGCACACGCCTTTGAGGTGTGGTCGACGGTCGAGGAGTTCAGTTATGGATACTTCATTCTCCCAATCTCCGTCCTCCTCATCTGGCTCCGACGCGAGTCGCTGCGAACCAGCCTCGGGGTCGGCTCAGCCTTGGGACTGCCGATCGTCCTGGTTTCGCTGGTGACCTACCTGGTTGGCTGGCGCGCAGGTGTGCACGCGGTCAGCGGGCTCGCAGCCATTCCGATGATCTGGGGCATGACGGTCTTCTTGTGGGGATGGCGAACCGCGAGGCTACTTGCATTCCCACTTGGCTTCCTCGCTTTTGGCCTGGGCGTCTACCGCGGCCTGCTCAACACCGTCGGCTTCGCCATGCAAGACGTGACAGCAATCGGCGCGGGAGCCTTGGGACATGCGCTCGGCCTGAGTGTCGTCCGCGATGGGCTGGTGCTGCAGACGGACCACTGGGCGTTCATTGTGGCCGAGGCGTGCTCGGGAATGAGCTCTCTGGTTTCCCTTCTGGCCCTCGCCGCGCTCTGGGTGTACGTCGCCCGAGCTTCTCTGAGCCGAAGGCTCGCCCTGCTGCTGAGCGTGGCTCCACTGGTTCTCCTCGCCAACACCATCCGCGTTACGAGCGTGCTGATGGTCGCGTCGTGGTTCGGCCAGGACACCGCACTCGGCTTCTTCCATGGCGCATCGAGTCTGGTGCTCTTTGGTCTCGCTCTCGTCAGCCTGCTCGTATTCAGTCGGATGCTCGGATGCTCAACGCCGAATCTGTCACGGTAAAGACCGCCACCCCACCACAGCGACGCTATGCGGTGCTGGTGCTCGTGCTGTTGTGCGGTGCGGTTCTTCTCAACCTCATCCTTGCTGCCCAGCACTCGCCGGTGGGTCCGCAATGGCCAACGCAGTCCGACGTCTACGCGGTCTCCGGTTGGCAGTCAGGCCCGCCGGTTGTGGAATCTGCGTGGGGTATCACCCACGTCTCACGCGCCTACCGCGCCTCCGATGGCACCGCGGCTACGCTTGTCGTCTCCACAAGTCCGGAGGCGAAGAGCCTGTACAAGTCTGGTGCGGACCTGTCTTTTGTAGGCGGCGGCTACACCACGGAGAGCGTCCCTTCTGATCTCGTCGCCCCCGCTCAGGGTCGCTCGGCCGAGATCCTCAAACGCGAGCGGGAGACGTTGCTGTTGCTCTACACGTTTGGAGAGCGCCGCGGCCTGCTCGGCAACGGCTGGCTCGGATGGGCCATGTACGGCCTGGACACACTCGTCGGTCGATCAAACGATTACTACTTGCTGCGGATCATCGCTCCCCTCACAGGACGCGACGCCGCGCGTGACGCACAGCAAGCAGTCCAGCTTGCCGATACCGTGTTCCCCCGCGTCGCCGCCTGGTATGGCAGCGAATAAGCAGTTGGGTTCGCGATAACGCGAGCGACTCGCCGCTCGACTCAACCGTGTCTCAACAGCGGCGAAATGACTCGGCCCCAGCGCCTCAACGAAGCGCGATTAGCATTCCGTCCACTCTGATTTCTCGTGACCTGGAGGACAGCCACGTGAGGCGGCCAAGCACCAGTTGGGCAGTAGTCAGCTCTGCCAGCGTGGCACTCCTGATATCGAGCGCGTGCGCCCCGCTCTCCGCTGTTTCATTTCCCAAACTCGGCCAGTCAGACGACGAGCTGCTCGCCCAAGCTAGCGCTGCAACTGACGGCGCGAGTCCCGCCAATGCGCTGGTTGTGCGTACCGCGAACAACAGAACAGCACCCCAATCGGCGGCGGCGAGCGGCGCGGCGACCCGCGGACCCAGGAGCGTCCCCGTCCAGCGTGGTTCCATCGACGATGTGCTCGACCTGTTCGGACAGGTCGTCGGCCGCGACGAAATGGCGCTGAAGCCAGCCGCCACCGGGCGGGTTGCGACCGTGTCGGTCAAGCAAGGCGAGACGGTCGCACAGGGCCAGGTTCTGCTCGAGGCCGATTCCGCCTACATCACCAGCCAGATCGACGAGGTGCAGGCGCGCATCGACACTAGCTCTGCTCATCTGACCGAGATTCGCGCCCAGGCAGACCGCCGTGCGCAGACCGATGAGAGCCGTAAGCAGGATGCGATTGCACAGGCCCAGGCCAGCCTGACGCGCGCCAAGGCGGACCTCCAGCAAGCGCAGTCCGACGCGACAGCCGCACCGCCGGGCCAGCAAGCCGCTGAGGCGGCGGTAGCGATGGCGCAGTCGGTCCTGGATCGTGTCCAGGAGGCGCAGAGCCAGGTGGCGAGTAGCGGACCAGAACCGGCCGCCGTCCGCGCCGCCCAGGGTGACGTACTCACTTCCCGGGCAAAGGTCGTCACGCTCCAGGCCGAGTACGACCGCCTGACGAGCGGACCCGATCCGGATGCGCTCAAGGCGGCGGAACGCGAAGTCCAGAAGGCGCAGTACGGTCTCGACGCGGCCAACGCCACGCCGGCCACGGACGCAAAGTCGACCGCGACCCGCGACCGAGCCATTCTCGACGCCAGAGCTGCCCTTGACGACAGCCAAGCCCGCCTGGCGAAGCTTCGACAGCCGCCCAAGGACTCGGACGTGCAGCTGGCAACGTACAACCTCGATGGTGCCAAGCAGGCGCTCGAGACGGCTCAAGCACGCCTGACCGCCATGCAGCAGGGGCCCGATCAGACGATGCTGGACAGGGCGAACAAGGCAGTCGACGACGCAACCACCGCGCTGCACGCCGCGCAGGCGCGCCTCGATGACATCAAAACCGCGCCGAGGAAGTCCTCGGACCTGCGTGCCGCTCAGGACCGAGTCGCGACGGCGCAAGCGACGCTGGACCGCGCCCGAGCTGACGCTGGATTCGCCGATGACAACAGCGCTGTCGCGGCTTCAGATCAGGACGCCATTCAGAAGAGCATCGACCAGGATCGCGTCCGACTTGACAGGCTCCACAAGGACCTCCAGGCAACGCAGCTTCGAGCACCAGCCGCCGGTGCGGTCACCCGCGTGTACGTGCGAACTGGCGACTCACTCGATCCAGCTCGAGTCGCCATCGCGTTGGCCGCCCCGGGTGAGCCCGTGGTGCGCATGCCTCTGACCGACCAGGATGCGCCCAGGCTTTCGGTTGGCCAGAAGGCGACGGTCGAGCTTGACGGCTCCTCCGGGTCGCCGCTCACCGGGTCCGTAATTGAGCTCCGCAAGGCAGCCAACGGAACCGTCCAGGCCGCTGTGGTCGAGGTGCAGTGGGGCGGCGCGCCACCAAGGCTCGGCGTCAACGCGTCTGTTGGCGTCGTGGTGCAGCGGAAGGACGGCGTGCTCCTGATCCCGAAGAAGGCGCTCCACACCGCGGGACAGCGTCGTTACGTGGAATACCTGGCTGGTGGAGCGCGCAAGACGACCGACGTCACCGTCGGGCTCACCTCGGCCACCGATGTCGAAATCACTAGCGGCCTGTCCGACGGCCAGCTGGTCTGGGTCCCCTGATCGTCTTTCGCTTGCAACAGTCGCGGTGAGGCAACTCGCGGATGGTTGAGCGGAAGAGGTCCACGTCGCATTCGAGCAACCTGTACGAGGTTCTGCAGGTGAGCCCGGAGGCAAACACTGAGGTCATTCGGGCTGCGTATCGAACGCTCGCGCGCTCGCAACACCCGGATGTGAACCCCGATCCGGAAGCGACGCGCCACATGCGTCGATTGAATGCGGCATACCACATCCTGAGCGATCCGGCCCGTCGCGCGAGATACGACGCTGCCCGCGTTCGAGTAGCGCCAGTACGGCCAGCCGCTCGCGTGGCGCGGAGCACCGCTCCCACCGTCCGCCCCTCAGCTCATGTGGGTGCTCGCGGCCACCATCGGCCACGCCGACATGCCGCCGACCCGGTCCTTCTTATTGACGTGCCGCCATCGACCGCGCGAGTTGGCATGATTGTGCTCCTGGCCGTGGCGATCGCAGCGGCGGCTCTGGTCAGCCTGTGGGCGCTCGGCCTCGTGCTGGAGGACAGTTCCCCCTACGAAATACACCTGGACGCGGCCGCTCAACCGACTCTCAACCGGGCATAAATAGCGACTCGCTGCGTGGCTTCCCAGAATGATGCCACGATGTCAGAACGGCTCACCGGACCACGAGAGCGCCCTGGCGATGCAGCCATTCGGGCCGCATTTGTCATGGAGCAGACGCTGGGGCACGTGACGCACGGGCGCAATCTGCGGGCGGTACTGGCCCAACAGAGTCACGTCCGCCCGACGTGGCTGCCGATCCCCTTTGATGTGCGCGGTCCAGCCCGCCTGATCCCTCTGGTCCGGAGCAACTGGTCCGTACGCGCGAGCTGGCGGGCCCGCCGAGCGCTCGACTCCGCGCTGCGCACCGAGACACACGACGCGGTCTTCTTTCACACGCAGGTCGCGTCGCTCTTCTCGACGAGCGTCATGCGCCGAATCCCCTCGATCGTCTCGTTGGACGCCACGCCGATCAACTACGACTCAGTCGGCCGCTACTACAACCATCGGCCCGCGGGCAACGGCCTGCTGGACCGGCAGAAGTACCGCCTCAACCAGCGGGCGCTGCAAGCAGCCACGGCGCTGGTGAGCTGGTCCGAATGGACGCGACGCTCACTCGTCGACGACTACCAGATCGATCCCTCGCGGATCCGCGTGATCGCGCCAGGCGCCGCGCCCGAGTTCTTCCGCATCGGGCAGCACCGACAGCCTCGGTTCGAGCGTGATCGGCGCGTTCGGGTGCTGTTCGTCGGTGGCGATTTTGAACGGAAGGGCGGCCAGTTGCTGCTCGACTGCATGCGCGGCCCGCTCGGCGAGCGGTGTGAGCTGCACCTGGTCACTGGCACCGACGTTCCTGCCGAGTCAAACGTGCACGTGCACCGCGATCTGGCGCCCAACAGTCCCGAGCTTCTGCAGCAATTCGCGGCCGCGGACCTGTTCGTACTGCCCACGATGGCCGATTGTCTACCTATGGTGCTGATGGAAGCGACGGCGGCTGCACTTCCGGTCATCACGACGGACGTCGGGGCGCTGCGCGAGGCGATCGTGCCCGGCCAATCCGGATTCCTCGTCCACGCGGGAGATGGTCGCTCACTTTCCGCGGCGATCGACAAGCTCATCCAGTCGGCTGCATTGCGCTGCCGCATGAGCCGCGCCGGACGTGATCTGGCTCGCCACAAGTTCGATGCCGAGGTCAACAACCGCGCGCTGCTCGACCTCGTCTCAGAAGTCGCGGCACGCGAGGTCCTCACGGGGTCTATCGATGCGAGGCAGGCGGCATGAGCCGGAAATTTCTCGAAGCACTTTTCCGCAACAAGCGGCTGCTCCTGCTGCCGCCGCTGTTGATTCCCCTGATTGTCGGGGCGGTGTCGTTTGTGACCACGCCGCTGTACTACGAGGGGTGGACGGCGGTCTGGCTCAGCCAGCCGACCTACCTGGCCGCCACCGATCAGGACAACCGTTACCTGTCGCCGGCGCAGAACCAGGCCAACCGGCTGACCGAGCTGCTCAAGACACAAAGCTTCGTGACGGATGTCGCACGCCGCACCGCCCTGGCACCGCTGACGGGAAGTGCCGCCGGACAGGAGCGCCTGCAGACGCTGCTGGTGGGACAGATCTCGATGCAGCCGAGCGGCAATAATCTGCTGGCCATCCGCTATCGCGCAACTTCGCCGCAGGTGACGCTGCAGGTCCTCCAGGCGCTCCTGGACGCGTACACCGAGAAGACCTCCACCGATCGGACCAGCCAGGGCACTCTGGCGATTTCGTTCTACGAAAGCCGGGTGCAGGCGACGCAGGACCAGGCGAAGCAGTCGACCGACGCGCTGCGCCGCTACCAGCAGGCGCGCCTGTCCATCGATCCTTCGGTTTCAGCTGACCTGAGCGGCTCCAATGCTCCGGCCACGGCGGACCCGCAGCTCATGCAGCTGCAGGGTCGGGCCGAGTTCGACCAGAAGCAGCTGGACGAGGCACGTGCGTCGCTCGATAAGGCGCGCTTCCAGGTGGATGCCGCCGACCAGGGCCAGGATCTGAGTTTTCAAGTGATTGATCCACCGCGCATCCCGAGCGGTGCCAGCCGTGACCTGAAGAAGCTGATCATTGCACCAATCGCCGCATTGCTCGTCGGATTGATCGGCAGCACCGTTCTGCTGGTCATCCTGTTGGCGAGCGATCGTTCGATCCGCGCCGAGGCCGACCTGGTGCCGCCAGTTCGGGTGCTTGGGATTGTTCCCAGGCTGAACCTGAAGCGCGTACGCAAACAGGACCGAAGCACCGCGATCAGGCGCGCCATCGGCTTTGCTGCCGGATCGACGCACATGCTGCCCGCCGCGCAAAGGACAAAGTAGATGCCCACCATTTCGCCAGAGGCGACCGCTACGGGACTTTCGCCCGTCACCGGAGGACTGTCCGCCTCACTCGCGAATGTCGCGGAGCGGGAGTGGGCTTTCCCCGGTGCCGACGACGTCTTCCGCGGTATTTACATGCGGTCGTGCAACAACGACCGAGAGATCCTGGCGGTCTGCAGCGCCATCGCCGGTGAAGGCAAGACGACCGTTGCCGTTGGCCTCGGGATCGCGATGGCCCAGGACTTTCCCGATCGTCGAGTGCTGGTGGTGGAGACGGACTTCCGACAACCGGTGCTGGCCAAAGACTTCGACGTGGCGCCCTCGCCCGGGCTGGCCGAGTGCCTCCAGCAACACCTGCCGGCCGAAATGGCCTACCGCCCAACGCATCTGGACAATCTCCAGCTGGTGCCAGGTGGCGCGCCGATGCTCCATTCCGCCCGTTTGCTGCGGTCCTCGCGCATGGCAACCGCGCTCGACGAGATGTGCGAGAGCCACGACATGGTCATTCTTGACGTACCGGCCGTCCTGGCCGGCAGCGACGCCATGTTGCTGACCGATGTGGCCGACGGCGTGGTGTTCGTCGTCAGGACCGGCGTCACCCCCATGCCGTTGATCAACAAGGCGCTCGACCAGATCGAAGAAAAAAAGCTCCGCGGCGTAGTCCTGAACGGCTCCGACTCCGCCGTCCCCAACTGGCTCCGCCGCCTGTGCGGCTTCTGATCGGCGGGGCCGTCCTGTCATGACACTGATGCTCGTGATGATGTTTTCCTGTGTTGGCATCGGCCTATTTGCGCGTCGCTTCGGCACGCGCGAGCAACTCGCCGTCGCGGGACTCGCGATGGCCATGACGACGCTGTACTTCGTCTTCGCCACGCGGTTCATGGTGTAGCCGGGCTTCGTCCGTTGCGTCTATTGAAGAGTCTGACCTCGCTCCGTTCTCAGGTAGCTGCCCTCGTGCGCGGCGGCGGCAACCAGCAGGTGCCCTCGTGAGCACTGGCGGATTATCCGTCGAGTTCTACGAAACGTCGCGGCAGCGACGCCTGCTGCTCCTGGGCCTGTTCGCCCTGGCAGCCTCGCTGATCTCGGCCCGCCTGATCCTGTCGTACGACTTCCTGCCGCTGATCGCCCAGGTCGCCTGGCTCGGTCTGCTGGCGATCGCCTGGCGGCCGCGCATCGGCCTGTACGTGGTCTTCGCCCTGGTGCTGCTGTTCGAGCCAGGCGGACCCGACCAGTTGATGCAGCCGGGTCT
>VBGG01000188.1:0-231 GCA_005883405.1 Chloroflexota bacterium | reverse complement strand
TGACGCCGCTGGAGCTCCTCCTCGTCCTGACGTTTGTAGTCTGGTTGGCGAAGGGCCTGGCCCGCCGCGACCTAGACATGCGCGCCGGACGCCTCGGCTGGCTCATGCTCCTATTTGCCTTGATGCTCGTAGTTGGCCTTGCCTGGGGCACCGCAACCGGTGGCGACATATATGTGGCCTTCTGGGAGTCTCGCGCGCTGTTCTACGCCGTGATCTGCTTCTTTCTTGCCG
>VBGG01000024.1 GCA_005883405.1 Chloroflexota bacterium | reverse complement strand
GCCTGGCGTACGTCCCCGATCAGGACCTGGCGGCGCTGTACAGTGGCGCCGGTTGCGTCGCCATCGTCAGCCTGTACGAGGGGTTCGGCATGCCCGCGCTCGAGGCGCTGGCGTGCGGCGCGCCGTTGGTCGCAAGCGATCGCGGCTCGCTGCCCGAGATCGTCGGCGACGCCGGCGCGCTCATCGATCCACTTGACGTAAGGTCGATAGCTCGAGGTCTGGAGCGGGCCTTCGACGATCCTTCGCTGCGTGCGCTGGGACCATGCCGCGCGGCAGGCTTTGACTGGCCGTCGGCGGCGCGGGTCACGCAACGGGCGCTGATGAAGGCGTTTCGGCCAGACGCAGGCATACTGCCTCGATCGCCGACGCGGTCTGCTGCCAGCTGAATTGTTCCGCGCGACGCCTGGCGGCCACGCCCAGCGCCTGGCGCAGGTCGGCATCGTGGAGCACGAGTCTGACCCGCTGACGAAATGTCACGCCGTCCGAGACCAGGTAGCCGGTTTCGCCGTCGACGATGGTTTCCTGCAGGCCGCCTTCTCGCCACGCCACGACTGGTACGCCCGAGGCCATCGCTTCCAGCGGCGCCAACCCGAGCTCCTCACGGTGGGGCGCAAACACGGCCATGGTGGCGCCGCGGTAGGCCTCGGCCAGATCGCCCGAGGTCAGCTGCCCACGGAAGAGCACGCCGTTGGGCGCGACAGCGCGCCACTGACGCACAAGGTCGGGTGGGCCGCCGCCGACGATGTGCAGCGGCAGGTCAGGTACGTCGCGCCAGAGATCCAGCAGGCGGTCGAGGCCCTTTTCGGGCGACAAGCGGCCAACGCTGATGGCGTAACCCTGGTGGGGCTCGCCGCCGGGTGTGAACAACGCCAGGTCCACGCCCGGGTAGACGATGGCATCGGCCTCTCGCCGATAGAGCTCGCGGAGACGGCCAGCCGTGTAGCGGCTGTTGGCCACCACCTGGCTCGCCCGGCGCACGGCGAGCCAATCGATCGCCCGCCTGAGCAGCAGGTCCGGGCGCCGAGCACCGGGCTGCAGAAAGACGCTGCGCGTCGAGTGGACCCAGTACGCGAGCCGCTTCGCGTTTCGAAGCGCCAGGAGGTTGGCCCCGAACGAGTTGGCGACGATCGCGTCGGCCGCCACGTGCGCTAGCGGCCACTGCAGCCGATGGAATCGCCGATGCGGCAGGCTTGCCAGCTCGGGATACGTCCGCCGTGTGTCGAATCCGCCGAGCAGCAGGCCGACCTCATGGCGCCCCATCAGCGCCCGGCCAACCTCGAGGACCGCCCGTTCCCCACCGCCAAACGTATTGGCGTGGCTATGCGCCAGGACGATGTGCATTCGAGCTTTCGGCTGACGGCTTTTCTGCGAGGCTGATCAACGTGTGGCCGAGCGAGGGCCGCCAGCGACCGACCAGCTCGCTCGAGCCAAGGACGGAGAAGTGGGCCACGTTCGTCCAGCGACCGAGTGGCACCAGGCCCGCGCGACGGAGGAGTCGTTCGAGCGTATCGAAGGTGAAGTAGCGAATGTGTCCGGACGTGCCCGGACTGGCGTCAAACTCAATGTTCTGCGGCGAGCGGCCCAGGATCAGCTGCGCCCTGCCGCTCAGGGCCACCAGGTTCGGGGTGGTGATGGCCAGCCAGCCTCGCGGCTGCAGGACCCTGGCGAGCTCGTCGACCAGGCGTTGGGTGTCGAACACGTGCTCGATAATCTCGGCCGCCACGACCGTGGCGAAGCTGTCGGAGTGGAACGGAAGCGAGGTCTCGACCTGGGCGCGGATTGCCTGTATGCCCCGCCCCCTCGCCGCGCGCAAGGCCGCTGGCGAGACGTCCACGCCGACGATCCGATCCTCACCCACGACGTTGCAGATGAATCGACCGTCCCAACACCCGACATCAAGAAGCAGACCACGCGGGCGTCGAGCGAGAAGCTCACGGAGCCGCCCGGCGCGCGTCACATCAAACCGCGACGGCGTCCATTCATGTGAAAATTGAGCCTCCGCGAACTCCTGGCGGGCGACAGCCACGCGCCGATCGTAACCGCATCGGTCTGTTACGTAGTTGTCACGTTGTCGCCAAGCGCCGTGAGCAACTACAATCTCGCCCGGCCAATCTGGCCTTGCAATGCCAGAACTCCAGGACCCCTTTTCGCGCCACCCCATTGCTACCCCGCCGGTTGGCTCGCCATATCCGCATCAGGCGTCCTCGGGCCGCGGCCGATGGCCGGTGGACAGCATGATCTGTGGTGGCCGGTGGACAGCATGACCTGTGGAGGCCGCGACCCTCGGACCAGTCTGTCACAAGAAGTTCGGCCGACTGCGACTTGTGGCAAAGACCGGCTTGTCGGCCGAACTTCGTATAGGAGCACTCTATGCATCTGACCACGGAGACCGGGGATCCGGTCGCGCCGGTTCTGTTCGAGGAGGACACGCTCGGGTTAGCCCCGAACATCGTTCTTCCCGAGCCACTGCCCGACGAGGACGACAGCGGTGACGATCCGCTACGGACCTATCTCCGTGAGATACATGAGGTCAACCTGCTGACGGCGGCCGACGAGCGGATGCTCGCCTGTCGCATGGAAGAGATGATCTGCCTGGACGAGATCCGTGCCGAGCTGGCGGGCGCCGAAGGTGGACAGCCCAGTGGCACGGCGGTCGCCCTGCGCCTGTACGAGCGGTTCTACGAGCGACGGGTGCTGGCTGAGGTCCTGGCTCAGATGGAACACATCGAGGACCTTGGCGAGCTGCTGCAGTCCACAGCCGTGCGGCAGCGCCTGGACTACGTGCCCGACCTCGATCTCGGCGGCGCCCTGGGTAGTCGCGTCGGACTCGACGCCAGTGCGTCTCAGGCGTACATCGTGCGCTTCTCGATCGACACGCGGCTGTTTGCTCCAGCGGTGGTCGGACTGTTGCGCGCGGAGCCGCCGACCGACATCCCGTCGCCCACGTGTATGTGGCAGCGACTGGTCGCCGCGGGTTGCGAGGAAGACCTGGCCGACTTCTTCGACGACATGCACGCGCGTGGCGAACGCGCCGAGCGCCGTCTGATCGAGTCGAACCTGCGCCTGGTTGTCAGCGTGGCCAAGAAGTACCTCGGACGTGGCCTGGCGCTGCTCGACCTGATCCAGGAGGGCAACCTGGGCCTGATGCGCGCGGTGGAAAAGTTCGATCACCGCCGTGGCTTCAAGTTCAGCACCTACGCGACCTGGTGGATCCGCCAGGCCGTAGGCCGCGCGGTGGCCGACCAGGCGCGCACGATCCGTGTACCGGTCCACATGACCGAGGTCATCAATCGGCTGGCTAACGTCTCGCGCGACCTGATCCAGGAGCTCGGACGCGAGCCGTCGGCTGCCGAGATCGCGCTGGCGATGGGTCTGGTAACCGAGTGGTTCGAGGCTGAGCTNNGACAGGCTCGCTGTTCGAGGTGTGGCGACTGCAGTCGCCGCTGCGAGACGAGCTCGAGCGCGCGGCGCAGCGCGTCATGCAGGCCAGGCGCGCGGCGCGTCATCCGGTAAGCCTGGCTGCGCCCATCGGCGACGATCAGGACGGTCAACTGGGCGATCTGATCGAGGACGCCGAAGCGGTCTCGCCGATCGAGGAGGCTTCCCAGGCATTGCTGCGTGATACGGTGCACAACGTGCTCGGGTCGCTTTCGCAGCGCGAGAGTCGCATCATCGCGTTGCGGTTCGGACTCGACGATGGCCGTCAGCGAACGCTCGAGGAGGTGGGGCGCGAGTTCGGCGTCACGCGCGAGCGCATTCGCCAGATCGAAGCCAAGGCGCTACGCAAGTTGCGCCATCCGAGCCGATCCAAGAAGCTACGCGACTACCTGCGCTAGCCGGACGTCGCTCGTTTCGGCGGGTAACCTGAGGTCGGGCGAGCCAGCCCTATACTCCCAACGTGGTCGTCCGATGGGCGGTAATCGCGGTCGCGGTCACCGCCTCGGTGGTAGTGGCTGCTGGCTGCTCTACCCTGTTGGGCGCCGAACCCACCCCCGTACCGGGCGCGGCTGCAACGCTCACCCGCAGCATTCGGACGCCGATTCCCACGCCGGTTCGGACGCCCGCCGCGTCACCCGGTGCCGCTAGCCCTTCGCCGCGTGTAGCCGTCGCGGCCTCGCCGAGCGCGTCCGCCGCCACCAGCGATCAGGTCGTCAACGCCACCGACGTCGCCCAGCTGCAACGTCGAATCGAGCAGGTCATGGACAGTCCCGATTTGTCGGGCATCGAGGCGTTGTTGCTCGACCATGTAGCGCTGTCCACGTCAGCCGGCGGCAGCGTCCTGGATAATGGTCAGGCAGCCACCTGGCTGCGCGACCACGCCGGTCCAGGCATCAAGCTCACGCGCCTCGAGCGCGGAACTCAGACCGTGATGCTGCAGGTGCTCACCGAAGGTTGGCCCAACAAGGACCCCATCCAGCAAGGACAGGTGAGCTTCAGCCTGCGGCCGTACGATGCGAACGGCCGCCCCAACGAGGAGGGCGGCGGCGACTGGAAGATCGACGTTATCGAGGCGGAGTAGCAGACGTTCCGCCTCTCCCTCTGGGAGTGGATTAAACCGCGCGCAGCGCGGGTGAGGGTGGCTTAGCAGCGGAAGCGTTCGTGCTCGTACAGCACCCTCACCCCCGCCCTCTCCCAGAGGGAGAGGGAGTTTTTAAATCTGCGAGCGCCGCGGGCAGCTCGTCGAACAGGTCGCTGGCCAGCAATGTCCGCCACTTGCGCATGTGGACTACACGTTCGGCGGCGAGGCCGTGAATGCCGACGCCGAGCCGCGCGGCGTCCCATGAGGAGAGGCCCTGCGCGAGTAAGCCGCCGATCGCTCCGGCCAGAACGTCGCCCGTGCCGCCTGTCGCCAGGGCGGCGTTGGCCCGCGGCCAGACGTCTACGCGACCATCTGGCGCGGCCACACAGGTGAACGGTCCCTTGGCCACCAGCACGCAGCCCCAGCGCTGGGCCAGCGCGCCGACCTGCATCCAGATCGGCTCGGCCGGGTCGAGCTCGCGACCAAGCAGTCGTTCGAGCTCGCCCGAGTGCGGCGTCAACACCGCGTTCGGGCCGAGCAGCGCGGGCCAGTCTGGAAGCTGTGACAGGGCAAAAAGTCCGTCCGCGTCCACCACCAGCTGGTGTTCCTTCGGGCGCAGCCGCAGCACTTCGCCGACAAACGCGGTGATGGCGTCACCGCGT
>VBGG01000023.1 GCA_005883405.1 Chloroflexota bacterium | reverse complement strand
GGTTGGCGCCATGGCACGCCTAGGGCCGCGCCCGAAAACGCGCCTCGCCATACGGGCCCTAGGCGCAATCTGTCACCAGAAGTTCGGCCGACTGCGACTTGCTGCGAAAACCGGCTTGTCGGCCGAACTTCTAGGGCCTCGGCCGAAAACCTCTGTCGTGATACGGGCCCTAGGCGCAGACTGTTGGAAGAAGTTCGGCCGACTACGACTTGGGCCGAAAACCGGCTTGTCGGCCGAACTTCTCGCGGCGATTCTCCTGTGGCTGACGCTGCTGGCCATGCCCGCCGCCGCGGACGAGCCAGGCGTGCCGGTTTCGGACGCCGAAGTGCTGCAAGGCGATCCCAGCCTGGCCAACATGGCGTTGATCTTCAACGTCGGCGCCGGCTACGAGCCGGCCACCGCGATCCTGGACGCGCTGGCCGACGCCCACCTGCATGCCACGTTTTTCGTCATGGGCTGGTGGGCCGACAAGCACCCGGACCTCCTGCGCCAGATCGCCGACGGCGGGCATGAGATCGCCAGCCATGGACACTCCATCTTCGATCTGACGCAGGCGTCGGACGCTCAGGTGCGTGAGGATCTGCTCGCCGCCGACGCGGCCATCAGCGCGGTGACCGGCCGCGGCACACGTCCACTGTGGAGTCCGTCAGCGGGCTACCGCAACGCGCGCGTGCGGGCGATCGCCGCGGATCTCGGCTATCGGCCGATCATCTGGACGGTCGACAGCGGTGACTGGACGACCGAGGCCACGCCCGAAAGCGTGTACAGCCACATCGTGAACGGCGCCAGCAACGGCGCCATCGTCGTCCTCCACTTCGACAGCCCGATGTCGCGCGACGCCACCGCGCAGGTTCTGCCGGCGGCCATCCAATCGCTGCGCGACGCGGGCTACCAGCTAATGACGATCACCGAGCTGCTCACTACCTCATGAGTCTTCTGCTTTTCGCATTTTTATGCACGCGCTTCGCGCGGAGGGGCTCCGCCCCTCTACCCCGCGTTCGTCGCTCCCATAAGGCGTAATGGCTCAGCGCGCAGAGGGGCTCCGCCCCTCCGCACCACCCCAGGCCTATTCGGCCACCGAAACGCTTGCAGCCGCCGAATAGGCCTGGGGGCGTGGGGGCGGAGCCCCCGCACACGCCTGAGCTAACAGCCGTGTAGGACTGACACCGGCGGGGTAGAGGGGCGGAGCCCCTCCGCGCGAAGCGCGTGCATAAAAAGACGAAAACCCTCGCCCCGTATTTGATTGTTCTAGCGGTCGACGATGTTGAGCTCCACGCTGACCAGCGTCTCCTGATTGGAGGCGCGGTTCCTGGCGTAGATGTAGAGGATGGAGTGGGTGGACGGGAAGTGGGTGGGCGTGAACGTGAGCGACCATGAGCCGTCGCTGGTGGGCGTCGTGGTACCGAGCTCGGTCGCGTAGCGGGTATTGCGCTCGCCGTTGATCCACACGTCGATATCGTCCCGCGCGTCGTCGACGCGGCCGTTGATGGTGTAGTCCGACTTGGTCGAGACGTTCTGGTTGTTGGTCGGGTTCAGGATGGTCAGCTGCGGGGCGCCACCCGCGGCTGGGGCCGCCGGTGCGGCCGGGGCGGCGGACGTTGCACTTCCACCACCAGTGACCGTCACGCTCTTGAACCACCAGCCTTTGCCCGGCGTGTGGGCGTACAGGTTCAGCGTCTGGCCGCCACCCGGCACCGCCGATCCCGCAATCGTGGCGACAAAGCCGGAGTCGTCCCAGAACGGATTCCCCTCGGCCGCGCCGACGTCTGGTCGCGACTGCCCGAACAGCGCCCTGGCGAGCATCTGGCCGCCGCCGTCCATCGTGCCGAGCCAGACCTGGACGTCGTCCGCGCCGGCCCAACCCTGCGCGGTCTTGTCGACGAACCAGCCGGCGAGGG
>VBGG01000187.1 GCA_005883405.1 Chloroflexota bacterium | reverse complement strand
TTCATCCCTGGGCCATCCCACTGCACGGGTGAACCGGACGACGCCGGTCCGGGTGGGTGTCGGGCAGGTTTTGCGGGTGATCGCTTGGTTGCGGCCCTCGAGCGCGCCGATCTCCACTACCTCGTCTTTAAATGCCTTGGCCAGCGAGCGACCAGTCGCGCTGGGGCGGTTGACCCGTGCATGGCGTCGGCGGCTATCGGCGACTCTGCGCCGGGCACGACAGGAGTGCTCATGCTCACCCGCGACTGTGGCGACACGTGGCATCGTGTCGACATGCCCGTGGAACCTGATTCCGCAATGTGGGTGGTTCGCCAGCGGCCCGATACGCCGAACCTCGTTCTGGCCGCCAGTCGCTATGGTTATCTGTATCGCAGTGACGATCGCGGACAGAGCTGAACCAAACTCCGCCGTGAGTTCAGCGAAGTGTCCTCCATTATCTGGATTCCCGAATGAATATGCGGTCACCAGGTCAACCTTCGGCTGCGCTGACTGAACGCCGCGTCGCCAGAGCGATCGTGCGATGGACCAGCGCGCCACACCCGAAGCCACCCGGAGTGGAGCCGAAGAGCGCGCGCGGGCTGGAGTCCAGTCGCGGGCGCCGCCTCAGCATGCTGCAAGCTGGCAAATGCTGCCAGGCGCACGCCCACCGCGGCGCTCAACGCATACGTGCTATGAGGTGCTGACCTTTCAGCCAAACGGGCGGCAGCACGCGACTCACGGCACCGCGAGGCCCAGTTCCGCTGTCAGACCATACTTCTGCGCCAACGTCTGCAGCTTACGCCAGGTGACGTCCTCAACCTCTACGCCGTTCTGCCGACGCTCCACCGCTCGTAGATGCTCGATCTCGCCTGGATAGAGCACGCCTGTAAAGCCCTCAGCCGGCGGCGTGTCCTTGAGGTACCGCGCCAGCTCAGCCACCTCACGCTTGAAGTCGGCCAGGTGTCGAAACGCCTCCACCTTGAACACCGCCATGAAGCACCCGTCATTGTGCCGCCCGCTGGGCTCCACGCCAAATCCAAGGCCCGTCAGCAAGCCGCACAGGATCTCCACGATGACCGCCAGGCCGCTGCCCTTGTAGCCCTCCGTGCCTCCCAGCGCCAGCAGCGCGCCACCCGCTCGGAGCTGGTTCGGATCCGTCGTCTGCCGCCCGTCGCGATCGATTATCCACCCCAGCGGCACCTGCTCTCCACGTGAGACCGCGAGCTGGATCTTGCCGGCGGCGACTGTCGCCGTAGCCATGTCCACGAACAGCGGCCCGTCCAGGTTGGAGGGCACCGCGATGGAGATCGGATTGGTGCCAAGCCGCGCTTCGCGACCGCCGAAGGGCGCCACCATCTTTGGCGACCGGCCGGAATCGGCGGTGATCAGGCCGATCATGCCCGCTTCCACGGCCATCAATGGATAGCTGGCGAGCCGGCCAATATGGCCCTGCCGGATCACGGTCGCAGCCGCCACATTGGCGCGGTCTGCCTTCTCGATCGTGAGCCGCATCGCCTTTTCGCTCACTACATAACCGAAGCCCCAGTGACCGTCGACGACCGTCGTCGTGGGTGACTCATGGACGATGGTCCAGGGTGCGCCAGGCACGATGTGGCCGACCGTCATGCGGTCGACATAGGTCGGGATCTGAATGATGCCGTGGGAGTCATGGCCAGCCAAGTTGGCTTCGATGCTGTGGCGCATCACAATCTCCGCCTCGTCCCGAGGAGCCCCAGCCGCAACCAGGAGCGCCAACCCGATGCGGTGCAGCTGTTCAGCCGCTACTCGTGGCATGCTGCAGCATCGTACTCACCATGGGACCACGAGGCACTCATCTTCGAACGCGCCGACGCTTACCTGCTGTTCAAGAGCCTGCTCGAGTTACCCGTGCCGGTGGTGGCAGTCAGTCAGTGCCGCTGGCGCGGTGCCAAAGATCGGCTTGGTGCAACGCCTGTGGCCGCCTGACACCTACTCGCAAGCGCTCTCCGCCGTCGTCGGCGACAGCAGCCCGGCTCCACTGCGATGTAAGTCCGCGTGCCAGACAGAACTCCACGGAAAGGAGTGGCGGTGATTCCACCGTGGCGCCTCGCTCCCTCGGCAACGTCCCCTCGACATCATGTCCTGGCGACTCCGCCCAACGTCGAGCCATCGTCGAGTGTGGTCCGGCCGCCGCAATCAGATCTCGCTCGGAATCCAGCTAATCATGCGAGCGCCTCGCGCCGGGTTGGTTTTCGCGCTCAATCAGAGCGCGCAGCAGATCCGCGGCGCCAACTCGTCCGCGATGTTCTCGCCTTCGTGGAACGCGCCCAGCAGGCCGGGTTGAAGTGGCTGCTGCCGGAGGAGCTGGACGGCGCCACACTTTAAGCGTGGTTGTTCAATGCAGTGCCGACGAGTATCGGCCGGGTTGGCCCGAGCCGGATTGGCTCGAGGTGCACCGTGAGCAGAAGCGAGGTAAGCACGTCACGCTCCAGTTGCTGCATCTTGAATACACAGCCATCCATCCCGACGGCTGGAGCTACGCCCAGTTCTGCGCGCACTACCATCTGCGCGCTTGATCTTCACTGTCACGTCGACCGAGTTGCCCCGCCGCAGCTGGCAGCCCATATTTGGCCGCCGTGCCAGGATTAAGTCGCGGGTGGTGCGTGTGCCCACCACCAGATCAAAGCCGTCGGCATAGGCGAGCCGCTTGAGCACGTCCTTGCCCATGAAGGTGCCATCCGGCTCGGCGAGCACGGCGTACTCGCCCTGAGCTTCGGCCAAGCCGCGATGCAGGGCATTGCTGTATCCCTGGCGCGCTTCGCGCACGACGCGCGCGCCAGCGGCCTCGGCCTGGGCGGCGATGTGGTCGCCCGAGTTGTTGTCGACCACCAACACCTCCTCGACGACGCCTCGATGCCCGCCGAAATCGCTCACCGCCGCGGCGATCGCCGGTTCCTTGTGGTACGCGGGGAACACGACAGAGACGCGGTGGCCCTGCCACAGGCGCCCATTGCGGGGGACGCGTGGGCAGGGCAGTTCAGGCCGAACCAGTGCTAGTCGCGGGCGGTGCGGAGCTGGCCGCGAGTCTCGCCGCCCGGGAACATGGTGCTGTGGACGTTGCCGTACGCGGCGCCGGCGCGGATGGCATCGATTACGCGGCCCATCTGGCCGGCGGCGATGCCCTGATTGGCCGGCCCGACGACGTCAGCAGCGGTCAGCGTGCGCGAGACGGTCCCGCTCTGCGGGCAGGTTGGCGTGCCGGCCGGGCCCGGGTTGGTGGCTGTGCCGCACAGGAAGACCATGATCCCACCGAGCACCCTGGCCTGCCCAAAGTGAATGTGTGCCTGCGTCACTGCCGCGCGCAATCCCGAGAACGTGAGCGTGTAGTCGATCGTGGCCGTGTCGCCACTGCCGTTGATCCTCACGCTCAGCGACGCAGTCGCCTCGGTGCTGACCGAGGGCGTTTCATTGACGCCCAGGAACCGCGCTCTGAATTCCCGCCTGTCGTCGTCGCCAAACGCCACGGACGTCGGCAGGCCGAGCAGGATAGCCGCCAGTGCGATTAGCGGCACGAACGACAGGGGCCTCTTGAGCGTACGCATATCTCATCCCCTTCCCGCCTCGCGGCGAACCCAAGTACCGCACTCCCCAGCACGGCCGTGTGCCAGCGTCGCGCCCCTTGCCGCGACTGTCAAGGACATCAGAGGCCAAGCTCAACGCGCAGGCGACTGAGCTCGGACAGCGCTTGGTCGTGGCGGGCGGCGTTGGTGGGGTCATTCAACCAGCGACTCGCGCCACTCGCGTGCGGTAGAGGCAATATGGACGCGGCCTTCAAGTTCATAAACGTGGCAGATCGTTTCGACCAGAGGTTTCTTGCCCAGGAACGCGTCGATCGCCATTTTGCCCACCAGCAGCACCTGTGAGGGCGCAAAACTCAGTCGGTGATCAAGCCACCCGCTCGTAAACGTGGCGCAGACCGCCGAGCACCGGCCGTGATCGCACCAGCCCTTCGACCGCGCGCCGTGCCGGCACCGGCGTCTCGCGGCGCAGTGTCCGGTGCGGCCTCTCCAGGTTGTAGTACTGCACAAACTCGGTGAGTACCGACCGAAGATGCTGCTCGTCGAGGATGATGAGCTGGTCCAGGCACTCTCGGCGTAGTGTCCGGATGAGTCTTTCGACCACGGCATTCGCGCGGAGGCTTGCCACCGGCGTGGCGATGGCCTCGATGCCGATCCGCTCGGCACGGGCCCGGAAGTCGCGGCCGTAGACCGCATCGTGATCGCGGAGCAGATGCCGCGGCGTGCGGCCCCAGGGCGTCGCCTCGATGACCTGACGCCAGACCCTGCGGTTGGAGTAGAAGCCCTCCTGAACGAGCAAGTCGATCTGCCCGAGATCGACCGGGCCCCGATTGATGGTGACCTTCTCCGTCTCGCCCGGTCCTACCATCCGGCTGGATGGTAATCAGATGGCGAGGAGCTGTCGAGCCCTACGCCCAGTCCATTCGATCCAGCCGGTCCGCACCTCGGCCCTGACGCAGGCATGGCTTCGCGGCCGTGCTGCCACAGACGGGCTCTGTGCCCCATTGATGATCGCGGCAGCTTCACGACGGGCTCTGCGTCGGACGGATCCGCACGCCGCGTTCGGTGGCGACGGTGAAGACACCCAGCAAGCGGTCCTCCCAGCGCTCGAAGACGCTCGCGACGACGCGCACCCGATTGGGACTACTTTCGTCCCGCAGCCGCAGCAGCAGGATCCCTGTGTGCAACTGCCCGCTGCGGAAGGCGAGCTCGCCGAAGTCCTTGTCGTTCGTCACCAGCAGCCGGCCCTCTCCTGCCGCACGCGCCAGGATCGTGGCGTCCGTCGCCTGCGGCATTGTCTCGGCTACCGCCAGCACGTCGTGGCCGCGGCTGCGCAAGTACGCCACGACGGCCGCACCGGCCGACTCGTCCACCAAGACCCGCACGGTAAGAGGCGTCTACGGGGACACCGACGCGGGGAAGACCTCTTCCTGGGCAAGCACGCTGGCAGCGTACGCCAGCGCCGCCCGTACGTCCTCGGGCTGGAGTCGCGGGTATTCGGCTCGGATGTCCTGCTCGGACACGCCCTGCGCGAGCATGCGGACGACGAGCTCGACCGGGATCCGCGTGCCACGGATGACCGGCTTGCCAGCCATGACTGCGGGGTCTAAGACAATACGCTCGCACCAGTTCTCGTCCATCCGCGCCTCTCTGCTGTCCTCGTCCCGGAGTGTACGGCTCAGCTCTCGAGGTCAACAGTCCGGCAGGTCGATTGACGTTTACTGTCCAACAGCCAGTCGGCCCATTGCCCCGGCTGCCTCCGCCTCGGTTTGTACCCGCTCGCGATCACCGGAGGCTCAGCCGCCTGCGGGCTGGCCGGGTGCAGCGCCCGAGACCGGCCAGTGCGCGTGGATCCAGCGGAGGATCTCCGGCCACACTGCCCGCTGGGCCGTCCGCCCGACCAGCACCCCGACGTGCTGGAGCGCCACCCCCCTGTCGCCGCCGTACCACAGCACCCGCGTGTCCAGGCTCCGCGCGGCGGCGTGGAAGGCCAGGAAGGCTTGCGGCGGGACGAGCGGCGAGCGCGGGTCTACCACGCTCAGCAGCGGCGCGGTCACCTGCTCGGGCCCTGCCCGTCGCCCGCCGACCACGAGTGCCCCGCCGAAGAAGCGGTCCTCTCGATACAAGCCGTCCACCACCTCCTCGAACAGCCGGCGGGCCAGGGGTAGCTCATCGAGGGTCCAGCGCATCACTCGCAGGTGCGTCCGCCGTGCCTCGGGATCCGGCAGGCTGGCGAACCAATCCAACCAGCGCGACCACACGAACGCCTGCGGAGAGGCCGCGACGCTCACCAGGTCGAGGAACGCGCGGGGGACGTTGCCCAGCAGGGACCCGAGGAATGCGGCTGGCGGCGAGACCGCGACCAGTCGCTCCAGAGCCCCGCCGGCCGGGGCGAAATGGAGGGGGGTCTCCAGCAAGGCGAGCCCCTGCACCCGGTCGGGATGCAGCGCGGCGAAAATCGCCGCCAGGGTCCCGCCCAGGGAGTGGCCCGCCACAAAGGCGCCTGACTGACCGGTATCGGCGGTGATGGCGTCCAGGCAGTCGAGGAGGAGGCGATCGGCGTACTCGGCCAGGCCGTATCCCTGCTCCGCGGCGCTCGGCCGCTCCCACTGGAGCAGATACACGCGCAGGCCCTGCCGCAGGCACTGCTCCACCACGCTCGCCCCCGGCGCGAGGTCCCAGATGTAGGCGCGCTTGATGGGTGCGGGGACGAGCAGCAGGGGCGGTGTCACGGCGCGGGGATCGCCATACGCCTTGAGCGTCACCACGCGTCCGACGCGGACCACGCGTGCCGGTGTCTCGATCGGACCCAACCCGAGGGCATCGAGCATGCTGCCCAGCGTGCGGCGGGACTGATCGATCTGCTCTCCTAAGGTCCACCTGACACGAGAGCCCTGCATCCGCCCGCAATTATGGAGCGGGGGACGGCACGCTCCCGGGCTCACCCACGTTGCGCGCACGCTGACCACTCTGACGTCGTCGGGCCGGCCAATCAGGGCATCGCCGCCGGCCAGATGGGCAGCGTGATCGATGCCATCCGCGCCGGCGCCGCGTACGGCAATGTCCACAGCACCATGTTCCCGTCCGGCGCGACCCGCGGCCAACTCGTCCGCACCGACCGCGACTAGCGCTGGTTCGGCCTGAACTGCCCTGCATGCGCGCCCATAATGGGCGCGTGTGGCAGGGCCACCGCGTCTCGGTCGTGTTCCCCAAGAACAACGAGGAAAAGGAGATCGCCGCGGCGGTGAGCGATTTCGGCGGCATCGAGGCCGTCGACGAGGTGTTGGTGGTCGACAACAACTCGGGCGAGAACACCGCCGCCCAGGCCGAGGCCGCTGGCGCGGGCGTCGTCCGCGAAGCGCGCCAGGGATACGGCCATGCCCTGTGTCGCGGGCTGGGCGAGGCTCAGGGCGAGTAGGTCGTCCTCGCCGAGCCGGATGGCACCTTCATGGGCAAGGACGTGCTCAAGCTGCTCGCTTACGCCGACGCCTTTGACCTGGTGCTGGGCACACGCACCACCCGCGAGCTGACCTGCCACGGCCGCCAATGTGGGCTTGCAGCTGCGGCGGGGCAACTGGGTCGTCGGCAAGCTCCTGCAGGTAATGTTCGATGGACCGTCGCTCTCCGGCTTTTGGTTGCACGTTGCTTGATCCGCCGTTCGACGGCGGAGCGCCTGCCTGCCCCACTTCACCGTCAGCGGCTCGCACTTTCTGCCCGGAGATGGTTTGCCTGGCGCTGCTTCACGGCCTGCGGCTCGTCGAAGTGCCGGTCAACTACCGAGTTCGCGTCGGCGAGTCGAAGATCACGGGCTCAACGCGTACCGTCCCCGCATGTCGGTGTGCGCATGGTCGGGCCGGTGATTCCAAAGTTGCTCGCGCTTGGTGGAGCCAGGCTCCTCGCGCTCGTCGGTACGCAACTCGGGCGTCCGCTGATGTACGACGACGCGAACTTCCCCTGGCGGCCAAGGCGGTCGCCGACACCGGCCTGGCGTTTGGCAACCAGGGCTGGATGACCGAACGCGGTGATTTCTCGTAGCGCGAACAGCGGGCGCTGTCACATCCGCCACTGTACGTTGTTCTCGGAGGGGCTCCTGGCTCGCGGCGGCGGATGGACCCCACCTGTTCTGCGACTGCTTGCCGTGTTCGGCGGCCTGGCGTCGGCCGGGCTGACGTACCTGTCTCGATAGCCCGTAGTTGCCCCCGGGACCGCTGCAACATGGGCTCCAGTGGATCCGACTGTGAACGTGCCATCGGCGTGGGGACCAGCGCCCGCTGGGCTGGACGAATCTCGCGACCGATGTTGGACCAGGCTGTCACACGCCCGTTCTCAAGTAGATGGTTGAGTACAGCACAACCACGAACTGTCGCGGTATCCGCTCGGGACAACTTGAGTTGCAGCAACCTCTGCAGATGTCAGCCAATGGTGAACGTCCCATGTGCGCGAGCTCCCGCTCCAGCCATCGCGACGTTGGGCTCGCCGCCAATATTCGACCAGCCCGCGTCGGGCGGCGAAGTAGACGCTGGAAACCAGTATGACCAGGACGGCGACGGTCACGAGAGGCGTTGCAGTCGGGCCGCGTCGCCGAACCCTTGTTCTAAAATAATCGGGTGGCAGAATTTCCTGAAGTCAGTGCCGCCGGCTCGCCCGGCGACTGGACGATCGGCGAGGTCGTCACCTATTACGACGGCGTCCCGTACACGGTGCTGGGCAGCGACATTGGTTCGTTCAGTGTTGTCGATTCGGTGCCGACCATTGCTTGCCACATCTTGGTCAACGGTCAGCTTGCACTGTGCGATTGGGCGTTCACCGAAGGCCGCTACGGCGCCGTCTTGCGCGGCGCGCATCACCCTTGACACGCGCGTTGCGGGTCGCGCTACCCTGCCGCGGAGATCGCCCATGATCCCCGCGGACTGCCGCGGTCTGGTCGAACAGGTTGCCGAGCTGGCGCGCACACGCTTTGCCCCGCGGGCTGCCAGGTTCGACGCGGAAGCCGCGTTCCCGATCGAGAACTACCGCGATCTGCACGCCGCGGGTTTGCTCGGCCTGACCGTGCCGAGAGGGTTCGGCGGCGTCGGTGCCGATCCGCTCACCTACGCCCTGTGCCTGGTAGAGCTGGCCAAGGGCTGCTCGGCGACCGCGCTCACGTTCAACATGCACGCGACGGTCATGACGATCGTCGACACTATCGCCAGCGAGGAGCAGAAGCGGCGCGTCTTCGGCGAGGTGGTCCAGGCTGGGAAGCTCGTAGCGTCGCTGGGCAGCGAACCAGGCTCGAGCTTCCGCGAACGGTACGTCGTGCAGACCCGCTTCGAGCCGGTCGAGGGCGGCTACCGCGTCAAAGGCGTCAAACACTTCTGTTCTATCGGCGATAACGCAGACATCTACGCCGTGATCGGCCTTATCGAGGGCACGACGTCAGCGCGCGACGGTCTGCTGTGCGCGCTGATCCACCGCGACGAGGGGGGCATCACAGTCGAGCCCACCTGGGATTCGGTTGGGATGCGTGCCACCTGCAGCGACACGATCCACTTCGACACCGTCGTCAAGCAGGCCGACGTCCTTGGTGGAGTCGGGGCCTACCTGAAGGCGGACCTCGCCGGCTTCGGCTTGGGCTACGCGGCCGTCTACCTGGGCATTGCCGAGGCGGCGTTCGAATACATCCTCGAGTACGCCCGGACGAAGGTCCTGCCGCCGGCCACCAACCCGATCGGCCACCACCCGCTGGTGCAGCGTACGATTGCCGAGATGGCAACTCGCCTGCGGGCGGGTCGGCTGCTACTGAGCGAGGCCGCCCGGGTGAAGATGGCCGGCGATCCCGCGGCAGCCACCGTCGCCATTAACCAGGCGAAGTATTTCTCCGCAGAGGTCGGCGTCTGGGTCACCGAACAAGCCATGCGCGTGGCCGGCGGACGCAGCATTCTGCGAGCCCTGCCGCTGGAGCGGTGGCATCGCGACGCGCTTGCCGGACCGGTCATGCCGCCCGCGAATGATCGGTGCCTGGAAACGGTGGGCAAGATTCTGTGCGGCCTGGAGGCCTTCACGCTGGAGCTTGAATAAGGAGCCCGTCAGATGAAGCTTGGATTCGCGCTGCCCCACATCGGCCCTATTGCGACGAAGGACAACATCCGCAAAGCCGCCCAGGAGGCCGAGGCGCTCGATTACGAGTCGCTGTGGACGAACGAGCGAGTGCTGATGCCGGTCCACGCCAAGACGCCATATCCAGGATCGGCCGATGGCAAGCTAAACCCGGAGTACGACACGGTTTTCGAGCACATGACGGCCCTGACCTATGCCTCCGCCATCACGTCGAGGATCCGGCTGGGCGTCAGCGTCATCAATATTCCTTTTTACAACCCGGTCATGCTCGGCCGGCGGGTTGCGACCATGGACCAGCTGAGCGACGGCCGCGTCACCCTCGGCGTCGGCCTGGCTTGGTCCGAAGACGAATGCGATGTGAACAACGTCCCGTTCAGTCAGCGCGGCCGGATCGGTGAGGAGGCGATCGAGGCCCTGAAAGCCGTCTGGGGTCCGGACCCGGTTGAGTATCACGGCCGCTACTTCAACATCCAGCCCAGCGTTATCGGCCCCAAGCCCGTGCAGAAGCCACACCCGCCGATCCTCGTCGGCGCCTTCGTGCCCAAAGCGCTGGACCGCGCTGGTCGGCTGGCTGACGGCTTCACCGGCTGCTGCGCGCCGGTCGACGCCCTGATCTCGATGATGAACGCGGTAAAAGAAGCAGCCCGGCTACGCGGGCGTGACTTGAACGCGCTCCAGTTCGTGATGCGCTGTCTGGTCACGCGCACTGACCAGCCAGTCGAAGATGCGAACCGGCCGGTCGCGGTTGGCAGTTGGGACCAGATCCGCGCCGACACGCAGAGGCTGGCGGATGCCGGTGTGGATGAGACGTTCTTTGACGTCGCCTTCCAGGCTGACGTCGGTGACCTGACGTCTTACCTGAGGTATCTGGAGAGGTTCCGCGCCATCCTCGAGGCGCCGGTCGCGGTTTGAACGGCGCTAGCGAAGTCTGCCTCGCCCCAGGTCGGGCCAGACGATCTCCACGGCACGGATCAGCAGATCCACCGCCTGGAGCCATTGAGCGAACGCCGCCCCGGTCTCTCCGGCCAGTTGCTCGTGCACCGGGCTCAGCCGCCCAAAGAATGCGGTCCCCGTCGGGTCGGCTGCCAGGTACCGGTGTGCGGCGGCCGCTGCCAACCCCGTCTTGGCACGCCCACCGCCACCCGAGACGACTAGCCAGTCCGGCTGGATCGCTGGTCTGTCGATCCACGCCGACAACGTGATGGCACCCGGCTCCGCGGCAGGAAAGCTGTCAATGATCAGTTGCGAGAGAGATGGTCCTGTAACTCGTCAAGCCTCGTCAGCATCGACGGCAAGCACACACACCAACCTGGCGGGTGGGCCAGTGCCGCGACCATTTCGACCATCAACGTCGATCGACACACGGCATAGGTTGGCCCGCTGCCTGCGCCTGTCGTGACGAAACAAGCGCGCGTCAGAGCTTCGTCAAATGGTCGAGCCGCGAACACGCAGTCCGTCGGCCCGCGGCCATGACCGGCCCAGCTGTGAGCCCGCGTCGGGCGGATTGCACCAGCGATCGCTCCTCGCAGTGCAGCTGGAGG
>VBGG01000001.1:14466-28082 GCA_005883405.1 Chloroflexota bacterium | reverse complement strand
GCGCACCACGATCTCGTCCGCGGTGCGGCCCGACGGATAGCTCAGCTCGATCGTCTCGATCCAGTCGGGTCGCGACTCGGGCGCGCGCTTCTGAAAGAACGGGGTGCTCTCGGCGCCGTTCACGAACCGCTTCATCGCCATCGGCCGACCGTACACGCCGCGCAGCGCGCCGTCGGCCACGGCGAGGTAGTAGTTCACCAGATCGATCTTGGTGTGCCCGGTGCGCGGAAAAAACACTTTGTCGGGATTGGTGACCACGATCTCGCGGCCCTCGATCTCGAGCGCGAGCTTCTTCATTCAGCGTCGAGCGGACGGAACGTGCCGTAGCGCTGCGCAAAGTACAGCAATGGCTGTCCGTCGAACGTGCGCGCCTCCTCAACGAGGCCCACCACGATGGCGTGGTCGCCGCTGATGAAGATCTGGTTGGTCAGGCACTCGACGTGGGCCAGCGCGCCAGGAATCAGCGGCACGTGCAGCGCTCTGCCCGGCTCGAACGTCGTTTTGCCGGTCTTCTCGGGCCCGCTGGTCGCAAAGAGCGCAGCGATATCCGTCTGGCTCTGCTGGAGCAGACTCACGCCGAAGGCGCGGCTCGAGACCATCGACGCGTAGCTGGCGGTGTTGTGTTGAATAGCGAACATCACCAGCGGTGGATCGAATGACAGCGTCACGAACGACGACGCGGTCAAGCCGACGACGTGGTCGCTCGTTCGGTCATACGCGGCGACGATCGACACCGCGCCAGCCGCCGATCGACCGATCTGTCGGTACAGGTCTCCAGAGATTGGCAAGGCAACGCTATCCTATCGCCAACAAACGGGGGGTCCGTGAACATACTTACGGTCGATGTCGGCGGCCAGAACGTGAAGGTGCTGGCAAGCAACGAGACCGAACCGCGAAAGATGCCATCGGGACGCTCGCTGACGGCTTCGACGATGGTCGAAGGCCTCAAAGCCCTGACACCCGATTGGACATACGAGGTCGTTTCGATCGGCTATCCGGGGCAGGTCGTGCACAACATGCCGGCCCATGAGCCCGTCAACCTGGGGCGCGGCTGGGTCGCATTCGACTACGCGGCCGCGCTGGAGCGGCCGACGAAGATCATCAACGATGCCGCCATGCAGGCGTTCGGCAGCTACGAGGGCGGCCGCATGTTGTTCATCGGGCTGGGGACCGGACTCGGCACGGCCATGATCCTGGAGGGCGTCGTCGAGCCCATGGAGCTCGGCCACCTGCCGTACAAGAAGCGGCTGAGCTATGAGGACTACGTTGGCCGTCGAGGCATGAAGCGGCTAGGCAAAAAGGCCTGGCGGCAAGAGGTGCTGACGGTGATCGACATCTTTCGTGCCGCGCTGCAGCCCGAATACATCGTGCTCGGCGGTGGCAACGCCAAATTGATGAATGAGTTATCCCCTGACGTCCGCCTGGGCGCCAATGCCAACGCCTTCATCGGTGGCTTCCGCCTGTGGGACCCACATTTCTCGCAGTAACTCCCTCTCCCTCTGGGAGAGGGCCGGGGTGAGGGGTGCGCACGGGATTTCAACGTTCCCGAAGATACGCACCCCTTACCCGTCGTGTTTAGCCTTGTGAGAAGGCGAACGTCAGGTCAGTGCCCGGCAGATCGCCCGGGCGGCACAGCCACAGTTGCTGGCCTGGGCAGTACTGGTTGAAGTAGCGCGACTCGCGCGAGTCAGCCAGCAGATCCGGCGGGACGCCCTGATTCATGATGATCGCCTTCAGCCAGTCGGCGAGCAGGACGCTCTGCGTTCCCTGGCCGGCGATGAAGTGCATGATGCCGCGCTGGAAGCGCTGGTAGACGAAATTGGCGTTGGTTGGATCTGGCTGCGGAGACGAGATCGGCGCGCCCCAGATCACCAGCCCACCCAGCGTGTTGAACGTCGTCTGGAAGTTCACCTGCTGTCCGTTCCAGGTGTCCGGCACGTTCTGATTGACGAAGTTGATGATGTCCGTCGAGTAGGTCGGCGAGCCCACCTGCGGCGTATTCGACTTCATCGTCGGGTCCGGCGCGGGGAACACGCTGCCATTGACGTGCGTGTAGGGGAAGATCTCAGGATCGAGCAGATTGATCAGCGCGGCACCCTGGCTGGCGCAGACCTGGATGATGTGCCGCTGGAACATCTGCACCGGGCACCCCAGGAAGCCCATGCCGCGCGAGACGGGGTAGCCGAACGTGCTCAGACCACCGTACTGCTGGAAGAAGGTCCACACATCGTCGTTGTCGATGCGGTAGCCGGTCTGGCTGAAGTAGCGATCGTCGTGGACCATCGGCGGGGCGACTGGCGCCGGCGCGGGCGCGGCCGCGGGTGCTGGCGTGGCTGTCGGGGCGGCTGCTGCTGGCACTGGCGTCGGGCCGGCGATGATCGTGTAGGTGGCGTTGACCTCGGTATTGCTGGTCTGGCCGGTGGCCGTGACGCCGTACTGGCCCGGCGTCAGGTTGGGCACGCTGAAGGTGACGGTGGCGTTGCCGCTGGTGTCGGCGGTTCCCGTGCCGACCACTGGCCCGTTGAAGCTCAGTTGGACGGTCTCACCCGGCCGCATACCCGTCACTTTGACGGTGAGGGACGTGCCCGGCGCGGCCTGCGGCGGATCGAACGCCAGGGTGGCGCCGCCCTCGTTGACGGTGAACGTGTTGGCGGCCGTAATGCCGCTCGTTTGGCCTTTAGCGCCGACGACGTACTGGCCGGGCGGCACGTTCGGAACGGTGAAACTCAGGCTGAAGGTGCCGCCATCGTTGACGGTCGGCTTGCCGATGCTCTGACCGTTGAACGTGACATCCACGGTCTCGGCCGGCTTGAAGCCCGAGCCATTGGCGGTGATGTTCGAGCCCGCCAGGCCGGAGGACGTCGACAACGCCAGGGCCGGCGTCGTAGCGGTGGTCGTGGTCATCGTCGGTGTCGGCGTCAGATTGGTCGTCTGGCCGGCGGCCGTTGCCGGCAGCATCACCAGACCTGCCAGCACGAGCACCAGGACGAGGAAGACGGAGCCGACTTCGACGCGCTGGTGGCGCGACATACGCCGATGCTCTGTATTCACGGATTCACCTCACGGAATACAAGTGGGTCCCATCAGGGCCGGTAACGCGGGGCGCAGAATTCGGGCCAAACTGGGTTACACGATGGCGACGAGCATTACCATCCGGTTACATCCCATGCCATTGGCCAACCAGCGCAGCGCCTGGCGTGCCCTGCAAGTCCACCACGCGCAGGTCCGCGAACTGCACCTCCGACAGCTGTTTGCCGACGACCCGGGCCGTGGCGAGCGGCTCGCGACCGAGGCGGTCGGCCTGTACTTCGATTACTCGAAGCACCGCGTCACGCCCGAGACCCTCGACCTGCTCCTGCGGCTGGCGAACGAGTCAGGACTTCGCGAGCGTATCGACGCCATGTTCCGCGGCGAGCGGATCAACGTGACCGAAAACCGCGCCGTCTTGCACGTCGCGCTGCGCACACCCGCGGACGAGACGATCATGGTCGACGGCCACAACGTCGTGCCTGACGTCCAGGCGGTGCTCGAGCGCATGGCAGTCTTCTCCGAGCGCGTCCGATCTGGCACCTGGGTCGGGTTCACGGGCAAGCGCATCCGCACTGTGGTCAACATCGGCATCGGCGGCTCGGACCTCGGCTCAGTGATGGCGTACGAGGCGCTGCGCGCCTATTCCGCGCGCGAAATGACCTTCCGCTTCGTCTCGAACGTGGATGCCACAGATTTCGTGGAGGCCACTCGCGACCTGAACCCTGCCGAAACGCTCTTCATCGTCGCGTCGAAGACGTTCACCACGCTCGAGACGATGACCAACGCCCGCACGGCCCGCGCCTGGCTGGTCGGCGCGCTCGGCAGCGAGCCGGCAGTCGAAAAACACTTCGTGGCGGTGTCCACCAACGAGTCGGAGGTGCGCACTGTCGACGATGATCGCCATCGGCCCCGAACGCTTCCTCGAGATGCTGGCCGGCTTCCACGCCATGGATGAGCACTTCCGTACCGCGCCATTCGAACGCAACCTGCCAGTGCTGATGGGCGTGTTGGGCGTCTGGTACAGCGACTTCTTCGGCGCCGAAACGGTCGCCGTGCTGCCGTACGACCAGTACCTCAAACGCTTCCCGGCCTACTTGCAACAGCTGACCATGGAGAGCAACGGCAAATCCGTCACCCTCGACGGGGCCCGCGTTGGCTATGACACTGGCCAGATCTACTGGGGCGAGCCGGGCACCAACGGCCAGCACTCGTTCTACCAGCTGATCCACCAGGGCACGCGTCTGGTGCCGTGTGACTTCATCGCCTTCTCCGAAACGCTGAATCCCGTCGGTAGGCACCACGATCTGCTGATGGCCAACGTCTTTGCCCAGGCCGAGGCGCTCGCGTTCGGCAAGACCGCCGACGAGGTCAAGGCCGAGGGCACGCCCGACTGGCTGGTGCCGCACCGTACGTTCGAAGGCAACCGCCCATCGACCACGATTCTGGCCGACCGGCTCACGCCCGAGACACTCGGCAAACTGGTGGCGCTGTACGAGCACAGCGTGTTTACCCAGGGCACGATCTGGAACGTCAACTCCTTCGACCAGTGGGGCGTCGAGCTGGGCAAGGCGCTGGCCGACCGCATCGTCGGCGAGCTGGAGCGGGCCGACGAAGGTCCGTTGCACCACGATAGCTCCACCAACGCGCTCATCAGGCGCTTTCGGCAGACGCGGGTGCGCCGATGACGACGCGTTTTCCCGACGGCTTCATGTGGGGCACGGCCACGGCTGCCTACCAGATCGAAGGCGCCGTGGCCGAAGATGGGCGCGGCACCTCCATCTGGGACACTTTCAGCCACACGCCCGGCAAGACGTTGCACGGCGACACGGGCGACATCGCCGACGATCACTACCATCGCGTCGAACAGGACCTCGAGCTGATGGCCGGGCTGGGGGTGAACGGCTACCGCTTCTCTGTTGCCTGGCCGCGCATCCAGCCAGACGGCCGTGGCGCCCCGAATCAGCGCGGGCTTGACTTCTACCGCCGCCTCGTCGACGGGCTGCGCGAGCGCTCCATCGCGCCCGCGCTCACCATGTACCACTGGGATCTGCCGCAGGCGCTGCAAGATGCGGGTGGCTGGCCGAATCGGGACACCGCGCAACGCTTCGCCGAGTACGCGGCATTGCTGTTCGATGCGTTCGGCGAGAGCGTCCCGCTGTGGATCACGCTCAACGAGCCGTGGGTCTCAGCGTGGGTCGGCTATGCCATCGGCGGACACGCGCCAGGAATCCAGGACACAGGTCAGGCGTTGGCCGCGGCGCATCACCTGCTTCTTGCCCACGGTCTCGCGGTTCAGGCGTTCCGTGCACGCGGCCTGGACGGGCCGCGGATCGGCGTCACCCTCAACCTGGCCCCCACACGAGCCGCGTCACCCGAGGTGGCCGACGTCGCCGCCGCCCGCCTGAGGGACGGCAATCAGAATCGCTGGTTCCTGGATGCCGTCTTTCGCGGCCGCTACCCGGATGACATGCTGGAGCACTACCGCACGCGCGCTGATTTCGCCTTCGTCCAGGACGGGGATCTGGCGGCTATGGCACAGCCGATCGATTTCCTGGGCGTGAACTACTACATGCGCCACACCGTCCACGCCGGCAGGGGCGATGGCCCACTGGGCATCAATACCGTGGAACGCGTGCCGGCTGGAATTCCGACCACCACCATGGGCTGGGGCATCGAGCCCGACGGGTTGACCGAGCTGCTGGTGCGCATCGCGCGCGACTACCCCGCCATCCCGATGTACGTCACCGAAAATGGCGCGTCCTTTTATGACTACGTGGACCCCGAGGGCGAGGTCGACGACACGGAGCGGATCGCGTTCCTGGATGCACACTTCCGAGCCGCCCATGCCGCGATACAGGGAGGCGTCGATCTGCGCGGCTACTTCATCTGGTCGTTGATGGACAACTTCGAGTGGGCACACGGCTACTCGAAGCGCTTCGGCCTGATCTATGTCGACTACCTCACCCAGACGCGCATCCTCAAACAGAGCGCCAGCTGGTACGCCGGCGTCGCCCGCGCCAACGCGCTCGAGCCCTGACCACGCGCTGCCTCGCCTCGGCAGCTACACGCCGACAGTGACCGTCTGCGCCATCATCTGCATGAGTCGCCGCGCGGCGTCGACTAGAAGCTCGGCCGACAAGCCGGTTTTCGGCGCAAGTCGCAGTCGGCCGAACTTCGATCAACAGATTGGCCTAGAGGGGCGGTCAATGCGAGAAGACCTTTTCGGCTGCCCCTCTAGGTGCCGTCCGCGGAACATTCGGCGGCGGCCGAGGCCAGGTGGGCGGCGATGACCTGGCTGATCTCGCCCAGCTTGCGCACCTGCTCATTGCTGAGCTGATCGAACAGGTGCCGCCGCACGCTCTCGACGTGGCCAGGCGCGGCCTCGGCCAACACTGCAAAGCCGGCATCGGTCAGCACCGCGAGCGCGCCACGCTTGTCGCTGGGGCACTTCACGCGGCACACCCAGCCGTTCTGCTCCAGGCGATCGATGGCGTGCGACAGGCGGCTGCGCGATGACCAGGTGCGATCGGCCAGCTCGCTCATGCGCAGGGTACGCTCCGGCGCCTCAGACAGCATGACCAGGATGGTGTAGTAGGCCAGCGGCATGCCGGCCTGGTGCTGCAGCTCGCGATCGAGCTGCTCGTCGAGGCGCTGGGTAGCCTCGAGGAAGGCGCGCCAGGTGCGCTGTTCAGCGTCGGAGAGCCAGCGTGCGGGAGCCACGCCAGAAGCATACCCGAAAGAGGTTGAATTCTCAATCATCATATGCTACAACTGTCGACACAGCGGTTGAACGTTCAACAAAAACATTCGTCCGCCGAGACTTCCACGAGGTTCCCAAAGCCGACATGAGTATCGCCACCTCACCGACCGCCCAGCAGACGACCCAGTCCACCTGGCAGATCGACGCCGCCCACAGCCTGCTCGAGTTCAGCGTCCGCCACATGATGGTCGCCACCGTCAAGGGCCGCTTCAGCCAGCTGCGCGGCACCATCACCGACATCGCCGACGATCCCGCCCTGTCGTCCGTCGAGGTCGTCGTCGACGCCGCCAGCATCAGCACCGGCGACGTCAACCGCGACGGCCACCTGCGCTCGGCCGACTTCTTCGACGTCGAGCAGTACCCGACGATCACCTTCACCAGCCGCCGCATCCAGGGCTCGCGCGACGAGTTCACCCTCACCGGTGACCTGACGATGCACGGCGTCACCCGCGAAGTCACCCTCGACGTCACCTTGAACGGCGTCGGCACCAACCCGTACGGCAAGACCATCGCCGGCTTCAGCGCCGAGACGAAGATCAACCGCAAGGATTGGGGCCTGAACTGGAACGTCGGTCTCGAAGCCGGCGGCGTCCTGGTCAGCGATCAGCTCAAGATCAGCATCGAGCTCGAAGCCGTCAAAGACTGAGCCCGCTCTCCCGCTCCCTCTCCCTCTGGGAGAGGGCTGGGGTGAGGGGTGCGTACGAGATCAAACGTTTACAAAAGATACGCACCCCTCATCACCCGCGCTGCGCGCGGTTTAATCCACTCCCAGAGGGAGAGGCGGATACGTCTACGGGGATTTACTGATGGAGCCAACTCCGTCTCCAGGTAAAGTGCCGCCGCCCGCTGTCACACGGCTGGCCCTACCAGATGCGCAAGACAAGCATGGGACGGAGCATCCGATTCAAGCTGCTGGCCGGCTTCGTCCTTCTCGCGATGATCACGGGTGCCCTCGGTTGGTACTCGGTGGTCACGATGGAGCGGCTCGACGCCAGTCAGCGGACGCTCTTCGGCGACATCTTCGGCGGCACCAACCTGCTCGCCCGGTACATCGACGCGTCGTGGGATGCGCGCGCCAGCGTGCTGGCGTACCTGCTCTCAGACGATCCGGCCGAACGCCAGTCGCTGCGTCTCAGGATCGCCGTCCTCGACGGTGACCTCGCGCAGCTCGCGCAACAGATGGATGTCGCGGACAGCGACCGCGAGGACGTCGCCACCTTGGCCGCCGTGATCCAGGCCTGGTCGGCATATACGAACTGGCGCGACCAGTCGATTCTGCCGACGATGGACGCGGGTGACCAGGCGACGGCGCTCGCGTCGTACCGTGCACAGGGCGTTCGCCTCGCCAATGGCTTCGACGATGCGGTGGACGCCTACCTGAACAAGAAGCACGCCGTGGGTGGCGTACTCGAAGCCGCGGCGAGCTCGTCCTATGAGCACACGCGCAGTCTGGCGCTCGGCGCTTCGATGGCAGCGGCCGGGCTAGGTTTGCTGCTGGGCCTGCTCATGTCGAGCCGCATCGCCGGCGCGGTGCGCCAGATGGCGTCTGCTGCCGAGGGTCTGACCAGGGGCGACCTCAACCAGAACATCACGTTCGAATCCGCCGATGAGATCGGCGCCATGGCCAGCGCCTTTCGCGAGATGATCGCCTACCAGCAAGAGATGGCGCGCGTGGCGAACGCGATCGCCATCGGCGATCTGACGCAGGACGTGCTGCCGAAGAGCGACGTCGACGTGCTCGGCCTGGCGTTCGGGCGCATGACGCGCAACCTGCGCGAGCTGGTCGGTCAGCTCGAGCAGGCGGTCGGCCGCGCCAACCGGCTGCTCGACAAGAATCGACGGCTCCATGATCGGGTCCGCCAGGCAGCGCGGCGTACGACAGCGCTCAATGAGCAGGCCCTCCGACGCATCGGCGCCGACCTCCACGATGGCCCATGTCAGGCCCTGGCGCTGGCGCTGTTGCGTCTGGAGTCGCTGCGCGAGGCTTTCGATGCGCGAGACGGCAGCCCGTTAGAGGCTGAATTCGGCGTGATCGAGGCGGCCGTTCGCGACGGCCTGGCCGACGTGCGCGCCATCTCGGCTGGACTGCGGCTGCCAGAGCTGGCGCCGCTGCGCGTGGCTGAAGTGGCGGAGCGCGCGGTGAGGGAGCATGAGCGTCGCAGCGGCGTCCACGTGCAGCGGCACCTGGATGTTTCCACGCCGGCGCCCCTGGCCATCAAGATCGCGCTGTTCCGCACGTTGCAGGAAGCCCTGTCGAACGCCACCCGCCACGGCGGTGGTGTCGGTGTAGCGGCGCGCGTGTGGACCGAAGATGAAGAGCTGCGACTGACGGTTTCGGACCACGGCCACGGATTCGTGCCCGAGCAGGCTGAGAAAAAGGGCCGGCTCGGTCTGGCCAGTATGCGCGAGCGCGCCGAGCTGCTCGGCGGGACCATGTACATCGAGTCGCGGCCCGGCCACGGGACGACGGTGCAGCTCTCGTGGCCGCTGAGTGATCAGCGTGACTCGCCCGAGCTCGACGGCGCGGGCCTGGTGCTCGCGGGCGCTAGCTAAAGCGCTGACCGGCGCTAGGTAAGTGCTCCCAGTAAGAGTCGCGTGTCATCCTGAGCTTGCGAAGGATCCGCAACTCCGGCGCTCGCAACGAGAAGCTGATCCTTCGTCGCCTGCCCTCGGAGCCCATGGGTTCCTCCTCAGGATGACATTCACGCAAGAACACCCTGGGAGGCGGGACGTCAGAAAGTCGTCGGGTCCAGGTCGCCTGGATTCAGGCGACCCGGGTCCAGACGACCCAGACGTTGCGCGCGCGTTCGCCGTCGCCGAGACGCACGCCACGCGCGCCGACCTCGGTGACGCGAGCCAGACGCCCACGCGAGCGCGCCTGCGCCGCGACTTCGTCGGCGAGATCACGGTCGCGGGATACCGCGTCCAGTACAAAAAGCCGACCGTCCCACAGACGCACGCTGCCGAAGGTCAACTCGAGTGTCGCCTTCGCGTCAGTGGCGACAGGGCGGCCACACCCAAGGGAAGTAGCCGCCACGGTCAAAGCGCCGGCTCGGCCGATTCGCTGCCGGGCGCCCGGTTACGAAGCAGGTGCCGATCGTCCAGTCGCGAACGCATGATCACCAGCCGAACGATCTGACGCTCAGCGAGATAGGTAGCCGGCGGCCGGCCCCAAGCGTAGTTCTGGTCGAACTCAGACGGGCCGCTAGCGGACCGCGTCTGCTCCGGGTTCATCGCAGCACCCGTTTCAGTGCCACAAGCAGGGCCGGCGCGGAGCCGGGCCGTCGAACGAGGCGATACGTGCGCGGGAGCCCGGCCGACGAGCGGCTGATGAGCACCCGCTCATAGGCGGGGGTCGGGCTGGTTCTGGTAATTTGCATGGTGGTTAGTGGTCTCCCTCCAGGTGCCCCACACCGCTTGATTAACGCGGCCAAAGTACTCCTGGTCCGTGCCACAGCCAATCCGTGAAACCCCGCACTTCGGCCGCGGGGCACCCGTATCTTCAGGCCCTCGCCCGCTGACTAGCGCGTGTACGCAGCGACCACCCCGCCGTCCACGTTGAGGATATTGCCCGTCGATTTGGCCGACCGTGGCGACGCAAAGTACAGCACCGCCTCGGCGACGTCCTCGGGGAACACGTTCACCTTGAGCGTCGTGCGCGCCCGGTAGTGCTCTTCGAGCTGATCTGGCTCGATGCCAGGTGCGCGCCCGCTTCATTTAAGAGTTGCGTGTCACGCAAGCAGAAGACTGAAGCACTTACTTGAGGTTCGTGTAACACAGCGCTTCCGGGTCCTCGCCGCGCTCTCGGCCGGCGAAGCCCCATCATGCGGGGGTCGCCGCGGGAAGGAGCGCGCAGCGAGCTTGCGAGCAGCGACTGGCGGCGGGGGGCCGCAGGCTCCCCCAACCCTGCCGCGACCCCGACCCTGGCGCGCCCAATTTCAGGAGCGTTGTTAGAAATTGAACTGATCGATGTTATCCGCGTTGAACACCTGCGGCGGACCGAGCACGATCGTGCTCTTTTCGCCGATGGTGTAGTTGCCCAGCGTCGGCACGTCGAACGATTCGCCAGGTGCGCCGGTGATCTCGCCGCTGACGAGCTTATTGGCCACGTAATACGTAAGATAGCCCAGGTTTTCCACGTTCCACAGGGCGAACTCCTTGATCGTCGCGTCCTTGACGTACGCCTTGAGCGAGTTCGGGGTGCCGAGGCCGGTAAGTTGGACGCTGCCCGCGTTGCCCGTGTCCTCGAGCACTTTCGCCGCTGAGGCGATGCCCACCGAGGTCGGAGCCACGATGACCGCCAGGCTCGGGTGCGCCTGCAGCAGACCCTGCGCTTGCTGCTGGCTGGTCTGGTCGTCGTCGTTGCCATAGACCGTATCGACCAGGTTCAGCCCGCTGTATTGCGCCTGCTGGAGCGTCTGCTGCATGACCGCGATCCAGGCGTTCTGGTTGGTGGCGGTCGAGGTCGCCGACAGGATCGCAATCTCGCCCGCGCAGCCTGGCGCCTCGTCACACGCCATCTGCACCAGCGATTCACCGATGCCCTGCGTGTCCGCCTGATTGACGAATACATCGTACGCACCCTCGGCGGGACTGGAGTCGTAACCGACCACCTTGATACCCGCGGAGCGGGCTGCGCGCAGAGAGGGCGCGATGGCATCCGGGTCCGCTGCCGAGACGGCGATGGCGCTCACCTTCTGTGTTGTCAGATCCTGGATGAACGGCACCTGCGCCGCGCCGGTGGCTTCGGAGGGGCCCACCTGCTTGAACGATCCGCCGAGCTCACTCGCCGCCTTCTGTCCGCCGCGCGCGGCAGTATCGAAATACGGATTGTTGACAGCCTTGGGCAGGAAGGCCACGTTCAGCGCTCCCTGCGCCATGCCCGCCGATGGTGCAAGCGCGGCGGCTGCCAGTCCGAGCGAGGCCGTAGCGGCCAGTACGCGATGCCACAGCCGGGGGCTCGTCAAAGAACGCGTCACTTCGAGTTCCATCGTGTGCACTCTCCCTGTCAGGCAGGTGTGTAGGGCGGGACGCGCTCGGGCGCCCCGCGGGTCGGATTCCTCTCAGCTCGCGCGTGTTGAAGGGCTCGTGCGAGCTGGCGGGCCAGATTGCGGACCACCACCGAGACGATGAGCAGCAGGCCAACCGAGATGCTCTGGAGCTCGGTGGACACATCGGCGAGCCGCAGCGCATTCTGCAGCACGGCCAGCGTGAAGACCGCCAGCACGACGCCCGGGATCGTGCCTGAGCCACCGAAGATGTTGACGCCGCCCAGCAGCACGGCGGTGACGACCGCCAGTGTCATGCCCGTTCCAGCATCGGATCGGGCGCTCGACAAACGCGACGTCAGGATCACACCGGCCAATGCTGATAGCACGCCGGACAGCATGAACAACGCGGTTTTCAAGCGCACCACCGGTACTCCGGAGTAGCGCGCCGCGGCCTGGTTCTTGCCCACCGCGAACACCTGCCGGCCGAGCCAGGTCCGATGCAGCCCCAGCGCCACCACGCCCGCCAGCAGCGCGAAGACCACCAGCGGCCAGGGGACCGGCGTGCCTGGCACGTTGCCGAAGCCGAACGCGGTAAACGCGGGCGGGAAATTGCTGATGGCGCGCGGGCCCAGCACGACTGACGCGAGCCCGCGGAACAGTGCCAGCGTGCCGAGTGTGACGACCAGCGACGGCAGACCCGCCCGCGTGACCAGAATGCCGTTCAACAGTCCGCCGAGTACGCCCACGGCCAGTACCGCCGGGATGCCAACCGCGAGGGGCACGCCGGCCGCCCACAGAAAGCCCAGCACCGCGCTCGACAGACCGGCCATCGATTCGACCGACAGGTCGATCTCGCCGGCAATGATGATCAGCGTCATCGGTATGGCGATGATGGCGATCTCCATCTCCGCCACCGTCAGATTCGCGAAGTTCTGCGCCGACAGAAACACCGGCGACAGTCGCGCTCCGAGCCACACCAGCACCAGGAGGATCACCGTCAGCAGCACCTCCCAGCGGGCAAGCGCGCGCGTGCCGTTCATCATCAGGCGCGAACCGCCGCTGCGCGCTGCAGCCGTCGCACGATGACCGCGTCCGCGGCGACCGCCACCAGAATGACGCCACCGTAAATGGCTTGCAGCCAGAACTGCGACAGGTGGAGCAGCGTCAGCGCGTTGGCGATCAGGCCCAGAAAGAGCGCGCCAAGTGCGGCGCCGTACACCGTGCCGGAACCGCCGAAGATGTTCACGCCTCCCACCACCACCGCCGCGACCACCTGCAACACGACACCGCTGGCGGCGGTGGCATTGATCGTCCCGAAGCGTGCGCCCCACAGCACGCCCGCGGCGCCGGCGAGCATGCCGCACACCGCGAACACCAGGAAGCCGACCAGGCGGGAGCGGATGCCGAGAATCGCGGCCGCTTCGGGATTGCTGCCGACCGCGTACACCTGGCGCCCGAAGCGCGTCTGCTGCAACAGCAAGCTGGCGATCACGACGACGACCACCGCCAGCACAACGTACAGCGGCACACCCAGTACGGACGCGCGCGCGAGATTGATGTATTCGGGTGGCAGATCCGAGAGGCTCACCTGCCGGCCGCCGGCCAGCAGGAACGTGAACCCGCGATACACGGACATCGTGCCCAGCGTGGCGACGATGGCCGGCACGCGGAACACGCTCACGATCACTCCGTTGACAATGCCCAGCGCCAGGCCCAGCGCGACGCCGTACGCCATTGCCAGCGGCACCGACAGCGCGTGAAGACGCAGAATGTCCGCCACACTGAAGGCGACAACGCCGATCATCGCGTCCACCGAAAGGTCCACGTTTCGGGTC
>VBGG01000001.1:0-14398 GCA_005883405.1 Chloroflexota bacterium | reverse complement strand
TCGGGTCAGCACGACCAGCGCCTGGCCGGTGGCGGCGATGGCGATGATTGCTGCCAGGATGGCGACCTGCGACAGGTTCGACGACGACAGGAACTGTGGCGCCTGAGCGAACACGAAACCGCCCAGCGCGAGCATCACGATGACCAGGCTCAATTCGCGCTGGCGTCCCAACCGGCTCATGCGCTAGAAGTCACCTGGCCTGTCGCCGCGAACATGACGCGCTCCTCCGTCGCTTCGGCGCGACTGAGCTCGGCCGTCAACCGGCCTTCGTGCATGACCAGGATGCGATCGGACATCGCCAGCACCTCCGGCAGGTCACTGGAGATGAGGATGATGCCCAGTCCGGCCGCGGCGAGCTCCGCGATGATGCGGTGCACCTCGACCTTGGCACCGATGTCGATGCCGCGCGTCGGCTCGTCCAGAATCAGGACTCGCGGCTCGGTCGCCAGCCATTTGGCGATCACCACCTTCTGCTGGTTGCCACCCGATAGCGCGGAGACCAGCTGCTCCACGTCCGTCATCCGCACGCGAAATTGCGACGCGTAGCGCTCGGCCAGCCTCCGCTCCGCCGGCCGGTTCATGAACAGCCGCGGAAAGAGTCGCGACAGGATGGGCAAGCTCACATTCGAGGCGATCGGAAAATCGAGCACCAGTCCTTGCTGATGGCGGTCCTCCGGCACGTACGCCACTCCAGCGCGCAGCGCCGCGGCCGGCGCATCGAACGCCACCGGTCGGCCGCGCAGCAACACCTCACCACGGTCCGCGCGGTCGATGCCGAAGAGCACACGTGCGACCTCCGTCCGACCCGCTCCGATCAGTCCAGCGAAGCCGACGATCTCGCCGGCGCGAACGCTGAAGCTGATGTCAGAAAACGCGTCACTCCGCGTCAGGCCCCGAGCTTCTAACAGGACCTCGCCGAGCTCCGTGGTCGCCGGCGGGAACAGGCTTACGTCGCGGCCGACCATATAGCGGATCAGGTCCGCCGTGGTCAATTGACCGATCGGCGCGGTTATCACGTGCTTGCCGTCGCGCAACACGCTAGCCCGCTCGCACAGGTCGAAGACCTCCTCCAGGCGATGGCTGACGAAGAGTACGCCCAGCCCTCGATCGCGCAGCGGGCGGACGATCGAAAAGAGGCGTTCGACCTCGTGCAGCGACAGCGACGCCGTCGGTTCGTCCATGATCAAGACGCGCGCGTCGAGCGACAACGCCTTGGCAATCTCCACCAGCTGCTGGTCGGCCATCGACAGACCGCGAACGGGTGAGTCCGGCGCAATCGACACCTCGAGCTCGTCGAACAGGCGTGCGGCGTCGCGCCGCATCCTGGCCCAGTCGATACTGCCCAGGCGGGTCTTCGGCTGGTGCCCGAGAAAGACGTTCTCAGCCACTGACAGATCGGGAAACAGCCTGGGCTCCTGGTGGATGACCGCGATGCCCAGCTCGCGCGAGTGCGCCGGGCCGTGGATCTGCACCTCGCTACCGTCCAGCTCGATGCGACCGTTATCGGGCTGATACACGCCGGCCAGGATCTTGACCAGCGTGCTCTTGCCCGCGCCGTTTTCGCCCACCAGCGCGTGCGCTTCGGCCGGCAGCAGCTCGAACGAGACACCGTCGAGCGCCTGGGTCGCGCCGAACCGCTTGGAGATCGCCTCGAGCCTGATGGCGGCGCTGCGCTCGCCTTTCATCAGGCTGTCGAGAATAGAGCCCGGCTCAATCGGTGTCAATCGTTCATGAATCTGGCCGGTTTTGCCCTGTCAGGCGGTGGCTCGCGAAGCTCGGCTCAGTGGAGTATCGTATGCGCATGAGCCAGCAGCGGGGGCGCGTGGTGAACGACGGACATACGCCGCCTGGCCTGCCCGACGGCATGCTCAGCCGCATCCGCGTGGCGCTCGCATCGCTCAATCCTGCCGAACGAAAGGTGGCAGACATCGTCCTCGCTCAGCCCGGGCAGGTGGTGCACCAGGTGATCGCCGAGATCGCCGCGTTGGCCGACGTGTCGGAGGGCACGGTCGTGCGCTTCTGCAACTCGGTCGGCTGCCGCGGCTACCAGGCGCTCAAGCTCGCCCTCGCCGCCGACCTGGCCCAGCCCACGCTGGTGCTGCAGGAGGACATCACGCCGGCAGACGCGTCGGACCCCGCTCTGGTGGCGCAGAAGGTGTTTGCCAGTGACATGCTCGCGCTGCAGGACACGCTGAAGCTGCTGGATCCGCCGGCGCTCACGCGCGCGGTGAAAGCGATCGAACGTGGCAGCGAGCTGGCCTTCTTCGGCGTGGGTTCGTCGCACGCGGTGCTGCCCTCCAGCGCGGTGGCCATTGGCATCAGCCATTCCGGCGTCTCGCGCGAGCCGGTGGAGTGCCTGGCGCTGGCGCGCGCGCGCCGTGCGACGACGATCGCCGTCACGGCGCGGCACCCATCGCCGCTGACGGAGCACGCCGACATCGTGCTGCTGACCATGTCGACCGAGACACGCTATCGTGAGGAGGCGATGGCCTCGCGCATCGCCCAGCTCAGCTTGCTGGATTCGCTCTACGTCAGCGTGGCGATCAGGCGGCCGGACTCCTCACTCGATGCGTTGCGCGAAACCAGCGACGCGCTGACTGCGCACCGCGTCCGCTGACCGCCATGGCACGCGTTGGATTCGTCATGCGGCTCAAGCCCGGCAACGAGGCGATCTACCGCCAGAAGCACGACGAGATCTGGCCCGAGATGGTCTCGGCACTCCACCACTACGGCATCCGCAACTACACCATCTTTCTGTACGGCCTGACGCTCTTCGCCTACTACGAGTCCGACGATCCATCTCGCGTGACCGCTCAGCGCGACGACCCCATCATCCGGCGCTGGTGGCAGATGATGCAGCCGTACATGGACTACAACGCCGACGGCACCCCGTGGAGCGAGCCGATCGCCGAGGTTTTCCACCTCGACTAAGGAGTTTGCCATTTGGCCACAAAATGGCGACAGTCTGATCGCCGCCCAGCGTTAGAACACCGATAGCAACACGAACCCCGAGGAGCACAGAACGAGATTGGCGACAATCCTGGTCGTCGAAGACGAACGCGAGCTGAATACGCTGATACGCCGGCACCTGGAGGACGAGGGCCACAGTGTGGCACAGGCCTTCGACGGCCCCAGCGCCCTGGCCGCGGCCCAGCACGACCATCCCGACCTGGTCATCCTCGACTGGATGCTGCCGCGTCTGGATGGGATGGAGGTCTGCCGCCGCTTGCGGCGCGAGAGCATCGTACCCATCCTGATGCTCACCGCCCGCGCCGACGAGGTCGATCGCGTCCTCGGCCTGGAGGTCGGCGCCGACGACTATCTGACCAAACCGTTCAGCATCCGCGAGCTGCTGGCGCGCGTCCGCGCGATCTTCCGCCGCATCGAGCTCCAGGGCCAGGCTGGCTCGTCTGAAGCCAACCAGGCGTTGCTCCAGGACGGGCCCCTGCGCGTCGACGTAGGCGAGCACACCGCCAGCGTCGACGGCCGGACCGTCGAGCTGACGCCGAAGGAGTTTGACCTGCTGGCCCTGCTGGTGCGCAACCCGGGCCGGGCATTCGCGCGGGATTACCTGCTCGAGAAAGTCTGGGGCTACGACTACGGCGGCCTGGACACCCGCACCGTCGATACCCACGTCCTGCGCCTGCGCAAGAAGCTCGGCCCTGTCGGCGACCGCATCGAGACCGTCTGGGGTGTGGGCTACCGCTTCGCTCGACCACGCCGCCCCGTCGGCCCTGAGGCATAACACCGTGCGAAGTGCGCTGAGCCGGCTGCGCTGGCAGCTCACGCTGTCGCACCTGGTGGCCATCTCGGTCACCCTGGTGTCGATGATCGCGGCGGTGCTGCTCATCTCCTCCACCTGGTGGAGCCAGACCAGCAACCCGGCGTTCGAGCCCGTCGAGAACGCCCGGGTGGTCGCCAGCTCCCTCGAAGGCCTGGTGCTGAAGGACGTTGCCCAACCAGCCAACAATGACACGGAGCTGAGCACCCTCCTCGGTCTGATGGCCAGCGGCGACGTGCGCCTGCTCAGTGGCCCCCCCGCGGCTGCCCCAGACGCCGCCCGGCTCCACGCGCCGATCGGCTCAGCGCTGAACAATATCGCCTACATCGTCATCGTCGGCGCAGATGGCCAGGTGCTCGGCAGCTCCGACCCATCCGGCGCGGCGTACGCGCCGGCCGAGAAAGCGGAGTGGACGTCGCTTGTGGGCGCGGCGTTGGAAGGCGCGAACGACCCGGCTCGTCTCGTCGCCCGGCGGACCCAGAGCGGCCCGGTGGCGCTGGGCGCGTATCCGATGGTGGATCAGGCCGGCCGCCCGGTCGCCGCCGCGCTCGTCGCCATGAGCGCACTGTCTGCCCCCAACCAGTGGTGGGACCTCTGGCACGCGCTGCTCTTCTTCGGGGCAGCGAGCCTGGCGGTTCTTGCCGGAGCCTCGATCTTCGCCCTGGCTTCCTCCAGTCTGGTGAGTTACCTGTTGGCGCGCCGGCTGGTTCGCCGCCTGGAGCGGCTGGGCCGAGCCGCCGAAGCGCTCGCGGCGGGCGACCTGAGCCAGCGGGTGGACGCGGGGGCTGACGAGCTTGGTCAACTTGCCCAACGCTTCAACTTCATGGCCGACCGCCTGTCCGACACCCTGGCCGAGCTCGCCGCCGAGAAGCAGACGGTCGAGGCGGCGCTCCAGGCCAAGCGCGAGCTGGTGGCCAATGTCTCTCACGAGCTCCGCACGCCACTGGCCTCGATTCGCGGCCACACCGAATCACTGCTCATGCGCACCGATGGGGCGAACGAGTCGCAGCGGGCGTATCTGAACGTGATCCACCGTCAGAGCGAGCAGCTCAGCCACCTGATCGACGACCTGTTCCTGCTGTCGACCTCAGACAATGGCGCGCTGCCGTTGGCGCTCAGGCCGCTTGCGCTCGGCGACGTGGTCCACGAGGTGGTGAGCAGTATCCAACCGGCAGCGCGTGCCGAGCGCCGCGTGAGCCTGGTGGCTGAGGTCGATCCGGATCTGCCGGTAGTGCTGGCCGACCGACAGCGCGTTGCACAGGTGCTCGCCAATCTGGTCCGCAATGCCGTCCGCCATACACCCGAGGGTGGGCTGGTAGCCGTGCGCGCTGGGCGGCATGCCGAGTGAATGGCTCTGGTCAGCGTCGAGGACACCGGTGAAGGCATCGCGCAGGAGCAGCTCGAGCACGTCTTCGAGCGCTTCTACCGCGCCGAGCCGTCCCGAGACCGAGCCAGCGGCGGGGCGGGCCTGGGCCTGGCCATCGTGCGCGAGCTGGTGACCGCGATGGGCGGCGAGGTCGCCGCCGAAAGCAAGCCCGGCGAAGGAAGTCGGTTCTGGTTTACGTTGCCCCTCCTGCACCCGACCGACACCACCACCGCCACGCCCGAAGGTCGCCCCGAAGCCGCGGTGTCACCCGCCTGACGCCGCGCTTCGCGTCGCTGGCCCTGCCAGGGCCGACATCGACATCCTTGAGGAGCTTTCGCCCGCGGTAGCGCCCGCCTTCGCGCGGCTGGCCTTGCTGGCGCCGAGGAATCCATACCAGTTGGAAGGACGTCCTCCCGCGTCCACGCCTCCGCCTACGCAACGCGGGCCGCGAGGGCGGCGAGTGTTCACGCTTCGGTGACATCTCCGTCATCTGGAGGTGACAGGCAGGTTCCATCCTGAAGGTAGACCTCGCACCGAAGGAGAGAATCGCAATGCGCATCGCGCTCATCGTCGCGCAGACGCTGGTCCGCATTCTTGGCTCGATCATGATCATCCTGGGCCTGCTCTTCTGGACCGGCAACGCCCTGGCGCTGATTCCCGTCCACATGCTGCTGGGTCTGACCCTCGTCCTGACGCTCTGGACGATGAGTGGACTGGCGGCGAGATCCGGCGAGCAGCCGCGACTGGTGGCGCTGGCCATCGTCTGGGGATTCGTCGTACCGATCCTCGGCTACAGCCAGGACAGCCTGCTGCTCGGACCCGCGCACTGGCTGATCCAGGTAGTGCACCTGCTGGTCGGCCTGACCGCCATCGGCCTGGCCGAAACGCTCGCTCGCCGCGCGCTAATCAGCCTCTCCCTGTGGGAGAGGCCGCGCGGAGCGCGGGAGAGGGGTGCGTACGACATCAAACGTTCGTGAAGACACGCACCCCTCACCCCAGCCCTCTCCCAGAGGGAGAGGGAGACGCAAGTAGAAAGTCGAAGTCCGCGCCGCCGTCGGCCTGGAGCACGTGCTCGACGTACATGCGTGCGTAGCCGCGCGACTGCCGCAGGCTGGCCGGTGGCCGCCACGCCGCGCGGCGACGCGCCAGCTCATCATCAGCCACCTCCAACCGCAGGCTGCGCGCGGCCACGTCCAGCGCAATCCAGTCGCCGCTGCGCACGAGACCGAGCGGACCTCCCACCGCCGCCTCGGGCGCGACGTGCAGCACGACCGCCCCGTAGCCGGTGCCGCTCATGCGCGCGTCCGAGATCCGCAGCATATCGCGCACGCCCTGCGCGAGCAGCTTCTTCGGAATCGGCAGTCCGCCAGCCTCAGGCATGCCGGGCGCGCCCCTGGGCCCGGTGTTCTGGAGTACCAGGACGCTTTCAGCCGTCACATCCAACAAAGGATCGTCGATGCGCTCGGCGAGGTCATCCGTCGACGAGAACACCACCGCCTGACCGCGGTGCCGCCTCAGGTGAGGTGAAACGGCGGTCTGCTTGATGACCGCGCCGTCAGGCGCGAGATTCCCACGCAGGATGGCGATTCCGCCCTGCGGCCCGAGGGGTTGCTCTAATGGGTAAACAACGCGGTCGGGTCCGCACCAGCCGCTTCCGCCGCTCGCATCAACTCCCAACAAGGGCACGCGCTCCAACTGCTCGCCGATCGTCTGACCCGTGATGGTTGGCTCCGAGAGGTGCAGCAGGCCCCCTCGGGCAAGCTCCTTCATCACCGCCGGCACTCCGCCAGCCTCATACAACTGCTCCATGTGGAACGTGCCACTCGGCCGCAAGTTGGTGATGTACGGCGTCTCACTCGAGATCCGATCGAACAGATCGAGCGGCAGCTGGATTCCAGCTCGACCGGCGATCGCCGTCAGATGGATCACCGCATTGGTCGAGCCGCCGAGCGCCATCATCACCCGGATCGCGTTTTCGAATGCCCGCTGGGTGAGAACGTCACTCGGACGAATGCCTCGCCGGACGGTCTCGACGACCTGTCGACCAACCGCCTCCGCCATCCGCAGCCGGCGCGCGTCTGGAGCCGGAATCGCGGCCGAGCCCGGCAGGGACATACCGAGTGCCTCCGCCATGGCCGCCATCGTCGAAGCGGTGCCCATCACCGTGCAGTGGCCGTCTGAGCGATTGATGCCTTCCTCCAGCTCGCGCATCGCGTCCTCGTCGATCGTGCCGGCGCGGTACTCGGCCCAGAAGCGTCGGCAGTCGGAGCATGCGCCAAGGCTTTCACCCCTGAAGCGTCCGCTCAGGTGCGGTCCACCGGTCAGCATGATGGCCGGCACGTTGGCGCTCGCGGCGCCCATCATCTGCGCCGGGGTGGTCTTGTCGCAGTTGCCAAGCAGCACCACACCGTCGAGCGGATGGGCGCGGATCATCTCTTCGGTGTCCATCGCCATCAAGTTGCGGTAGAGCATCGTCGTCGGCCGCATGAAGAGCTCGCCGAGCGAGATGGTGGGGAACTCGAGTGGAGTACCCCCCGCCTGCCACACGCCGCGCTTCACGTATTCCGCCAGCTCGCGGAAGTTGTTGTTGCAGTTGTTCAGGTCGCTTTGCGTCTGGGCGATGCCGATGATGGGCCGCGCAAGATCGGCGTCATCCAGACCCATGCTTTTCGCGAACGCGCGGCGCACGAACCCGTACATGTCCGGGTCGTGGAACCATGCGTCGGACCGCTTTTCTGTAGATTCGGTCAGTAGTTCTGCCACACGTCCAGGCTAGACCGCTCCGGCCCGGCGACGCATCGGTCGCCACATCCTCGCCTTCTACTGGCCGAGCGCCAGTTGGAAGACCCTGACGACCAGTAGCACGGCTGCCATGAGCAGATATCCACGCAGCGCCAGCATGCCCACCTTACGGGTTGGCGACCACACCGGCCGATTGAGCAGCGCCAGCGGCGGCATGCGCCAGGTATCGCGGCCGAGCGCGAGCATATCAGGCGGGTGCGGGCTCCGCCGCGCCGTGCGCATCTCCAGAACTCCGATCCCGCCGAGCCCGACCGCAACCAACCCGCCAAGACCGGTCGTGAGCAGGGTCGCGTCGGCGTCTGGAAACAGGGTGGTGACCACCAGGACCAACGACAGCAGGAGTAGCACGCCGACGATGACGCTGGCCACGATGTTCAGCCAGCGCGGGTTCGTCCATGGTCCCAGGACGTCACGGTCGTTGCACAGCAGCAGCAAGAAGACAGTCGCGCTTGGGAGCAGCACACCCGCCAGCGCCTGGACCGCCATCGTCATCAACCCGAGCGGCGCGTTGGGAATGAGGACGATGCCCGCCGCCAGTGCGACGAGCAGCGAATAGCTACCGTAGAAGCCCTTGGCCTCGCCAATCCCGCGGTGGAGCGAGTGGCGGATGCCGAAGACGTCGCCGAACGCGTAGGTGGTCGCCAGGGTGACGGCCGCGGCGCCGATGATCGCCGCATCCAACAGGAAGATGGCAAACAACGCGCCGGCCACTGGTCCCACAGTCTGGGCAAGACCGGCGGCCACCGCGCCCGCATCAGTGAACCGGCCGGCCAGATCCGTGTTTGCAAAGGCAAACGCTGCAGCGATGAGCAGGGCCGCCGCTCCGATTTCGGTCACGACCGAGCCGAGCACCGTGTCCCAGCGCTCGTAGTTGACCCAGCGCGGCGTAATGCGCTTGTCGACCACGTTCGACTGCTGGAAGAAGAGCTGCCAGGGTGCCACCGTGGTGCCAACGACGCTGATGATCAGCAGTAGCGAGGTGCCATCCAGTCCGCCCTGGACCCCAGGCACGACCGTGTCGTGCACCACCCTGCCGAGGTCCGGATGAACGATCAGCGCCAGCGGTACGGCCACCAGGTTGACGACGATGAAACCGTACATGAACCGCTCCCAGCGGCGGAAGCTGCCCGTGATGGTGACAGCGATCAGCGCCACCGCCGAAACCGGCACCGAGATGAGCGGGCTGATGCCGAAGTAGCCCATCGCCAGGCTGATGCCGACGAACTCGGTGACCAGCGTGAGGAAATTCAGGATGAACAGGTCGCCAACGGAAAAGGCTCCCCAGAACTTGCCGAACCGCTCCAGGATTAGCCGCGCATGGCCTACCCCGGTGACCGCACCCAGGCGGACGCACATCTCCTGATTGACAATGAGCACGGGGACCAGCAGCAGCAGCGTCCACAGCAAGCTGGTGCCGTAGTTCTGGCCAGCCTGGGCGTAGGTCGCAACGCCGCCGGCGTCGTTGTCGCCGACCATGACGATCATGCCTGGCCCCATGACGGCCAACAGCGTGAGCAGCCGCGCACGCCACGTCCGGCGTGGCGCGAGGTCGTGCTGGCGCACGGTGCCAAGTGCGCCGCGAATGTCGCCCGCGGCAACGACACTGTCGAAGGTATCGATCTGGGTGGCCATTGGAGTGTTCCTTGCGAGGTACTTCATCCGCGTACGCTCGCGTAGGCCACCCGGTCAGGTCAGGCGGCGAGCTCCAGAAGCGTGCGCGCGGGTTGGTCGGTCCGGGCTACGCCCCCACCAGGCCCAGCATGCTGCGGGCGGTCCATGCCAGCGTGAAGCAGGCTGGGATCGTGAACAACCAGCCGGTCACAATCTGGCCACCCACTCCCCAGCGCACCGACGACCGTCGGCGCGTCGAACCCACGCCCATGATGGCGGAGCCGATCGTGTGGGTCGTCGAGACCGGGATACCCATCCGGCTTGCCACCTCGATGACCGTCGCCGCCGCGGTTTCGGCGGCGAAGCCGTGGATCGGGCGTAGCTCGACCACGCGCAGCCCCATGGTCTTGATGATTCGCCAGCCACCAACCGCCGTGCCCAGACCCATGGCCATCGCGGCGGCCAGCATCACCCACAGCGGGACCTCCCACCTGGTGCCATCCCAGCCGTAGTAGCTGGCCAGCGCCATCGTGATCACGCCCATCGTCTTCTGGGCGTCGTTGCCGCCATGCGAGAACGCCATCCAGGCCGCGCTCACAAGCTGCGCGCGGCCAAAGACGCGCGTCACAGTGGCCGGGAAGGCCTTTGCAAAGGCATTGAGCAGCAGGAACATTACCAGGAACGCGGCGCCAAAGCCGAGCAGGGGCGAAAAGACAAGACCCTGGAAGGTTTTCTCGAGGCCGCCAAACTGGATCGCGCTCCAGCCGCCAGCCGCGACTCCGGCCCCGACGATGCTGAAGACGAGGGCGTGGCTCGAGCTGGAGGGCAGCCCGAAATACCACGTCACCAGATTCCAGGTGATCGCGGCGACCAGCGCTGAGATGACGAGTGTCTGGGTGGCGACATCGGGTGGCACGATGCCCTTGCCAATGGTGGTGGCGACGGCGGTGCCCGACAGGGCGCCGACAAAATTGAGCACGCCGGCCATCAGCACCGCCCGCCCGGGTGAGAGCACGCGGGTGGCAATCGATGTAGCGACGGCGTTGGCGGTGTCGTGGAAGCCGTTGATGAAGTCGAAGGCCAGTCCGAGGGCGATGATCAGGAACAGCAGAAGCAGGCTTGCGTCAAGGGCAGGCAGCATGCAGACTTCAGGACCTCAGGCGTTCTTGAGGGCGATGTTGCTGAGCGCGATCGCGACGTTTTCGGCCTTGTCCGTCGTCTCCTCCATCAACTGGTAGAGGTCTCCCCAGCGGATGGCCTGGACGAGTTGGGGCACGGCCGTGGCCCCGTCGTAAAGGGTGGCCACCGCCTCGGCCAGCAGGTCGTCGGCCTCGTTCTCGAGGCGATGGATCTCACGGGCGGCGTGCTGGAGGTCATCGGCGTTGCGCTTGTCCTCGAGCAACGGTATGGCGCGGGCGATCTGGTCCGCCTGCTCGAGGATGACTTGTCCGAACCGCCGAGCGAGTGGGGTCACTTCGGTCAGGCGGTACAGCCAGACGCGGTGGGCAACGTGCTCGATCCAGTCGATGACGTCGTCCATAACCGCGGAGAGGTGGGTGATGTCCTCCCGATCGAGGGGTGTGATGAAGGTGCGGTTGAGAGCGCCGAGCACTGCGTGCGTGATTTCGTCGCCGCTGTGCTCGATGTCCTTGAGGCGGCGGGCCTTGCGCTCGATGTCTTCGAAGGAGTCGAGCAGGTCGGCCAGCACCTTTGCACCCTCGAGGGTGTTGCGAGCACCCAGGTTGAAGAGGTCGAAGAAGCGGTCGTTCTGCGGGACGAGTCGAATCCTTGAAATGGCGAGCATGGTGAATACGTCTCCTGATGGCCAGCGCGGCGCGCGCGCCGAGCATGACCGGCACGCCGAAGCCCGACATCAGCAGACCTGCCGCGATCGGCCCCAGTGTCTCGCCGACCGTTCCGGCGGTGTCGACGAAGGTCATCGTCCGCGAGCGATGCTGCGGGTCACCGTCGCCGACCTCGGCCATCATCGCCCCCCAGGCCGGGCGGTAGGCGGCCTTACCGGTCTCGTCGACCAGCCGAGCGACCATGAAGCCGCCGAAGCCTGGCGCGACGATGTACAGCAGCGACGACAGGGTGTTGGCGACGCTCCGCGTACCCAGCGCCACCTTGCGACTGACGTGGTCCGACAGCCAACCGAAAAAGGGTCCTCCAAACATGCCGAGTAGACTCGTGGCACTGACCATCAGACCGACCTGGGCCTCCGCCAGGTGGGCGTACTGGATGGCGATGATCGGGAAGTAGGTGGACATCATCTCCGTGCTGCTGGCGACCATTGCGCAGAAGCCGGCGTAGTCAAGCAGTCGTCGGTATCGGCGCCAGGCACCGCGGAGCGCGGCTAGCGCACGGCCCGGCGCAAGCTTGAAGATCGCCACTTGGGAGGCCGCCTCGGCGCGGAGCTCCTCGGTGGCGGCGACGGGCAACCGCTCGGCGATGTCGCGGTTCTCGCGGACGTAACGTGCGACGGTCACCAAAGACGCGCACGAGCTGAGGAAGGCCGCCAGGAACACCAGACGATAATTGCCGGAGAACTGGATGACGAAGCCGGCCGCCGCGAAGCCGACGGCGCGGCCGAGATCGCGAGCCGTGTGGTACCAGGCGAAGGCGGTGCCACGCTTGCCTTTGGTGCTGTGTGTGGCAAGCAGCGCCGTCGCCGAGGGGTCGCGGGCAGCCGAGGTCACCCCGGCCAGGATGCGAATGGCGAACAGATGCCAGGGCGCACTGGCAAAGATGAACAGGAAGCCCACCAGGCAGCGGACGACCACGGCAAGTAGGAGCGTCTGCCTGCGGCCGAAGCGGTCGGCGGCCCACGCCATGACCGGCTTGATCATGACGGTGGTGGCCGTGCGCAGCGCGTACATGAGCCCCACCTCGTGGGCCGCCATGCCGAGCGAGAGGGCGAAGAGCGGCAGCGCGAGCGAGACGACCGCCAGGCCGAAGCGGGTCAGGAACGCCTCGGTGGTGACTGCAGCCTGAGTCGGATGCGCGCGCAGCTCGGCCGCGCCGGCCAGCCAGCGCCCGCCCCAGCGCAGTGCCACCGCGACAGCGGTACGACGATCGGCCTGCATCGGATGTCCGGGTAGGTCGACGGGCCCTCTAGGCCTGGTCAAGCTGGGCGGCTTCGCCGTAGGCGTACGGCAGCAAGGGCGCCGCCCAGGACCTGGGCGCCGCGATGCGGCGCGTGCCCGCGAGCTTGTGGACGCGTGTCCAGACTGGGGCCGGAAGCGCCAGGTCCTCGACTCGGTACAGCATGGCAACGCCGTGGGCGTACTTGGAGAACTTGGGCGCCGGCTCGACGTGCGGGTCGCGCAGCAGGTCGACGAGCCAGGCTGGCCGCTCCGCCTGGAGCTTGACCTCGAGGACGGCCCACGGGAAATGGTGTACGGGGCCACGGAACCTGGCGAGCGGGTCGCGGCCACGCGCGGTGCGCATCGACATGCGGGTATCCAGCGTGAGTCGCACCCGGGTGTCTTCGGCCGAGCGCTGGTAGGCCCGGCGGAAGTACTGCACGTGCACGGTTGGACGCAGGTCGTGGCTCGCGACGAAGGCGCGCAGCTCGGCGAGCAGGGCGTGCAGGCGGGCGCGGCGCGCGTCGCTGGAGTGCGCGGCGGCGAGCACGCCCGGGTCAGCGGCGCCGTGCATGAAGGCGAGGACGGCGTCGCGGCGTACGGGCAAGCGGCGCTTGAGGCCGGGCTGGCCGGGCAGGCCGTTCTTCTTCATCTCGAAAAAGACGGGGCCGACACCGAGTCGGCCGTACCAGCGGAGGCGCACCAGCACGTGGTCGCTTTCGGGCTCGAGGACGCGGTCGCGGTAGAGAGAGAAGGCGGTCGTGTCGAGGTACGTTGAGCAGATGCGACTGATGGCAGGGCCACCCTCGAAGCGGTAGACGGGCAGGTGGCGCTGGATGCTGTCGCTGAGGGCGTCGATGCCGCCGGCGCGCACCCAGAACTTCATGACTTGCCGGCTAATCGAGTCGTCAGTCGACATTGAGAATCTCCTACATCAAGTAATGCCTACGCGCGAAGCAGTAGTAGTTTCCTTCTTCCTGTGCCCGGCCTCGGAGGATGCGGAAACCTACTGCTTGTTACTCCGATCTGTTGGTTCCCGCCTCGCGGATCTGCGCGTCCACCTCCCTCCGCCTAGAAGTTCGCCCAGGTACGCGGCCACCGAGATTTCGAGGCATTCTGCACGTTTCGGCCGCGTTCCTGGGCAGGGACCTGACGGGTCAGGGTCGAGGTGTGGATGCGTCCTGTACTGCGAGCTCTCGTAACGCGTGGAGATCCGCATCAGGTCCGCGGCCTGTAACTTGGCCTCCGGTTCACAGCCTTGGCTCCGGGTTCGCCAGGCAACATGGGTTGCCCCCGGAGCCTTGATCTGAGAACGACTTGTTAACGTTTCCTCCTGGACTTTTTTAACGTTTATTAAAAATCCGTGGATTTCACGTTAACAGGCGATGTCTCCGGACCGCACCATGGAAAACCGTGGTTTGGTCTAGCGACTCCGTGTGCTCGCGACACCTGCCGGGAGGACTTCGGCGCCAGCGCTCCTGCGCTTGAAGACCGGCATCACATCGCGCGCGAACCACTCCAGCTGCTCGAGAATCACCTGCTGGTCGGTTCCGACAACCTGCCCGACGTGGACGTCCTCCAGGCCGGGGTAGCGCGCCTCCAGCTCCTGAAGCCGCTCGACGATGCGCTCCGGCGGTCCCACAATCCAGGCGCCACTCCGAACGGCTTCCTCCAGTGTCGGCAGCTGTGCGCGGCGGGCCAGTGACCGATCGGCCAGCGCGCGCACCTGCTCCTCGCTGAGACCTGGCACAA
>VBGG01000019.1:14868-18769 GCA_005883405.1 Chloroflexota bacterium | reverse complement strand
GGGAAACTCCCCTTTGAACCCCGCCCGCAAACGAGCAGCGGAGGTGCGCAGAGAAGACCAGTCGCATCTTCAGGCGCAAGTCTGCCTTCACCATGCGGAGGCTGCACAGGGGTTCTCTCGTTCACCATGCGGAGGATGCAAAGGGGGAAACTCCCCTTTGAACCCCGCCCGCAAACGAGCAGCGGAGGTCCGCAGAGCGACATCAGGCTTCGCCGAGGACGACTCGCAAGCGGCCGTCGGCTTGTTGCAGACGCTGTTCGGCCTCATCTGCGGTGGTGTTCAGCCGCAGCATGGCGATGGCCACCTTGACGGCGCCGTTTGCGTCGAGCAGCGCCTGCGCCGCGGTCCCGGCATCAACGCCCGCGGCGTCGCTGACCAGGCGCGTTGCACGTTGGCGCAACTTGTCGTTGGTGGCCTGCACGTCCACCATCAGATTGCCGTACACCTTGCCGAGGCGAATCATCAGCGTCGAGCTGAAGGCGTTGAGGACGAGCTTCTGGGCTGTGCCGGCCTTCATGCGCGTCGAACCGGCGATCGGCTCCGGACCCGTTTCGACCACGATGCACACATCCGCGTGATCCGCCAGCGCGGGCCGCGGCACGCAGGCCAGCCCGATGGTCGCCGCCCCGCGCTCGCGTGCGGCTGCCAACGCGCCGAGCACCCAGGGCGTGCGTCCGCTCGCGGCGATGCCGAACGCGACATCCGGTGGGCCGAGATCGCTCGCGGCCACGGCGCCGGCCTGGCGGTCGTCTTCAGCCCCTTCCACGGCCTGCAGGAACGCATTCGCGCCACCGGCCAGACGCGCGACATAGCGCTCAGGCGGGACGCCGAATGTTGGCCCAAGCTCGGCGGCATCGAGCAGCGCCAGCCGACCCGACGTGCCAGCGCCGAACAGCGCGATCCGCCCTCCACGCTGCCAGCGGTCCAGCGCCAGTTCGACCGCACTCGCCAGCCGCGGCAGCGCGGTGCGCACCGCAGGCGCTACCAGGAGGTCCTCGGCATTCAGACGCTCAAGGACGTGCAGCGTGTCCAGCCGATCGAGGTCGACGGTGCGCGGGTTGGCCAGCTCGGTGGTCAGTCGATCGAGCTGGCTCATCGGGTGCTGGTGACCTTGCGCAGGCCGCGCGGCCGAGCGGGATCGAGTCCGAGGGCCAACGCCAGCTCGACGGCGACCAACTGGCCGAGCACCAGCGCCACGATCGGTGCAAATGGCTCGCCAATGGGCGCGTGCAGCGAGATGTTCGGCACATCGTCGGCGATCGGCTCGATTTCGCCGGCGCGCAGCATGGCCGCCTGGCCGCCGCGCTGGCGAATCGCCTGCAGAAGCTCCAGCGCCGATTCACTCGAGCGGCCACCCACGTCAATGAGCAACGCGCTGTAGTTGGGCTCCACGAGCGCCAACGGACCGTGCAGGAAATCGGCTGCCGAAAACGGCTCGGCGCGGGTGTACGAGGTCTCCTTGAATTTGAGCGCGATCTCCAGCGCTGGCGGAAACGCAAAGCCGCGGCCGATCACCGAGCCCACGGTCCGCGGCGCCAGCGCGCGCGCCAGGCGAGCGGCCGCCTCGCGTTGGGCCACGGCGGCGCGGAGCGCCACCGCGAGGCCGCCCAGTGCGCCAGCATCGGAGGCTGGTTCGTCCAGCACGCTCGAAAGCATCGCCAGGAGCGTCATCTGCGCCACGACCGTCTTGGTCGCCGGGATGCTCTGCTCGGGTCCGGCCAGGCACGCTAGCACCGATTCGGCGCTCTCGGCCAGCGGCGAGCGCTCGTCGTTGACGATCGCCACGGTCGCGGCTCCCTGGCTGCGCGCTTCGCGCACGTAAGCGATGACGTCCTCGCCCTGGCCCGACTGCGAAACGCCGATCACCACGGTTCGATCCAGACGCGGACCCCGGCCGTACAGCGTGAGCCCGGAGGGCGCCGCCAGCGACGTCAGGCGGCGATTGCAGACCTCCAGCAGATAGCGACCGTAGACCGCCGCATTGTCGGAGCTGCCGCGGGCCACGAACACAACGGCCGAGGGCTCGCGCTGGCGAATACTCCTCGCGACATCTCGCACTGCCCCGAGCTGCCGGTCGAGCAGCCGCTCGACCACATCTGGCTGCTCTTCGATCTCGGCCCGGAGTCTTTCGAGCTCAGTCTGGCTCATGCTCACCCCTCACCAGCGTGCGCAAAATATTCAGCTCGTCATCGAGAACGATCAGGTCGGCGTCGCAGCCGACCGCCACGCGACCTTTGCGGGCCAGGCCAAGCAGCCCGGCAGGCGTGTGCGTCGCCATCTTCACCAGCGTGGCTGGCGCCAGGTCGGGCAGCCAGGCGCGCACGTTGCGTAGGCAGCCGTCGAGCAGCATGGCGCCGCCTGCCAGCGTGCCATCGGCGCGCCGCACGCTGCGGCCGTCCGAGATCACGGTCTGGTCGCCCAGTGCGCTCTCGCCCGGCGCCGAGCCCGCCGCCGCGACCGCGTCGCTCACCAGCACGACCCTGTCCGCGCCGCAGCGGCGGACGACCAGGTCTACCACCAGCGGATCGAGGTGCACGCCGTCGGCGATCAAACCGACTACGGCATGGCTGGCGAGCAGCGCACCGACCAGCCCTGGCTGGCGATGGTGCAACGGCGGCATGGCGTTGAAGAGGTGCGTCCCCATGCGAGCACCGGCCTCCAGCGCATTCCTCGTCGCCGCCACGTCGGCGCCCGAATGCCCCAGGCTGACCGTGACGCCCGCGGCCATCAACTGGTGGATGGCGTTCAGCCCGCCAGGCCGTTCGGGGGCAAGCGTGACGATGATCGGCGCGCCGCGGTCCAACCAGCGAGCGATCTCTTCGCGTGAGGCGGGTCTCAGCACCGAGGCATCGTGAATACCTCGGTGGTCCGGGTCGATGAACGGGCCCTCGACGTGGACACCGAGCGATTCAGCACCACCACGAACCGTCCGCGGAGCAAAGGCCGCGAGGCGGTCGAGGATGACGTCGGGGGGCGAGCTGATGACGGTCGGACAGAACGCCGTGACGCCGTGCTGCGCAAGCGTTTCGGCGACGCGTGTCAAGGCGGTGGGCGGGTCGGCTGCTGAGGTCAGGTCGGCGCCGCCCGCGCCGTTCACCTGCAGATCGATCAGGCCGGGCGCGATCCAGCCGTCCTCGACGACCAGATCGCCAGCCTCAGGCCGCGGCGCGGGGTGCAGGCCCACGATGCGCCCGTCGGCTACTTCGACCCGCGACGGCGGCAGCTCATGCCCGCCCGTCAGCACTCTGCCCCATAACGATGGCATCGCCTTCAAGTGTCTCACGACGTTCGCGCGTTCGCGCGTTCACGCGTTCATGTGTTGGGCCATCCGGTCTCGAGAGGCGCGAAGAGCCAGTCAGTGTTTACCGCGAGCACCCGCGAAACCAAGGAACGCGCGAACGCGAGAACGCGCGAACGCGCGAACAAATTAAGATGACGCATGCCCGGCCTCTACATCGGCACGTCAGGCTGGAGCTATCCCAAGGGCGAGGGCACCTGGGACGGCACGTTCTACCCGCCCAAGCTCGCCGACAAGGACAAGCTCAGCTTCTACGCCCAGTACTTCAATACGGTCGAGATCAACAGCTCGTTCTACCGGCCGCCGAATCAGTACGCCGCACGGGCCTGGGCGGGCAAGGTGCCCGAGGACTTCCGCTTCACCGCCAAGTTGTGGCAGAAGTTCACGCATCCCAAGATGTTCGAAGCGGCGACCGGGCAAAGTTGGCGCGTGCAGGACGAGGACTTCGAAGTGTTTGTCGAGGGAGTCGGACCGCTCGCCGAAGCAGGCAGGCTCGGCCCGCTGCTGGCTCAATTTCCGACGAGCTTTCGGCCGGACGCGGGGACCCTCGAATACCTGGAAGACCTGATCCGGCGCATGCGCGGCGCCGGCTTCCCTCTCGCC
>VBGG01000019.1:0-14640 GCA_005883405.1 Chloroflexota bacterium | reverse complement strand
CGCGAAGGCCGTCGTCAACGCCGTCGAGCTGCAGCGTTTGCTCGGGCGTCCCATACAGCGGCCGCTGCCCGAGCCGCTCGTCCAGCGATACCCAGAGGTGGCGGCGAGTCTTAGCAGTTGAGCTTCGCTGCCGCTTGCCGGAGCGAATCTTGCTGGTAGTCGGGCCTGAGGTCATGAGGTGCACGCGGTATTGACGGCGAAGCCGCCAGAGCATAGCCACATCACAACGTTCCATCTGCTACGTCTGGCCGACGAGTCTGGAGTTAGCGGCGTCGGCTGGGTCGCCGAAGGCGCCGTCTTCTCCAACGGGTGGGTCGTCCTTGTATGGCCGACGGGCACACCCAGCTTGAACTTCTACGAATCTATCGAGGCGGTCGAGGCCGTCCATGGCCACGGAGGGCTGACCCGCATCGTCTTCGACTAGGGCGCTACCTGGCGCGCAGCATATGAAGGCGTGTCGAGCGGTAGCATCCCGTCGCCCGAGGCTTGACCCCGGCTGGCGAAGTCAAAATCCCGGTAGCTGAGGAGTATGCCCGCGCGCTGGGTGCGGACGTACTCCTGCTGCACGTCCTGCGTCGTGGCGCCGTCGATCCAGCCAACGTGCGGCCCACTGAGGCCGTGGCGCGCACGTATCTGGACACCTTCGCCGCGCGGTTGCGTGGTGCTGGAATTCACACCGAGTCTGTGATCAGGACCGGCTCGCCCGCCAGCAACATCGTCCAGGAAGCGCTGATCCGCGACGTCTACTTGATCATCCTGGGCACGAACACCCGTCCGATGCTGCCCAGCGCCGTCCTCGGCAGCGTGGCCGACCAGGTCGCCCGCACCGCGCCCTGCCCATTGCTGCTGGTGCATCCGCGCGGTGAGACGCTCGACCGCCGCCAGCTGCGGTGTTTCCAGGACGACGCCGAGCGCGCAGGCGTGCTCGTTCAGCGCAATCTGGGGGTGCGCACCATCGAGGTGGCCCGCATCGTCGGCAGCGTGGATCGCTGCCATGAGCTCGGCGCGGACTTTCGGCCGCCGCTGCGCCGCCGACGCACGCACGACGAAGACCGATTTCGGCGCGTGCGCCTTGCGATCGAAGCAGGCGCGTCGATTCCCGCGATCGAGGTGTACAAGCTGGGCTTTGGCCACTACGTGCTCGACGGACACCACCGTGTCGCCGTCGCTCTCGAACAGGGCCAGATGGAGATCGACGCCAACGTGATCGAGTTCGTGCCCGTCGCCGACGAGCTGGCGCCCGAGCGCTTCGCGGCACGGCGCGCGTTCGAGCGAGCGACGGGTCTCACTGAGGTCGGCGCGGCGCGACCCGAAAGCTATGGCGTTCTCCTGAGTGCCATCGAGCGCTACCGCGACGAACAGGGGCTCGACGACCTGCAGCGCGCGGCGCGGCGCTGGTTTGCCGATGTCTTCCGTCCGCTGTGGCAGACCATTCGCGCGCGACAGCTCACCAGCGCCTTTCCTGGCGACAGATCCGCCGACCTGATCGCGCGCCTGGCGTTGTGGCGCGCGGCCGAGGCGTCGGACCTCGACTGGCCCGAAGCCCTGGACAGGTTCGTCGAGAGTCAGCCCGCCACGGGGATCGTCAACGTCAGTTCGCGAAACGGATAGACGTTGATGATCTCGGTTGTGCCGACACGGGTGACCGTCGGTGTGCGGCGGTCGTAGAGATGGATGTGGCCGTGCAGGTGGTAGCGCGGCTGGAACGTGCGCACAAACCAGTTGAACGCGTCGAAGCCGGTATGGCAGCGGTCGGGCTCATCGTGGATGCCGCGCGGGGGCGCATGGGTGATCAGCACGTCCAGGAAGCGTCCATAACGGACGCGGTTCATGAGTAGCCACGGCGCCAGGCTGCGCACGGCCGCGTGCATCTCGGCCTGTGTCGACTGGTACGGGCCGGGGTTGTAGCGCAGGGAGCCATCAAAGCCTGCCAGCAGCAGTCCGCCTGCGCGAATACCTCGACGGCCGATCCAGCTTGCGCCACAGCGCTCGAAGCCGCCCGAGCCCTCGAGCGGCGGCGCGACGTCGTGGTTGCCGTGGATGGCGTACAGCGGGACGTCGAGTTTGCTGACCAGGTAGTCGAGGTAATAGGGCGGCAGGTCGCCGCAGCCGAGGATCAGATCGGGCGTCATACGTTGGCGCAAGGCCTTGTCGCCATAGAGACGCGCGTCGACCTCGTCAGCGACGGCCAGGATCCTGATGTTGCGCTGCCCCCCGGCCGTCATTCAGTCCCGCGTAGCTTTTTCTACGCCAAACGCGCCGTTGGGGCAACCATTCCACATTGATTTCCCCAGAGGGGACCCCCTTGCTTCGAGCTCGCCTCTTCGATGGTGAGGGGCCAGGGAGCGAAGAAGTTCCTCCTCCTGAGGGCGAACTCCTCGCGGGAGGTTCGGCTCTTCGCCCGCCAGCGGCCGAATCGACCACACAAATATTTCTCCCAGCGGGACCTACATGTAGTGATACCGTCGACCGGGGTGGCCGCAGGCAGGGTTGAGGCGTACCGCTGGATGGTCGTCTGCCGCGAGCTGGATCGGGCGTTGTGCCAGGCCAACCCGCGCTGGTTTCCGATCGAGGGCGAAGAGGCGACGGTGGTCGGTAGCTTCATCGATCTGCGGGTCGACGACGCGGTCGCGCCGCATTACCGCGACCCGTTCGTCGTCTACCTGATGCGCGGCGCCGACATGTGGCGCCTGGCGGCCCAGGTGCTCGGCAAGGCCGCCGGCTACAACAAGGGGCGTTCGGTGCCGTTCAACGGTCCGGTCGAGCTGAACGTGGTGCCGTGGGTCGCGGGCGATCTGGGCACGACCATCGGCACCGCGACTGGCGCCGCGCTGGCCTTTCAGCAAGAGGGCAGCGACCGCGTGTGCGTCTGCACCTTCGGCGACGGCACGGCCAATCGAGGCGATCTTCACGAGGCGCTGAACCTCGCCGCGTGCTGGCGACTACCCATCGTCTACATCTGCCAGCACAACGGCTGGGCCATCTCGCAGGCGGCCCACACCTACATCGCTGGATCCGTGGCGGGTCGCGCGAGCGGTTACGGCATCCCCGGCGCGTGTGTCGACGGCAACGACGTCGAGGCAGTGCGGTGCACGGTCGCCGAAGCCGTGGCTCGGGCCCGGGCGGGTCGCGGCCCGAGCCTGATCGAAGCGCGCACGTGGCGATGGCGCGGCCACTGGGCGGCCGACGATGAGCACTACCGCCTCGACACCCAAGACCCGCCTGGGATGGAGGATCCGCTGGACCTCTACGCCTATCGGCTGCTCGAAGGCAGCACTTGTGATCTTTCCGCGCTGGAGCGGATCCACATGGAGGTGGAGGCGGAAGTCCGCGCGGCCATGGAGCGCGCCGCAGCCGCACCCGACGCGGGCGCCAGCGAGTTGGGCCTGGAGGACGTCTACGCGTGACGACAACAGCGAGCGCGCTCATGACGCAGACCGAGGCGATCCTGGACGCGATCGCCAGCGAGATGCGGCACGATGAGCGTGTCTTCTACATCGGCCAGGACGTCGGCGCCATGGGCGGCTCGATGCTCGGCACCCAGGGTCTGCTCGCCGAATTCGGACCACGTCGTATCCGCGAAGCGCCCATTTCGGAATCGGCGATGGTCGGCGCGGCCATCGGCGCGGCGCTCTTCGGCCAGCGGCCGATCGTCGAAATCAGCTTCGGCGAGTTCATTCCCGCCGCCATGAACCAGCTGATCAATCAAGCACCCAACCTTCACTACATGACCGGTGGCGTTGCCCGCGTGCCGCTCGTGATTCGAACACGGGTGGGCGATGGGCCGTACGGCGGCCATCCACAGGACTACTCGGCCTGGTTCGCACACGTACCCGGCCTCAAGGTCGTCATGCCCGCGAGGCCGAGCGATGCGCGCGGACTCATGCTGGCGGCACTTCGGGACGCTAACCCGGTCCTCTACTTCGAGCCGATGTCGCTGGCCCACGCCCCGCGCGAGCGAGTCGATCTGGACAACGACGAATGTCTGGCCAAGATCGGAAAGGCGCGCCTGGCGCGACCCGGCGCTGACGTGACCGTGGCGGCCGTCGGTTCGATGGTGAGGGCCAGTCTGCGCGCGGCCGAGATGCTCGAGACCGACGACGCGCTGGAGGTCGAGGTGATCGACTTGCGCTCGCTTCGGCCGCTTGACACTGGCGCGGTCGTCGAGTCCGTGAGGCGCACAGGGCGCCTGGTGACGGTCCATGAGTCGTGGGTCAGCGGAGGAATCGGCGCTGAGGTAGTGGCCGCTGTCGCCGAGGCGTGTCCCGAAGCGCTGCGCGCACCCGCGGTCCGTCTGGGTACCGCGCCGGTGCCCACCCCCAGTGGCAAGGTGCGCCCGCACGCCCTTCCCAATGCAGAGCGCATCGCCGCCGCGGTCCGCCGCCTTGTCGGGCACAGCTGAGCTCGGCGCCGACCCTGGCCGTGCAACACTTACCTGCATGAGGCTGACCCATTCGATCGCCACGCGCGCGTACTCGCGGCGGCAGCTACTGCGCACCCTGTCGATTGCTGGCGCGGGCACCTGGCTCGCCGCCGCGTGTGGGCCGAGCCCGACGACGAGCCCCGCATCGCAACCAACCAGTGGTGCGCCTGCCGCCGCGCCTGGGCAGGCCACCCCGGGCGGCATCGGCAACAAGCAGATCAGCATCGAATGGTGGCGGCGCAACTACACACCCGGCAGTCAGAATGCGGAAACCATCACCTCCGACGCCGCGGTCGCAGCCTTCCGCTCGCGCTATGCCAACGTCAGCATCACGATCCAGGGCGGCCCGTTCGGACCCGAAACCGACCAGAAATTCGACATCGCCATCCTGCAGCAGCACGCCGGCCCGGACGTGTTCCACACCACCGGCGGTGACGTGCTGAAGTACGCCGCGGCAGGCCAACTTGCGCAACCGCCGTTCGACGATGCCGATCGCAAGGACTTCAATCCCAGCGCGCTGCAGGCCACGACCTATCACGGCACGGTGGTCGCCTATCCGCTGTGGATCGTGCCCTGGTACGAGTACGTCAACCTCGATTACTTCAAAGAGGCCGGCGTCGAGCCGCCAACCAATGGCGCGTGGAGCTATCAACAGTTCCTTGACGCGGCGAAGAAGCTGACGTTCAAGAACGCAAGCGGTCAGCAGGTCTACGGCTTTGCCCAGGCGAACGACGAGTACGCGTTTCTGCTCATCGACGGCGCACGGCCGTTTTCGCAGGACCTGTCGAAGTGGACCTTCAACACGCCTTCGGCCGAAAGCGGTTTTTCGAAGTGGCAAGCGCTGCCCCAGGCGCACGTGGTCCCGCCCGACTACCTGACGTTGAAGCCGAATGATGCGGAGGCGCACTTCGTCAGCAAGGACGTGGCGATCCTGCAGCGGCCGAGCGCCTTCATCAACATCCTGAACTCGAAGCCGGACCAGTGGCAATTCGGCAAGAACTGGGACATCGCCAACTTCCCGAAGGGCGATGGCGATCAAACCGGCTGGGGCGGGCTCGGGTTCATCGCCGTCCGCGAGCAGCAGGACGCGGATAAGAAAGCCGCCGCCCACCTGTTCGCGCGCTACCTGACCGGTCCGGACATCGGTCCCGATCTGCAAAAGGCGAATGTGGAGTACTGGCTGGCGCCCTCCGCGCGCTCCTCGGCGGCGGGCGCCTACGCTGCGTACCATCCGGCCAAAGCCAGGGTGGCTGGCATGGGCAGCTTCACCTTTGTGCTGCCGAACGTGCGGACCTGGTCGGAGATCGACCAGAAGCTGCTGCGCCCGGCGGCGGACGCCGTCCTCGAAGGCAAAAAAGCGCCCAAAGAAGCCCTGGACGAGATCGCGCCCCAGGCACAGTCGCTTGTCGACGAAGCCAACAAATAAGCACGTATTTCCCCGGAGGGGACCCCGCGAGCGGCGAGCATCGATTTCACTGGAGGGACCCGCTTGCGGTCCGGCCCTCCGCGCGTCAGCAGCCGAAGTGAAGTGCCTTGACCGTCTTCGCGCGTAAGCACGCCTGGTCGTACATCTTCATCGGACCGACGCTCGCGTTCTTCGTGCTGTTCACCGTGATTCCGGTGATCCAGGCGTTCACGCTGGCGCTGCAGAACGCGACCATCGTTGGCGGCACCTTCGTCGGCCTGGAGAACTTCGTCACGCTCGCGCGCGACCCGATCTTCCTCAAAGCCGTCGGAAATACGGTGCTGTACGCGCTCATCGTGGTCGCCGCCCAGATCACCCTGGCACTGCTGATCGCCGGTCTGCTTCAACCGCTGCCGAGAACAGGACAGGTCTTCTACCGCGCGCTGTTCTATCTGCCGCTGGTCAACTCGGCAATCCTGGTGGCGATGGTCTGGCGCTGGATCTTCAATCCCAATCCATTCGGCCTGGCCAACGCGGTGCTCGCCGTTTTCGGACTGGGCCCGCATCCGTGGATCGGCAGCTCCGACGAAGCTCTGGCGGCGGTCATCCTGAGCACCGTGCTCATCATCCCAGGTGGTGGGGTGGTGCTCTATTCAGCCGCCATCGGCGGTATCCCGCGCGAGCTCTACGAAGCCGCAGACGTCGAAGGCGCCGGCTGGTACGCCAGGTGGCGGCACATCACCATCCCCCTGCTCCGCCCGACGACACTGTATCTGGTGGTGGTCTACACCATCCTCGCATTTCAGGTCTTCGAGCGCGTCTACATCATGACCAACGGCGGCGGTCCGAATAACGCCACCATCACCATCGTCCAGTTGATCTACAGCACCGCATTCCAGTTCGGACGCTACGGACTGGCGAGCGCTCAGGCGGTGGTGCTGTTTCTCATGGCCGTCGCCGTGGCGGTGGTCCAAGTCCGCTGGCTCCAGACGGATGTCGAGTATTAGAAAGTTCCGGGTTCCGGGTTCCGGGTTCCGGGTTCGCAGCTTAACGCGGAACGCGGAACCCGGAACTCGGAACCCGCAACGCCTCTTCGTCTATGGGCTGCTCACTGTCGCCGGAGTCCTGTCGCTGTTTCCGCTGTACTGGCTGTTCGAAACCAGCCTGACCCCCCAGCAGTTCATCGTGAAGGTGCCACCGGAGGTCGTGCCCCGCGACCTCTCGCTCCAGAACTACCAGCGCCTGTTCGCCACCACGCCAGTGGTCCGCTGGCTGGTCAACACGGTGCTCATAGCCGGCGGCATTACCTTGTTTCATCTGCTGTTCGACAGTATGGCTGGCTACGCCTTCGCCAAACGCCGGTTCCCCGGGCGCAGCGTGTTGTTCTGGTTGGTGCTCAGCACCCTCACCGTGCCCGCCCAGGTGACGCTGATCCCGGTGTTCTTCCTCTTGAAGAACCTGAACCTGCTCGACTCCTACCCCGGTGTCATCCTGCCCGGCTTCGCCGATGTCTTCGGCGTGTTCCTGATGAAGCAGTACATCCAGACATTGCCGACCGAGCTCGAGAGCGCCGGCCGCGTCGACGGCGCTTCCGAATGGCAGATCTACCAGCACATCATCCTGCCACTGTGTACGCCAGCACTGGCGGTGCTGGCCATCTTCACTTTCCAGCGCTACTGGAATAGCTTCATCCTGCCGCTGGTCGTCCTGCGCGACAGCTTCAAATACCCCATCCAGGTCGGTCTGGCGACGCTCCAGGGAGAGTTCAACACCGACTACGGCATGCTCATGACCGGCGCGGCCGTCGCGGCGATTCCGATGATGCTGGTGTTTTTCGCGTTCCAGCGCTACTTCGTCGAAGGCATTCGTATCGGTGGCGTGAAGGGCTAGCCAGCCGTCCCTTTTGAGCAGGGGCCCCCGTTGTTCATGGGGAAGCCAGTTCGAAAGGAAGTGGAAGGCGAGTGCCGATCATCGCGGTATCCAATCAGAAAGGTGGCGTGGGCAAGACCACCAGCACCCTGAACATGGGCGCGGCATTGCGCGAGATGGGCAAGACCGTCCTGCTCGTCGATCTGGATCCACAGGGCAGCCTGACCGTGGCGGCCGGCGTGGTCGACAACGATGCCATCCGCACGTCCATCGGCGATCTGCTGATGGCACGCGCCCAGGGGGCTCCCCAGGACATTATGAAGGCCATCATCCAGACACCCGCCGGCCTGGACCTGGTGCCTGGCAGCGGCATGCTGAGTGCCGCCGAGCTGACGTTGGCTACCGCCATGGCTCGCGAATCAGCGCTGCTGGCGACGCTGAAGCCTGCGCTGGATCGATACGACTACATCCTGGTCGACTGCCTGCCCAGCCTGGGCCTGGTCGCGATCAACGCCCTGCGGGCCGCGGATGGCGTGGTCATCCCGGTGCAAGCGGACTTCCTGGCCGTCCAGGGCCTGGCCCAGATCCTGGAGACGATCGAAGCGGTGCGCGAGCAGCTCAATCCGCCACTCGCGGTGTACGGCGTGCTGCTGACCATGGTCGATCCCAAGCGCTCGCACGCGCAGCGAGTGGTTGCCACCGTTCGCCACAGCCTCAAGGGCAAGGTGCCGGTCTTCGAGACGCAGATCGTGCAGAACTTCGCCTACAAAGAGGCCGCGGAAGTGGGCCGCACCATCCTCGAATTTCAGAGCCGCGGCCAGGCAGCCGACAACTACCGCCAACTCGCACGCGAAGTGGCGCTCGCCGCGGGCGACGAGGAGATCACCGCCCTGCAGCCGCGTCGTGGTGGCCTGTTCGCTGCGATTGGCCGCTTCTTCCGCGGCCTGACAGGCGGGCACGCGAGCCAGGAGACCGGAAGGACGTTGGCGGGTGCCGCCTAAGGCGGCGGCGCGCGAGCGCGCACCGGATCGAGGCATGCAGGTGCTCGAGGAGAAGCTGAGCATCCTGAGCCAGGGTCCCTCGCGTACACGGCGCAACCCGGCGCTCGACGTGCTCACAGGGCGCGTGCCTGACGAGCGCGTGCAATTGCTCCAGGCCAACGTGCTGTCGGTACGGGCGGCGGCCGAGGCAGCGGGCGGCTCGGGCGCTGGGGCTCCGTCAGGTCCGACGGCCATGGTGGTGCCCGTGGCCGCCGTGCGTATGGCCGCGGTGGCGCGCAGCAAGCACCAGGCGCCGTCGCCATGGCTCAGGGCGCCCGCTGACACGCGGCCGCGGCTGAGATTGGTCACCCCCGAGCTGCCGCGCTGGACGCGCATCCCGTGGCTGGGCAGGTTCCTGCTTCGCTTCGCGGCGCCGCTCTACGGCGGCGTGTCCACGGTATAGATCGAGGGCACGTAGCCCTCGAGGCCGTCTGGAGCCTTGACGTGCTTCCAGTGCTGATCATCGCCGTCGACATCCTCGCCGACGATGGTCAGCGGCGTGCCATCCACATACGCACGTTCGCGGTCGGCCATCACCGGCGTCCTGCGAAGAAAGACGCCTTCGCCGTCTGTGTTGCCGACCCACACGGTTTGTGAGTTCTCTGGCTCGCTTGTGTTGGTGGGTTTCGCCGCCGGCGCCGACGTCGCGGCGGCGGGCGAAGCTGCCGCGCCACGCGTGGCCGTGGGCGCCGCACTCGGCGACGCGGCCGCTGTCGTCACGGCCGGTGCCGCTGTCGGCGCGGCGGCGCTGAACGGGCCGAGGCCGCATCCACTAAGGAGCAGACCCGCGCACATGAGGCCCAGGAGCGTGGCCGTCCGCATCATGCCGAGGGTACTGCGCGTTCCGAGTTCCGCGTTCGGCGTTAGGCTCGGAACTCGGAACCCGGAACCCGGAACTCGGAACGCGGAACCCCGTTGGGCTCGGGCCGCTTGCCGGTAGCCATCATGTACCCGAGCACTTCCGGCGTCGCGTCGGCCGTATCCACCAGGCCGGCGATCTTTCCGCGGAACATCACCGCGATGCGATCGGCCAGACTGAGCACCTCGTCGAGCTCCGCCGAGATCAGCAGCACCGCCATGCCTGAGTCGCGTGCCTCGACCAGCTTGCGGTGAATGAATTCGGTCGAGCCCACGTCGACGCCCCGCGTGGGCTGCGCGGCCACGATCAGCCGGCCGCCTCGCGTGAACTCGCGCGCCACGATGACCTTCTGCTGGTTGCCGCCCGACAGCGTACCGGCCGGTACGCGTACGGAGCGCGCGCGGATATCGAACTCCTGCGCCACACGCTGTGCGTACCGAAAGATCGCCTCACGAACAATTGTGATGCCTCGAGAGAACGGCGGTCGCTCGTACGTGCGCAGGACCAGGTTGTCGGCCACCGGATAACTCAACACCAGCCCGTGCTTCTGGCGGTCCTCGGGGATGTGCGCCGCGCCGGAGTCCACCAGCTCGCGCGTGCTGGCGTGCGTGACGTCGCGACCGAGCAGTTCGATCGAGCCCGACACCGGCGATCGCAATCCTGTCAGCGCTTCGACCAGCTCGGTCTGGCCGTTGCCTTGCACGCCGGCGATGCCCAGGATCTCACCCGCCCGCACCTCCAGCGACAGGTGGTCCACCGCTGGCAGCCCGCGGTCGGACAGGACCTGCAAGTCCCGCAGACGCAGCACCACCTCGCCGGGCCGCGCCGGGCCCTTATCGACACGCAGCAGGACCGGCCGTCCGACCATCATCGCCGCCAGCGACTCGCCGGTCGCCTCACGCGGCGTAAGCGAGCCGACCACCTTGCCCTGCCGCAGCACCTCGATGCGATCTGCGACCTGAAACACCTCGTGCGGCTTGTGGGTGATGAAGACGATGCTGGTGCGTTTGTCGGTGACCAGTGTGCGCATCACACGGAAGAGATCGCCGGCTTCCTGGGGGGTAAGCACGGCGGTTGGCTCGTCGAGGATGAGCACACGCGCCTGGCGTTAGAGCGCCTTCAGGATCTCGACGCGCTGTTGAACGCCAACGGGCAGGTCTCTCACGAGCGCCGCACGCGGCGACGCGCCCGGGCGAGGTCCAGCACCGCCGGACCGACAGTGGATTCGGCGCCCAGCATCAGGTTCTCGGCGACGGAGAGCGGCGGGACGAGCATGAAGTGCTGGTGGACCATGCCGATTCCTCGCGCGATCGCCTGGCGGGGCGAGTCGAGGCGCACGGGTTGGCCATCGAGAAGCACCTCGCCTTCGTCGGGCGACGTCAGGCCGTAGAGGACGTTCATCAGCGTCGTCTTGCCCGCGCCGTTCTCGCCGAGCAAGGCCAGCACTTCGCCCGGGTATAGCTGCAGGTCTACATGGTCATTCGCGATCAGCGCCCCAAAGCGCTTGACGATCGACCGCGCCTCCAGGATGGGGACCGGGGTCGCAGGCCCTTGCATCGTCACGCCCTGACGTATGGTTGGCCGTCCGCCGCGGGCGGGACGGCCCGTCCCACGGCGCCGGCCACGACCACGATCGTCAGCACATATGGCAGCAAACCGACGATCTGGAACGGAACGTTGATGCCCTGCAGCTGCATCGCGGTTGGAATGGCTTCGGCGACGCCGAACAGCAGCGCTGCCCCCCACGCGCCGAACGGCGTCCACTTGCCGAAGATCATCGCCGCCAGCGCGATGAAGCCGCGGCCATTGGTCATCAGCGCCTCGAAGTGAGGCACCGACTCGAGCGTGAAGTACGCGCCACCCAGCCCCGCCAGCGCACCCCCCAGGACCACATTGAAGTAGCGCAGCGCGTTGACGTTCACACCCAGCGTGTCAGCCGCAAGCGGATGCTCGCCAACCGCGCGCGTACGCAGCCCCCAGCGCGTGCGAAACAGCGCAAAGTGCACCACGAAGACGAGGACGATGGCGGTCAGAGCGATCGGTTTCTGCTGGAACACGATCGGCCCAATCCACGGGATCTGGCTCAGAGGACCGAACGGGATCGGAGGTAAGACCGACTGCCCAGCTGGCGCTCCCGTGGTAAACAGCTGACGGTTCAGATAGCCAGTCAGTCCCACGGCCAGGATGTTCACCACCGTGCCGCTGATGATCTGGTCGACCCGGAACGTGATCGACAGCACCGCGTGCAGCAACGCCATGAGTCCGCCACTGGCGATGGCGGCGACCAGCGCGATCGCCAGGTTATGGCTGTAGACGCCGGTCATGAAGCCGGTGAACGCGGCGGTCAGCATCATGCCTTCAATGCCGATGTTGACCACGCCGCTGCGCTCACACGAGATACCGGCAAGCGCTCCAAGCGTCAACGGCGTTGCCTTCGTGATCGTGATCGCCAGGATCGAAATGGTGGCCGCTGCGCCAAACTGCACGCCCGTCAACGCCAGCAGAATCGCCGCGATGCCTGCCCAGAACGCGATCTGCAGCCAGAAGCGCAGTCGAGGTTGGCTGGCCAGCTGGCCGATTGTCGGCGCCGCGACCGTCACGTCTCGGCCTTGCCCCAGCCGGTGGTTAACTGGACTTCACCAGTAACCGAGGCCGCCTCGCGCGGGACACGCACTCGATAGATCCAGCGGATCAACGCCGGCGCGGCGACGAAAATCAGTACCAGCGCCTGAATGATGTTGATGATGTCGATCGGGATCTGCGACAGGAATTGCATGCGCGACGCACCGGCGCGCAATGCTCCGAACAGCAACGCCGACGGGATCACGCCAAATGGATCGCCGCGGCCCAACAGCGCGACGGCGATGCTGTCGAAGCCGTAGCCCACGCTGAAGCCGGCCGTGTGGTAGAAGTTCAGGCCGACGACCTCCAGGCTGGCGCCCAGGCCGGCCAGAGCGCCGGACAGCGCCATCGCCATCACCATCGTGCGGCCGACGGCGATGCCCGCGTAGCGCGCCGCCTGCGGATTGGCGCCCACCGTGCGGACCTCGAAGCCCAGCGTGCTGTTCTGCAGCAGCCACCAGATGCCCACCGCCACCAGAATGGCGATCACGAACCCCCAGTGCACGCGGTAGGCCGGATCGGGCAGCAGCGGTGGTAGACGCGCCGACTGCAGGATTTTCGGCGTCTGCGCATTGGCGATCAGCGGATTCGGGTCCTTCATCGGTCCACTGACGAGAAAGCTCGTCATCTGGATCGCGACGTAGTTGAGCATGATCGTGACGATCACCTCGTGCGCGCCGGTGCGCGCCTTGAGGAAGCCGGGGATGCCGCCCCAGATCGCGCCCGCCAGCGTTCCCGCGACCACCGCGAGGATCAGGTGCAACGGGAACGGGACACCCGTGACCGCGTAGCCCACGTAGACCGACGCCAGCGAGCCAACGGCGATCTGCCCCTCAACGCCGATGTTGAACAGGCCGGCCTTGAAGGCGAGGGCGACGGCCAGGCCGCCGAAGATGTAGGGCGTCGCCCAGACCAGTGATTCAGAGATGGACTGAGGCCGCCCGAGCGACCCTTCCCACAGCCCCTGATACGCAAGCAGCACGTTCCCGCCAGTGGCAGCAATCACGACCGCCCCCAGGACCAAAGCGGTCACGACCGCCAGGAGCGGGACGCCTAGCGAATAGACGACGCGCATCGGAGGAAACCCCCCTCTCCCTCTGGGAGCGCGTGGCAAACCCCGTCTCTCTCTGGGCGAGGGCGACCAACCCCCTCTCCCTCTGGGCCCTCTGGGAGAGGGCGGGGGTGAGGGCTACGTACCTGCCGAGGGGACCCCCGCCTGGGAGTAGCCCTCACCCGCGCTCCGCGCGGTGTAATCCACTCCCAGCGGGAGAGGCTCACTCCGCTCCCACTAGCCCTGCGGGCAGTTGGCCGTGGGCTGGGTCCAACCCGTTTTGATGGTGCCGGCGACGACATCGGCGGTGACCTGGGTCATCTTCGCCTGGACGTCGGCGGGTACTTTCGATGCGAGGTCGTGATACGGCGCCAGGCCGACGGCGCCGGTCACGTTGCCCGCTTTGAAGCTGCCGTCCTGGACGGACTTGACGATGCCGAACACGCCCGGCGTGATTAGCTTCATCGCACTCGAGACCAGGATGCTGCTGGCCTCGGGCAGCGACAGATACTGGTCAGTGTCGACGCCGATGCCGAGGACGGTCCCACCCTTGCTGGCGACGGCCAACAGACCACCGTTGCCCGTCTGGCCGCCCGCGGTGAAGATGATGTCCGCGTTCTGGCTCATTTCCTGAGTCGCCGTATCGTTGCCCCAGCCCGGGTCGGTGAAACCTTTGGCGAGCCCGCCCGGATGGCAGGCGCTCAGCACCTTGATGCTCGACTTGGCCGCCTTGGCGCCGTTGATATAGCCCAGGCCGTACTTCTCAACTGGTGGCACGATCGGCGTCCCAAGTACCTGTCCGATGGTGCCGGACTTCGAGATCGAGCCCGCGAGATAGCCGGCCAGGTAGCCGGCCTTGTCCTCGTCGAAGACCAGGCCGGCCAGGTTCGCAACGGTGTCGCCCTGGAACTGATCGACGCCGGCGAACTTGATGTTCGGGTACTTCTTGGCTTCGGCGATGGTGTCATCGCCGAGCGCAAAGCCAACGGTGATGATCACGTCGTAGCCGTCCTGGGCGAACTGATCGATGTTCTTGCCATAGTCCTTGGGATCGGTCGTTTCGATGAACTTGACCGTGGCGTTGAGGTTCTTCTGGGCGCACTGCACGCCTTCCCAGGCGGACTGGTTGAAACTCTTGTCATCGACTTTGCCGACGTCGGTAACCAGGCCAACTTTGAGCGCTTTGGCGCCGGCGGCGGCGGGTTGATTCGGGCAACCCGAGTCCGTGGCCGCGGCGGCGGGTGCCGTGCCGGTGCCGGCTACGGGACTGGCGGCGGGCGACGCGGCGGGTGAGGCAGCTGGGTTGGCGACAGGACTCGCCGCGGCGGCGGCAGACGGGCTAGCCGCGGTAACGGGACTCACCGCAGTGGC
>VBGG01000682.1 GCA_005883405.1 Chloroflexota bacterium | reverse complement strand
CAGGCGCTGGCGGCACTGGTCGCACCGTCGATCGATGTGCTGCAGCGAGGTCAAGCCGTCAAAGCTGCCCAACGCGTCAGCAAACTCGAAGCCGTCCTGTCGAGTATGGAGGAAGGGCTGATCGTCCTGGACGGCGCGGGCCGCATCGAGAGCCTGAATCCACCCGCTCGGGCGATCTTCGGACCGATGGGCGCGGGCATCATCATCGGCCAGCCGCTGGATCACGAGCAGTGGGGGCAGTGGCCACTCGGCGCCAAAACGGTGGCCGAGGCGCTCGCGCCCGTACTCGAAGCGCTACGTCGCGGCGAAGCAGCACGCTCACTGGAAGTCGAGTTGAACAGCCAGGGTCGCCGCGTGCTGAGCTTCAGCAGCGCGCCGCTGTCGGATTCATCCGGAGATCACGCCGGCGGCGTGGTGGTCTTCCGCGATGTCACCACCGAGCGCGATGTGGCCCGTCTCAAGGACGACCTGCTCTCGATCGCCTCGCACGATCTACGCACGCCCGCGACCGTGCTCAAAATGCAGGGCCAGCTGATGCGGCGTGAATTGGACCAGGACGTTGCAACGCCTGCCAAGCTCGGCGAGCGCTTGCAGATGATGATGGATCAGACGGATCGCCTGACCAAGATGCTCAACATGCTGCTGGACCTGTCGCGTGTAGAAGCCGGACGCCTGGATCTCAGTCCGGAGCCGATGGACCTGGTGGATTCGATCCACCGCGTCGTGGCGTGCGTCGGCGCGCTCTCGAGCGAGCACCACATCGAAGTTCAATCGCCCGCGTCGATCGAGGGCGTGTGGGATGCGGTGCGGCTCCAGCAGGTGTTGCAGAACTTGCTCACCAATGCCATCAAGTATGCCCCCGGCGGCGGGAGCATCGTGGTCAGTGTGGAGACGGACGGTCGGGAGGTCACCGTCTCGGTGCAGGACCAGGGTCTGGGCATTGTCGCCGACGAATTACCGCAGCTGTTCGAGCGCTTCTATCGCGTCGCGCGGACCCGCGGGCTCGAGGGCAGTGGGCTGGGGCTGTACGTCTGTCAGGGGATCATCTCGGGGCATGGCGGCCGCATCTGGGCGCATTCGGACGGGCCGGGGCTGGGCAGCACCTTCTCCTTTACGCTGCCCCGGTAGCAAGGCTCCAAACGAACGTCCATCGCGGACAACCGCGCTGGGAAACAAGTCTGTCACGAATCTGTCACGCTCGCGGGTTGCCGTGTAACAGTGGGGCACGGATCATTGACGCCTGCTGAGAGGCACGCCCATGGCCCGCACCCCTGTATCGATCGCGTTCGCAGCTCGTATTGCGCTCGTCGTAGCGCTGGCACTGTTCGTCGTTGCTCCCGTATTCGAAGCGCCACGTCCGGTGGCAGCCGCTGTCGCAGGCGCGCCAATCGATCCGCGGCTCCAGCAGCAGATGCTGGCCAATCCGCTCAAGTCGAATCCGGTGATCGTCGAGATGGAGCACATCTCCAGCCCACTCGGTGCCGCCAACCTCCAGCTGGCGCAACAGGCGTTCAACCTGCTGCAGCTCAACGGTCAGGCGCAGGTCGCATTGCCACTGCTCGGGAGCGCGGCCGGTCTGGCCAACGCCGCGGGTATCACGGCGCTGAGCCTCGCACCCGGAGTGGCCTACGTCCACTTCGATACTCCAGTACGCGCGCACGACGGCAACATCTCGACTGCGAACCTGTCGACGGCGTATCCACGTGCCGTCAACGCCGATCGGGTATGGGCCCTGGGACGCAGCGGTCAGGGCGTCACGGTCGCCGTGCTGGATTCGGGTATCACCCCGGACGCGGACCTGGTCCAACCCACCAACCGGATCCTGGCGCGCGTCAACTTCGCCAACGCGACCGGACCTCTTGACGATCCGGGCGGCCACGGCACGCATGTCGCTGGCACCATCGCGGGCAACGGTTGGCGCTCCGCCGGCGAGTACATCGGTATTGCCCCGCGCGCAAATCTGGCGGATGTACGCGTCCTCGACGAAAACGGCAACGGCCGTGCATCGTCGGTCATTCTCGGCATCCAGTGGGCGCTCGCGCACCGGGTCCAGTACAACATCCGCGTCCTGAACCTGTCGCTCGGCGCACCGGCTCCGGGGACCTACCGATTGGACCCGCTGTCGGCGGCGGTTGAGATGGCCTGGGAGCGCGGGCTGGTGATCGTGGCCGCCGTCGGCAACAGTGGCGGAGCGCCCGATTCGCCTGGCGCCGACCCGTATGTCATCACCGTGGGCGCAACCGACGACCGCCAGACTGCCGCGGTTGGTGATGACCTGGTGGGGTGGTTCTCGTCCTATGGCACTCCACTCGACTCGACCGCCAAGCCGGACCTGGTCGCACCAGGTCGACGCATTATCGCCGTCCGTGCCCCGGGCAGCTCTCTCGATCGCCTGCTACCTGACCACGTGGTTGCCGCCAACAATGGGTCCACGTACTTCCGCCTGACGGGCACCTCCATGGCGACGGCTGTGGTTTCCGGAGTCGCCGCGCTGCTGCTCGAACAGCAGCCCGGACTCACACCGGATCAGGTGAAGGCGATTCTGACCGGAACGGCCAGGCCGTTTGGACAGAGCTCCGGCTCCAGTCCGAATCCGGCGGCGATCGGCTCCGGGCTGACGGATGCCTTTGGAGCCGTAACCAGCGTTTCACGCGGACGCGCCAACCGCGGCCACCGACCTGCGGACCCGACCGCCAGGAGTCTCTACCCGGCGCTGCGCGGCCAGCCACTGACGTGGCTGAACCAGACCGCCGACGGGGTCATCTGGGACGGGCTCACGTGGGACAACCTCGCCTGGGATAATCTCGCCTGGGACAACCTCGCCTGGGACAACCTCGCGTGGGACAATCTGGCCTGGGACAACCTGGCCTGGGATAACCT
>VBGG01000186.1:1014-4362 GCA_005883405.1 Chloroflexota bacterium | reverse complement strand
GGTTGCGGTCCTAGAGTGACAAACCATAACGAGAGCACTTTGATCGCGGAGCTGACTGATTGAGCGCTCACACCGGCCGCTTCGGCCAGACGCTGGTAGTTCACCTTGTAGGGGGTGGATTTGCCAGCGCCGGCAGGCCGAGCCCCAACGACACTGCCTGATCAATTGCCATCGTGCGACCCGCCATCCACGCGTCACGGAAAGCCGTCTCACCCAGCACATTTCGCGCTCCAAGAGCTCCACGCTCGTGCGCTTCCAGCATCTGCGGGGGCAGCGTGTAGTCAGGCAATTGCTCGAAGAGGGTTTCGGCGGCGCCAAACAGACGGGCCTGATCCGCCGGCCCGCCGCTGCTCGCTCCGAGGCAAGCCAGCTGCTCAAGACACAGGGCCACAACCCGTCGATTTCGTAGCCGCCAGTTGAGCCGCAACGACTCCCGGAGCAGCTCGAGGGCCCGCCCGTGGTCTCCTCGGGCGCTAGCCACCCATCCGAGTCGGAAAACAGTGCGGTTGCCCGTCCTGTCCACCGTACGGATTGGAATGCATGTTCTGCAACCGTTTCGCCCCTGCAGCCGAAACCACCCCGTGCAGTCCCGGACAACACACCGTCGGTTGATTAGCCGGGTTGCTAACTATTAGCTCGCAGGCTAACCTAGAGAGCGTGTCTCGCGAGCCGCCGCCCGACGAAGCAGTCCCGCCACCCACGCTCGAGGCGATCGAGATCGTGTTTGCCGCGCTATCTCACGAGGTGCGCCGCCACATCGTGCAGCTGCTCTCGCACCTCGGGGGTGAGTTGCCGTCAGGCTATCTCGCGAAGCGCTTCCCCCACAGCTGGCCGACAACCACCCGCCACCTCCACGTCCTCGAAGCGGCGGGCCTGGTTAGCGTCCGGCACGAAGGGCGCAGCTGCGTTTACCGACTCGAACGCGATCGCCTCCGGCACATCGTCGGCGGCTGGCTCGCACTCCTGGATCCCCCGACGCCCGAGCTGACCTGGCGGTCACCGGGTCCGCGCTCAGTCACGAAAGGACAGCAGCGATGAGCGATTCCCCGAAACTGTTCCGCGTCACGCTCGAAGTCGCAGATCTCGAGCGCGCTACCCAGCTCTACGCCGCCTTGTTCGGTCTCGATGGGCAGCGCTACCCGGGGGCGCGTCACTACTTCGACTGCGGCGGGGTGATTGTCGCAGTCCTTGATGTCTCTCGCGGTGGCATGCCGCCGACGCCCGGACCGAAGTCGCTGTACTTCGCCGTCGACGACGTCGACATCGTGCACGCGCGTGCGGAACAGCTCGGTGTGCTCGCGCCGTATCAGGTCCACGGGGAACCGGCCAGTGCGGTGATCACGCGCCCATGGGGCGAGCGTTCGTTCTATGTCGTCGATCCATGGGGCAACGATCTGTGCTTCTGCGAGAACGGCACGCTCTACACGTAAGTTCCCGCACAGCGACAGCCGATGTCCAGGTCGCGATCTACCGTTCGAGGCTCAACACGTGGACACAACCTCTACGTCGCCGAGAAGCACCGCGGTCAGGGGTGTCAGCGCGCGTGGGATGCAAATCGGACGCATTTGTTGGGCGGCTATCGACCAATGACGGTCGATCAACAGCTGCGCCATGCCACCTGGAACCGGACGTTCCCATGACAGCTCTACGCGACGATGATCGGCGATTGGTGGGTGGAAAGCGGACCTCTGGTTATTGGTCACACCGACAATGTGGCGCGCAGATCGTGTCCAACCTCACTTCCGCGTAACGGCGGCTCAAGCTATTCTGAAAAGGCTCGGATGGAGATTTTGTAGCATGGCGAAGCTTGTCTTCGGATTGAACCAGTCCCTGGACGGCTACGTCGACCACCTGGAATTTGCGCCTAGTCCGTCGCTCTTTCGTCACTTCATAGAGCAAGTGCGCGACCTGACGGGCAGTGTGTACGGTCGCCGTATGTACGAGGTAATGCGTTATTGGGACGAAGATTCTCCTGAGTGGGGCGCGGAAGAATGCGACTTCGCGGCGGCGTGGCGGAGCCTACCGAAGTGGGTCGTGTCGCGCTCGCTGAAGTCCGTCGGCCCCAATGCCACACTTGTCGAGGACGACATCGAGGCGGTGGTCCGTGGGCTCAAGGCCCGGCTCGTTGGGGAGATCGAAGTTGCCGGACCAGACCTGGCGCGAAGCCTGACCGACCTTGGTCTCATCGATGAGTATCGACTCTACCTCCACCCCGTCGTGCTTGGTCGCGGCAAGCCATTCTTCGCCGGCCCCCGGCCGCCGCTCCGCCTGGTGGCCAGCGATCTAATCGGCGAGGACGTGATTAGGTTGACGTACGTTCCTGCTTAATCGCGCGACTTGCCCGACGCACTGCGCCGACGCGTCGGGTCCGCTGTAGGTCGGTTCGACGCCGGCGACCGCGACCTCACCCGTCGCATTATCAACACCGTGTGGGATCATCGGCTCCGACACAGTTGGATCGGCCGACAGTTGGCCGGCCGTGCATCGACGCGGCACGCTCCCAGGCAAGAGTGTCGAGTCCAAAGTGACACCGTTTCAGCGGCGGCTCTTGACATTTCAGTGGTGGACCAGCCGGTGGCGGAGGGTGTTGCTCTCTGTGAGAGCGGTCCACAGCGCCGGGTCTCGCTGCCGCACCTCAAACTCATCAGAGGCCTCGAGCAAGCGTCCAAGACGCTCGCCAAAGCTGATAATCCGACCAAGCAACCACTCGGCCGCGGCGTCGGCGATACCTTTTTTCCGTAAGCGATGGGCCTGGTGATCCGTAAGAAATGCGTCGAGGGCCGCATGGCTCTCAAGTACTGCGGCACGGCCGTTATGTTGCGCTATTGCAGCACGCGCAGCGTCAAGAAAGTCAAGCCAGGCTGGGACCCCGCTCTCTTCAATCCTGCCCAAAGCCTGCCAACCGACAGCGCCCTGAACTGTCGGCGCCGACGGGTCAGTGACGAACGGGATCACCCAAAACGAAATGGCGTCCACAACCTGGGCCACCACGACAGCCCTGAGGAAAGCGACCTTGCGTGCACGGTCATGCCAACGACCGGGCGCTGCAGCCTGACCAGTTGCCCTACACCCACTCGAACCTCAAGTTGGTCCGCCTCCCACCAGTTGCTAGTAAGTTGCAACTGCGTGAACGCGCTGGCTGTCGTCATCTCTCGAAACAGATCGTTGGCATTCAAGGCTCGACCGCACCGAGGGCAGCGCACATCGCCGTGTTCCAGCGCATCGAGCTCATTGGGCTGCACCAGCAAGGGATCTCCGCAGTGGGCGCAGGCGACCCGTCGTCCTGCCCCCATCTGCCGGCCGCCCCAGGTCATTTCGAGAGCGTACAGTCAGACTGCTAGATACCGC
>VBGG01000186.1:0-990 GCA_005883405.1 Chloroflexota bacterium | reverse complement strand
GATACCGCGCTGAGGAATCGCTCGTGTGCGAATGCACGTGACGCCGGTCGCGGCCGAGTGTGGCGGCCATCAAGCGGTCCAAACGGTGTCCCTTCAGTTTCTCCGCCGACTTCAACGTTGTCCCGTGGCTGTGGCCACTATCGGGGTTCAGAGGTGACATGAAAGTTCGCAACCTGCATTACGCACGTTGCATAATGCGACCTGCGAGGACACCCACGTGCGCGAGAACCCTTTCCGCTACGGGCCGGCCGCGCTAGGCCCGCACTTCGCGGATCGAGTCACTGAGATCGAGACGCTCGTACGCGATCTGCGTAGCCGCCAGCACGTGGTCATTATCTCCCCGCGGCGCTTTGGGAAGACCTCGCTTGCGCTCACCGCGCGGAGCCGCCTGGTCCACGGTAAGGTGTTGGTCGCCTACGCCGATCTGTTCCGAGCGACCACGAAGCACCGCCTGCTTGAGGAACTCGGAACCGCGCTGTATCGGGGACTGGCCAGCTCGCTCGAGCGAGCGCGAGCTGGGGCGCTCGACCTGTTCAAAGCGCTCCCGCTTGCACCTAAGCTGAGCCTTAGCAGGGACGGCTCGCCATCCATCGAATTTGGGCCGCTCGCCGTGCAGGAAGACCAGGACCGCGCGCTGCAGCACCTGCTCGACCTGCCCGAGCAATTCGGCCGCGAACGGAACCGGCAGGTCGTCGTCATCCTCGACGAGTTCCAGGAGATCGTCACCCTGGACCCGTCCTTGCCGGCCATGCTGCGGGCGACCATGCAGACTCAGGAGCACGTCGCCTACGCCTTCCTCGGTAGCAAAAAGCACCTGATGACGCGCGTCTTCACAGATCGGAACGAGCCGCTGTATCACTCCGCGCGGGCGCTACCGCTCGGGCCCATCACTGTTTCAGAATTCGCGCCGTTCATCCATCGCACGTTCGAAGCGAGCGACGTGCTCATCGAGGAATCGGCGATCGCGCGCATCCTGGCCATTACCGATGG
>VBGG01000681.1 GCA_005883405.1 Chloroflexota bacterium | reverse complement strand
GGCGCAGCTCCGCGCGGTTGGTGACCAGCAGCCGTAGGTGGGGGCAGCCCTCGAGTCCCGTGCTAGCCTCATGTGGATTGGCCGGACGGGCCTTCCAGTCATAGAATAACCCAGTGTGTGGGACCGCATTACGTGGTCGCGGCATTGTCGCCAGTGACACGCGATACAGGGGTAGCTGTCAGGCGGGCGACTGTGGCCGTGCGGCTCGGACGTGCGCTCTGGATAGTGGTGATTGTGGCGATCTCCACTTGTGGCCAGGGTGTCGCCACCGGCGGCACCACACGTAGCGCGGAGGCGGCGGCACAGGCTGTCGCTTCTCACCTCATCTACGCCGCTCAAAACGACGGCACGATCCACGTGTATGACATCGACCAACACCACGCCGAGGTGAAGTCAATCAGGGTTTTCAGTTGCTGCGCTGACGTGCGCGGGATCACCGCCGCTGCGCCGACCAATCGGCTGTACGTGATGTACAACCAGGGCACCGACGGACATGTGGCATCCGTCGACCTGATGTCAGACCAGGTCGTATGGGACCGAGTCCTCCATAGCCCTGGCGTCGACCGCGGCAACTTGACTCCGGACGGAAGGACGCTGTACCTTCCGACCTGGGAGGGCGATCCTGGCTCCGCTTATGAGCTGGCTATCGATGCTGAAACCGGAGCGGAGAAGGCCAGGATCACGCTGCCACCGCGAAGCCACGACACGATCGTCAGTCTCGATGGAGAGCGCGTTTTCATGGAGACGAAGTCGTCGACGGCGAGTATGTACGTTGTCGATACTGCCTCGAACGACGTCAGTGAGGTTGTTGGCGGATATTGCTGCAGTGGAGTGCTTGGTCCGTTCGCAATAAACGGCGCCGGAACCAGGATGGTGAACGACGTAAACGGCTACGCCGGGTTTCAGCTGGCAGACGTTGCGTTGGGTCAAGTGACTGAGTCCATTCCGTTCGCGTCAGGATATGGCGGTCACGGTATTGCCTGGACACCTGATGAGACCCAGGTATGGGTGAATGACGGTGGCATACCAGACGTACACGTATTCGACATGACGGCCACTCCGCCCAAGGAGCTGCAGATGGTGGCTGTCTCGAATGTTCCGCACTGGATCACGTTCAGCATTGATGGCCGGTTTGCATACGTCGCCGGCCGCAAAGGCAGCGAGGACGTGACCGATGTGATCGATGTGGCCACGTATCAACGCGTGAGCAGCCTGGGGCCGTCCGAGGATCTTCTGGAGGTTGATTTCGCCCGAGGATCTCTCGTGGACGTGGGGAATCAGTTTGGGATCGGGCGTGTAACGAGCCCGGCGACCTGACGCAACGGCTCCGACCCTGTGTGGGCCCGATGCTCATCGGGCAAGCTCATCGAGTGCCGGATTTCGTGCACCTGCCAGGATCGGACTTGCGCGGCGATACCGTCTCCAGCATGAAGATCCGCGAGTTGAACTGCTTCGAGGTCTCAGCGACGACGGAACGACTGGGCAGTTCGGTCCAATCTTTGACGAGACCGCGCCGATCACGGTCATGGATGCGCCTGGCGCGCCGCCAAGAATGCCACCGAACTGAATGCCAGACCGCCACTGGTTACCACCGAGCGTCATCCGCGACCGGTCGGCAATCAGCGACCAGGCACCGATTGACCCGCTCTGGACCGATCAGGTTGTATAGACAGTCTGATGGACAACGCGATCAAGAACAGGCCGCTTGTAGAGGACCAACCTCGCTCGAACGGCTGGCCCCGCGGCCGGCTCGGCCACCAATGACGGCTCCCGCCGTTGAACAGGCCGAAACGGTGAGTAAGGCGGGCCCCATCCTCGTCGTCGACGACGATGCGAGCATTCGCGAGCTGATCGGAATGGCGCTTGTGGATGAAGGCTACGAGGTTCAGGCCGCGCCCCACGGGGCGGCCGCGCTGGAGGTCATCAGCCACACCCGCCCGAGCGTGATCCTGCTCGACATGCGCATGCCCGTCATGGATGGCTGGGAGTTCGCGCGTGCGTATCGCGAACTGCCCGGCCCGCACGTGCCCATCATCGTGCTGACAGCGGCGCGCGATGCGGCGGAGCGGGCGGCAGAGATCAGGGCCGAAGGGTTTCTCGGCAAGCCGTTCGACCTTAACGAGCTCCTCATAATCGTTGCGCAATTCGTATCCGCGGAGACCTGACACCCCGCCGACGGTTCAGATACGCGTTCCCTCCGCAATCTCGCCGCGACAGGCTGGCAGCCGCACGATCATTCGCGTTCCGCCATCAGGTGGGAACTCCGCGACAAGCGAGCCACCGTGTTGTTTCACGATCTGGTCGCTTATGAATAAGCCGAGCCCCATGCCGGATGCATAGCTCTCGTCGTGTGCGCGATAGAACCGGCTGAAGAGGCGCGCGCGTTTGTCAGGAGAGATCCCGAGGCCCTGATCGGAGACTGCTAGCTGGAGCCATTCAGGCTCAGACTGCACGTTGACCCGAATGGATCCGCCGTTCGGGCTGTACTTGATGGCGTTATCCACCAGATTCACCAGCACCTGTTCCAGTAGCAGCGGGTCGGCCCTGACCATCGCTTGCGTCGGCGCCACCAGCCGCAACTCGTGCAGGCTGGTCCGTGCTTGGGCGCGTTCAACGACCGCTCGAGCAATAGCGACCAGGTCGATGGCCTGGCAATCGAGCCGCATCCGGCCGGCCTCCAGGCGCGTGAGGTCCAACAGCAGCGCCACGAGCCGTCCGAGCTTGTCGGATTCGTGCTCGATGATCCGCAGCGCGCGGATCAGCGGAACCGGGTCGAGGTCGTTACCCTTGCCGAATCGCCGGAGTATCAACTGCGCGCCTGCGCGCAAACTGGTGACGGGGGTCTTCAGCTCGTGAGCCGCCACCGACAGGAACTCGTCGCGTTCGCGGAGTGCCGCTTCCGCTTCCTCGCGCGCGCGTCGCTCGGCCTCGTGTGCGTTACGATAGCGGCGCTCGGAGACCTCGGCGGCCAGCCGTAATTCTCGCTCCTGAGCAACCATGCGGACGTTGTCGATCGCGGCCGCGGCAAGGTTAGCGGCAACTCGCAGCGCAGGAATGCAGCCCCATGGATCCGCGTGCTCACGGATCTGAATCTCGAACCCGCCAATGACACGCCCCAAAACGGCCAGCGGCAACGCGATCGAGACCTGCGTGAGACGTGGGTCGCGGTCATGGCCGACTGGAACAGCATTGGGAATGGTGGCCATGACGGCTTGCAGGTTTTCCACGACAACCGCGTCGCCGGTCAGGATGGCCCGGCTGTGGGGGCTACTGGCCGTCAGATCGAGCGGCGGCAATGTAGCAGTGTCGACCTCTTCGCCCTCGGCCCAGGCGTAAACGCACCGTCGTTGGCGGCCATCGGCATCGAGCAGCGAGACGAACAGCAGACTGCTCCCGGTGAGCTCCTCGCAGTAGGCGCGTAGCGCACGGAACACGCTGAGCAGGTCCCTCGCCGTCCCCAGATCCTGGGCGAGACGCGCGAGGCCACCATGACCAGGGCCAGCCCTCAACGAGCTCTCAGGAGAAGGATTGCCAGCCTCGATCACAGCGTTCTCACAATTTCTCGACAGCGCATTTTAGCGCCTTCCGAGTAGGGCCCAACCTGGTTGGCTGGATGCAGGGCCATCAGGCGTTCGTGCGGCAAGCCGTCCCGTAGCCGTCGATCTATCCGCCGGGATCGTTGTTCCAGGCGGCAGGTCTGGCGCGGGCCGGCCGGGTGCCCGTCAGGAATCTGTCAGCCATCCGCGGGGCGGCATCTACCAGTAGCGGCTACGCCGGGAGGCAGAGTGCGGGCATTCCACGACCGCGAGAAAAAGTCAACCGTTTCTCAACTTCCGGTGCCACTGCAACCACCCTGCCAGTCGTCCGGTCGTGCGTGCCGCGCGCGACCGCGGGCCACAGTTCGGCGGTATCGCGTGTTTCTGCGTGGGTGCTCGGGCGGTCCGTGGCACTTTCGTTGGGCACCGTACGAGTACACATCGAGTAGTCAATCTGGGTACTTCTGCGCGGGTGCTCCCATGCTCCGCGGCGTATCGTCCCGCGTGATCGCGGCCCGCACCCGCGCATATATCAAGGAGTCGATCATGTCGAATCGTTTGTCTTCTCCGCTCTTTACGTGCTTCCGTGCGGTTCTGATGAGTCTGATCGTGACGGTGATCGCGATTCCCAAAATTGACGGCGGCTGGTGGGGTTGATTGGCGGGAATCCGCTTTGGGCAAGTAGTACGCGGAACAGGTCCGCCAATTCAAGCGGCTCGTGGAGAACGGAGTGCCCCTCCGCCGAAGGTCTCGGGTGGTCGAGCAGCCGGCTCACTATCGCCAGCGCCGCACTCTAGCGGCTGACCTTCCACTTCTCGATAAGGGCCAGAAGGCCTGGCCGGGATCGAACCGTCCGCGCCGGCGGATCTGCCTCCGGCGGCCGGTTCAGGTGCGAGGACGTACGTCCCCGGCGCCTTTTCGCCCGGTGGATTTCGTCGGCCGCCAAGCGCCTTCGGCGCTTCTACCTGCTCGGCGGAGCGCCCCTAGAGCCAATTCAGCAAGTGCTGCCATCAGGACCCCGTGTGTTGCTGCGCGCTGGCCAGCCACTCGTCGGGATCGGGCGTGAGGTTCGGATTCTGGAATCACAGTGCCCGCCGAGGATTTGCGTGGTGCTGTAGCACGCCCTCAAGGGCATGAAACCCGGCGTCGAGCGGCGACATCTCCTGGGCCAGATTGTTGAGTGGGCAGCCCTGTAGCCACATGCCGCTGGCGATGTCGTCCTCGACGTAGCGACGGAACGCGCGCTGGACCGCGGTCAGTGGATCGGCGGAGTCTGCCAGCGGGTCCAGCCAGCGTTTAAGCAGCAGCCGGCCGATCAGCTCGTCCAGCACGGCGTAGCCAAGGTGTTGCTTGGACGCGAAGTGGTGCTACGGCGCGCCCTTGGTCGCGCCGGCCGTCTCGACGATGTGGTTGAGGCTGCCGCTATGGGCGTCAGCTCCGTGGCGGGTTTGAGCGAGCCAGAGAGTGATCACCGGACCTCGGAGGAATCCGCCAGATCGGCGGAGCGCAGGTCCCGCTGAACGCGGTCGAGATGCTTTTGCATGAGCTCGCCCGCGCGCGTCGCATCGCCACGACGCACCGCTTCAAAAATGGCCCAGTGGTCCCGCCGATTCGGAACCGTGCCCGGGCCGAGTCGGACCACCGACCACGTCGTCCGCACGCGGGTCTCGCGCAACAGGTCGCTGAGGGCGTCGATCAGTTGCAGCATCACCGGGTTGTGGCTGCTCACACCCAGCAGGCGGTGAAACTCCAGATCGTAGACGATGAATTCCCGCACCAGACTCTCCGCGTCCGACGGGACAGCGTCGAGCAATGGACCCAGTCTGTCCATCTCGCTGAGCTGGCGCTGCATAGCCGTCAACTCGGCTTCCGTGGCACGCTGCGCCGCCAGGCGCGCGATTTCGGTCTCCAGCGGCCGCCGCACTTCGATCAGGTGCGCGCCGCTACCATTGCTGCGGGAAACAGCCAGACTCAGAGCTTCACTGAGCATGCCCGAATGGGCCGGTCTGACGCGCGCGCGGCGACCCTGACGTAGCTCGACAAGACCCTTGCCTGCGAGGTGCTGGAGCGCCTCGCGGACCACCCGCGCACTTACGCCAAAGCGCGCCGCCAGCTCCGCCTCAGCAGGCAGGTCCGCATGTGGGGCGACACTCCCGTCGGCAATCTGAGCGCTGAGGGTGGCCGCGATCCCCTCGGAGAGCCTGCGTCTCGGCAGGCTGTTCATGCTCGCACGCGGCCTGTCAGCGCCCTGACGCCTGCTAACCTATGACACATGTTCCGTCTCACGCCCAGGCAATCGTAGCGTGGTAAAGCCGCTTGCGCACGGACCAAGCAGCATGCGTCGCTCGGGCATTCGTGAGGTCATGGATCTGGCCGCGGGCATGAGCGATGTGCTTCATCTCGAGGTCGGTGAGCCAGACTTTCCAACCCCAAGACATATCGTCGAAGCCGGCGTAGCCGCAGCGCGCGCCGGCTTCACCCACTACACGCCCAACGCCGGTTTGCCAGAGCTACGCGATGCGATCGCCTGTGTCGCGGGACAGGTACACGGCCGCCCCGTGTCGCGGGAGCAGGTGGTCGTCACCAGCGGCTCGGTGTGCGGGCTAATGACGAGTCTGATGGCGCTGGTGGAGCCCGGCGACGAGGTGCTGATCCCAGATCCCGGCTGGCCCAACTACGAGATGATGGTGCTGAGTACCGGGGCCGTACCTGTGCGCTACTGCTTGCCGGAAGAGCACGACTTCGCTCCTGACCTGACGGCACTGGGCTCACGGGTCAGTCCGCACACCAAGGCGATCATCGTCAACTCGCCATCCAACCCGACAGGAGCGGTCTTTGGGAAGGAAATCGCGCGCGGGCTCGTCGAATGGGCCAGGGAGCACGACGTCTACATCCTCTCGGACGAGGTCTACGATCAGCTCATCTACGAGGGCGAGCACTATAGCCCGGCGCGCTGGGACGGCGACGAGCGGGTCATCGCCGTGTACAGCTTCTCGAAGACCTACGCCATGACCGGCTGGCGGATAGGTTACGTCGTGGCACCCGCGACGATTGCCGGCGTAATCACCAAGCTCCAGGAGCCGGTCGTCTCGTGTGCAAGCGCAATTTCCCAGAAAGCCGCCGAAATTGCCATCGCTGGACCGCAGACCTGCGTGCTCGAAATGCGAAACGCCTACCGCCAGCGGCGCGACGCCGCGCTGGCGATTCTTCGGCAGGCCAACGTTCGCGCCACCGTGCCGCGTGGCGCGTTCTACGTGCTCGTCGACGTATCTCGCGCTGCCAGTGAGACGTTCCCCTTCGCGCGCCAACTCTTGCAGGAACAGCGCGTCGCCGTGGCCCCTGGCGAAACCTTCGGCGAGGCAGGCTGTGGCCACGTCCGCGTTTCTCTGGCGGCGGACCAGCGAGTCGTGGAGGAAGGCGTGCGGCGGCTCGTGGCGGCCTTGACACTGGCGCGCCCCGCCACCTAGCCTGACTTACGTCATATGACACATGTTGGGGAGGAATGCGGAGGTAACGACTCGTGAATGAGTCTCAGCAGAGTCTGACTCGCCGCCGGTTCATGGCCCTGTTCGGCACCGCTGCCGTTGGCGTTCTCGCGGCCTGTAGCCAGGCTGCCCCGTCCGGACCGGCCGCCCCTACGTCCGCCCCCGCCGCGGCGCCAACCACCCCGCCAGCAGCCAAGCCGACCACCCCGCCCGCGCCGACGGTCGCGCCGGCAGCACCGACTACCGCGCCCGCCGCGCAGCCGACCGCCGCACCTGCCGCCGCCGCGGCTGGCAGCAGCCAGGTCATCGTCCAGGCGATGGGGCTGGACATCGACGAGCTCGACCCGCACTACTTCAAGTCGATCCCCGGCTACTACGCTGTCGCCAACCTGTACGACATGATGCTCGACTATGAGCACGCTCCCCAGTCGGACGGAGGGCTCTACCCGGCGGCCGACCAGACCGGCAACTGGAAGTTCAAGCCCTGGGTGGCGCAGTCGTACGAGGCGAGCCCGGATCAACAAACGCTGACGTTCATGCTGCGCAGCGACGTGAAATTCAGCGATGGCTCACCGCTCACGGCCAAGGACGTCAAGGCAAGCTGGGATCGCGGTGTCACCGGCAAGGGCTACGCAAACATCGTCACCGGGTTCATGGGCATCAAGAACACCGACCAGGTGGTTGCCAGAGACGATTCGACGGTCGTGATCAGTCTCGAGAAGCCGAATCCCTTCGCCCTCAAGATGATCCCGATCAACG
>VBGG01000185.1 GCA_005883405.1 Chloroflexota bacterium | reverse complement strand
TCGCCAACCCGCATTCGCGAGCTGATCGAAGCAGCGGCTGCGCGCTAACTCCCTCTCCCTCTGGGAGAGGCGTATCAATCGCGGTAGACGGCCTCAGCAGCGGCGGCGCCGGACCCGCGCGGCTGGAACCCCTGGCGCTGGAGGATCTGCTCCAGGGCGCTGAGCACCAGGATCACGTTTGCCTGCTGCGCCGAGTGGCCCATGATGCCGATGCGCCACATGCCGTCGGCATACTCGCCCAGGCCGGCGGCGATCTCGAGATTGAACTCCTCGAGTAGCGCGGCCTTGACCGCCGTTGATGAGGCGCCCGCGGGCGCGAGCACCGTGGTCACCGATGACACACGATGCGCGGGATGGGCAAACAGCTCGAGTCCCAGAGCCTCGAGACCCGCCCGAAGTGCCGCCGCGTGCAAGCAATGGCGTTCGAGCCGGCGCTGCAAGCCCTCTTCCACGATCAGGCTGAGGGCCTCGTACAGCGCGAAGATATTCAGCACCGGCGAGGTGTGGTGGTAGATGTGCTCGGCGGCCCAGAGGCGCGCGTGAAGCCCCAGATCCAGGTACCAGCTCGGCACAGGCGTGCGACGCCGCGCGATCGCCTGGAGGGCGCGATCCGACACGGTGACCGGCGCGAGGCCCGGCGGAGCCGATAAACACTTCTGCGAGCCGCTGTAGCAGATGTCGATACCCAGCTCGTCAACGGGCAGCCGCACTCCGCCGAGGGTTGCCACCGCGTCGACCACGAGCAGCGCGCCAGTTTCGCGGCAGGCATCGCTGAGGCCGTCGAACGGCTGCTCGGCGCCACTCGAGGTCTCACCGTGGACCACGCCGAGCACCTTTGGACGATGCTTACGCACCGCCTCGACCAGCTCCGTGTTGTCGACGGGTGAGCCCCACTTCCCGCAAACGACGACGACCTCCACGTTGTGAAGGCGTTGAGCAATCTCAACCATCCGATGGGCAAAGAACCCGGCGTCGCCGACGACGATCGTGTCGCCAGGCTCGAGCGGGTTGACCAGAGCGGCCTCCATGCCGCCGCCCCCTGATGTTGGCAGCGCGAACGTTGCTCGATTCCGCGTCTCGAACACCTGGCGGAGCAACGCGGCCGTTTCCTCCAGGATGCCGAGGAAGTACGGGTCCTTGTGGCCCGTGAGTGGTGCGATAAGCGCCTGGATCACCCGCGGGTGGAGATTGCTGGGGCCCGGCGCCATCAAGATTCGTTGTGGCGGACGAAGCATTCTCTTTGAATTCACTCTACGGCATCACTAAACTTGATCAGTGACGATCCAGGAAGAGACGATCCCTCAAACGCCGGCCCGGCCGTGGCTCCCAGCGGCGATGGCCGCGTTCTCTGGATTCCTGGTGGTTGGCTTGCTCTTCCTGTTGTGGTTCGGTCTGCAGCAAAAAGAGATCGCCGGCACCAAAGTCGTCAATGTGCCCTTTACGAAGGCGCCGGACTTCTCGCTGGGCCTCTTCGACGGTTCGACGTTCATATTGTCGGATGCCTTGAACACGGGTAAGCCCATCGTGGTGAACTTCTGGGCCTCATGGTGTGGGCCGTGCGCCGACGAGGCGCCAGTCATTCAGGACGCGTTTCGGCGAACCGGCGACAAGTTTATTTTTGTCGGCATCGACGTTCAGGACACCGACGCCGATGCCCAGGCGTTCATGCGCAAGTACGGTCTGACCTATCTCAACGGTTCGGGGAACGCGGGCCCGATCTCGGTTCAATACGGTATGCGCGGTGTGCCCGAGACGTACTTCATCGCGCCCGATGGGCGGCTGATCCGCAAGTGGAACACACTGACGGCGGCCGATCTGGAGCAGTTCCTGGGCGAGCTGCAGCGTGCCAGCGGCGCCCGGCCTGGCTGAGGCGCTGCTCGTCGTCCTGCGATGGCTGCACGCAGTCGCTTCGATCGTTTTCCTCGGCTGGAGCGCGGTGTTGTGGCTCGATGGGCCGCCGCTCGGCGAGGTTTCGGCAGCACGCCGGCGCTTCAAGGAAGTCACCGAGCTGACGCTGCTGGTGCTGCTCGCGACGGGTGCCGTGCTGACCTTCGACCGCCTCTCACGCGGGGCGGGCGGGGTGTACGCGGCCGTCCTGGCACTCAAAGTGGCGTGCGCGGTCGTGGCCTATCAGTTCGCGTTTCGCTGGCGTCGTGTTGGCCTGCCGGTGGGAGCGCTCGACGGGCGAATTCTTCTGATCTTTGGTGCCGCGACGGTATTCTTCGCGGCGCTCCTGAAGGGGGTCTTTGATAGTGGCGTCAGTGGCGCAAGCTAAATCCACCCGCTCGGTGTTCAGCGGTCCGAATCTGAAGTTCTTCGTGGCGGGTGGGGTGATTGCGCTCGCCGTCGTGTACCTGGTGATGATGGGCCTGCAGGGCACGACGGTGTATTTCCTCACCGTCAGCGAGCTTCAGGCGAAGGGCCCGGCCGGCCAGAACCAGCTCTTTCGTGTCTCGGGCAACCTGGTCCCGGGATCGCTCGTCCACGACAACGGCGGCCTCGGCGTTCACTTTCTGATCGCCGACGCGAGCTCGAATCCGCTGCCAGTCGTCTATAAGGGTGGCCAGGTGCCGGACGTTATTGGCGACAACATCGAGATTGTTGCCGAGGGCAAGCTCGACGCTCAGGGCACGTTCATGGCCAACAACGTGCTGGCCAAGTGCCCCTCGCGTCTCGAGGACGCCGCCCCCGAAGAGCGCGACTATCAATGACTTCCCGCGAGGGGACCCCACTGGGGAGAATGATTAGCTGATGGCCGCTCTGGGGCAGATCTGTATCGTCGGCGCGTTCGCGCTGGCACTGTATTCGATTGTCAGCTCGCTGGTGGGCGTGCGTGTCCGCTCGAGGGAGCTGATCGCCAGCGGCCAGAATGCCGCCTGGGCGGTCACCGCCCTGATCACCGCGGCCTCGCTGACGCTGTTGGTGGCGTTTGCGGTGCACGACTTCTCGCTGCGCTACGTGTGGGACCACTCGAGCCGCGCGATGTCGATGGATCTGATCCTGGCCGCCTTCTACAGCGGCCAGCAAGGCTCGCTGCTGTACTGGGCGTGGACGCTGTCAATCTTCTCGGCCATCGTGCTGTGGCAACAGCGAAAGCCTGGTCCGCACCGTGTGTTGATGCCGTATGTCGTGGTGGTGCTGATGGTGATCGAGGGGTTCATGACGCTGCTCGTCGGCTTCGTCACCACACCCTTCGAGGCGCTGCCGCGCGTCCCCGCCGACGGCGTCGGACTCAATCCGCTGCTCTACGACGAGGGCATGCGCATCCATCCGCCGATGCTGCTGGCGGGCCTGATGAGCTGGAGCGTGCCGTTCGCCTTCAGCATCGCGGCGCTCGCCACGGGCAAGCTCGGAAACGAGTGGGTAGCCCTGTCGCGCCGCTACGCCATGGTGGCGTGGGTGATCCTCGGGCTGGGCAACGTCCTGGGTGCATGGTGGGCCTACCACGTGCTCGGTTGGGGCGGCTACTGGGGCTGGGACCCGGTGGAGAACGTTGCGCTCATGCCGTGGCTGGTGGGCACCGCGTTCATTCACAGCATTCAGATGCAGGAACGCCGCGCCATGCTGAAGGCGTGGAACGTGGCACTGATCATGGTCACGTTCTTCCTGAGCATCTTCGGCACGTTCGTCGTCCGCAGCGGCATCCTCGCCTCGGTTCATGCGTTTGCACTCTCGGCGATCGGGCCGTACTTCCTCACGTTCCTGACACTGGTTATCGCCGGCTCGTTGGGGCTCTACTTCTGGCGACTGCCGCGGCTCAGGGCCGACAACCAGCTCGACTCGTTCCTGTCGCGCGAAGCGAGTTTCCTGATCAACAACCTGCTGTTCCTGGGAATCGCCTTCGCGATCTTCTGGGGCACCATCTACCCGCTCGTCGCCGAAGCCCTTGCCGACCAGAAGGTGAGCGTCGGGCCCCCGTATTTCAAGCAGGTCGCCGGGCCGCTATTGGGCGCCATGATTCTGCTGATGGGGATCGGCCCGCTCATGCCGTGGCGGCGCGCCTCGCGCGACCATCTGGTACACAACTTCTTGCTGCCGGTTGCATCGACGGTCATCGGCCTGGCCATCCTGGCGGTCGTCGGCGTCCGAGATCCCTTCGCCATACTGGGCTTCGGCCTGTGCCTGTTCGTGCTCGGCACGATCGTGCAGGAGTTCGCTCGCGGCATGCTGGCGCGCCACCAGGCCACCGGCGAGAACTACGTGCTCGCGCTGGCCAGTCTGATCCGCCGCAACAACCGACGCTACGGCGGATACGTCGTGCACCTGGCGATGTTGCTGATCGGCGTCGGCGCTGTCGGGTCGCAGGTCTATCAGCAGCAGACTCAGGCGACCCTGGCGCCAGGCGAGAGCGTGAGCCTGGGCGCATACACGATCACTGCCCAGGGGATCCAGATGAGCCAGCCGCCGGGCGTACGCGTGATCGACGGCGTGCTGAGTGTGAACGGGCAGGACTTGCGGCCTGAGAAGCAGTACTTCGACAACTTCCCGCAGCAGCCCAGCACCAAGGTGGGATTGAGGTCGACGCCCTTCGAGGATCTGTACGTGGTGCTGGCGGGCTGGGACGGCGACGGACCGACCGCCCGGGTCAGCCTGGCAGTCTTCGTCAACCCGCTGGTCAGCTGGATCTGGACGGGTGGCGTGTTGCTCCTGCTTGGAACGATCATCAACATGTGGCCCGCGACCGCGCCGTCACGCCAACGTGTTACGGCTCCAGTGGGCCGCGCCATCGGAGTCACACCTTGATGCGCACGCTGGTGGCGCACGGACGCCTTTTGTCGAGATTCGCGTTTGGCCGTCAGCGCGCGAGCGGCCGGCGACGTTCGCCCCAGAGGGGACCTTTTTTGAGGCTGCTTGCCGGGATTGGCCTGCTGGTGATCCTGTCGGTACCCCCGCTCGTCCACGCGGACGCGCTGGACGACAGCGTGCGGCGCATCGCCCTGCAGCTGCAGTGTCCGGTGTGCGAGGGCGAGTCGATCGCGGATTCACCATCAGGTCTGGCCGCCGACATGCGCGCGGTCATCCGAACGAAGCTGGTGGCAGGCGAGTCTGACCAGCAGATCCTGGACGAATTCGTCGCCAGCTATGGTGACGGGATTCTCACCGAGCCCCCTAAACGCGGCATCTCGCTGGGGGTGTGGATCGGACCAGTCATCGGCGTGGCGGCCGGCGCGGTGTTGGTGACGGTGCTGCTGCGAGGCTGGCGACACGCGCCGGTCCAGCCAGCTGGAGCTGCCGCCCCCGATCCGCAGGTGGCCGACGAGCTGAAGCGCTTCCGCGAAGAGTTTGGACAGTGAGCGGCGCCGATCTCTTGCCGTCCATCTTCGGCATCGTGCTGGTCGCCGCGGCCGCGGCATTCGTGTTGCTGCCGTTCGCTCGCGGCGCGCAACTCGAGGTTGCGCCGTCTGTGACGCCCGACTCGGACACACCGGACCGACTTGCGCTCTACCACCAGGTGCTGGAGCTCGAGTTCGACCAGCAGCTGGGCAAGCTCTCGGCCGAAGACTTTCAGCAGCTCTCGGCTGAGCTGTTGGCACAGGCGGGTCAGGCGCTGCGCGAAGAACGCGGCACGCTCGGCGAGATTGATGACGAGATCGAGCAAGAGATCGCCGCGGCCCGCGTCGCGTTCGCCGCTGCGCGTGGCACGAAGTCTCGGCGCGGGAAGCCGGCGGCAACACGGTCATGAGCCATGGACTCACGGGCTGCTGACGTCGCGAATGCCGAGAACATGCGAATGAGCTTCTCTTCTCTTCCGAGATCGCATAGCAAGCCGCTGCCGTGGCGCATGCCGAGAACATGCGAATGAACTTCTCTTCTCTTCTGAGATCGCATGGCAAGCGGCTGGCGTGGCGAACGCCGAGAACATGCGAATGAACTTCTCTTCTCTTCTGAGATCGCATGGCAAGCGGCTGCCGTGGCGCATGCCGAGAACATGCGAATGAGCTTCTCTTCTCTTCTGAGATCGCATGGCAAGCGGCTGGCGTGGCGAATGCCGAGAACATGCGAATGAACTTCTCTTCTCTTCTGACATCGCATGGCAAGCCGCTGGCGTGGCGAGAGCCGAAAATGTGCGGATGAGCGTGCGTCACCTGGCCGGAATCCTGGCGTTACTCTTGCTCGCCGCGGGCGCAGCGCCGGTCATGGCCGAGCCGAACGATGGCACGGTAAGCGGCCAGGTCGTCGACAAGACGGCCGGAGGTGGGTCTACGGCGGGCGCCACGGTGACGCTGGTCTCGTTCGGGCGCAAAGAGCAGGCGCCGCTGGGCCAACGCACTGCCCAGACCGACGCCGACGGCCGCTACTCGTTCACCGATCTCGATCGCGATCCCAACATCGTGTACCTCACGCTGGCCCGCTTCCAGAACGTGAACTACCCGACCGACCAGCCGTTCCAGCTCCAGGACCAGGCAGCGGCGCAAGCCGATGTCGCCGTGTACGAGACGACGTCCGCCGACGATGCGATCCAGCTCGAAAACCTCAACCTCCTGGTGGTGGGCGCCAGCCAGGGAACGCTGCAGTGCATGGAAATGGGTGCGCTGCTCAACAAGGGCGACCGCACCTTCGTCACCGCCAATCCGCAAGATCAAGCCCTTGCGCGGGCGATCAAGTTCGCGCTGCCGAAAGGCGCGATGAGTGTCCAGATGCAGACCGGCTTCAGCGATCAGGACGTGATCGGCGCGATCGGCGGTGTGCAGGTCACCAGCCCGGTCCTGCCGGGCCGACACCAGTTCGCCATGTCGTTCGACCTGCCGTACAACGGCTCGAGCGTCGACGTGAGCATGCAGATCCCGTATCCGGCAGCGGCCTACAGCGTGTACCTGCCGGATACCGGGGTCAAGCTGGAGGGCACCCCCCTCGCGTCGGCTGGCGCGACGCAGCTGGGCGGCCAGTCGTACCAGCTCTACAGCGCCAGCAACGTGGCAAAGTCGACGATCGTTGCTGGCCAGCTTTCCGGGCTGGGCGCCAACGGCAGTTTCGGCCCTGGCCAGCTCGCGATCATCAGCCTGGGCGTTGTGCTGTTCGTGCTCGGCGGCGGAGTCCTGCTCTTCGGCAATCGACTGCGTCCCGGACTGCGCGGAAACGGCGAGTCGGCGACTGACCTGGAGCAAGAGCGCCTCGAGCTCGTCGTACGCCTGGCCGCGCTGGACGAGCGGTTTTCGGCGGGCGAGGTGAGCCAGGCCCAGTACGACGCCGAGCGTGCGCGTGGCAAGCAACGTCTCCGCGAGCTGACGCTCGCTCGAAAGCAAGCCACGCCCGTCATCGTGTGAGCGCGCTCAGCGCCCAGGGGCTCACGGCGAGATATCCCGGGCAGCCCGTCTCGCGGCCGGCGCTGCTCGACGTCGACCTGGATCTCGAACGCGGCGAGCGCTTGCTGCTGCTCGGACCGAACGGAGCTGGTAAATCGACCTTCATCCGCGTATTCGCTGGCTTGATGCACGCCGCCCGAGGTAAGGCGCTCGTGGCCGGGCATCCAGCGCGTGCCGCGCGCGAGATGGTCGGCGTCGTCAGCCACGCGACGTTTCTGTACGACGAGCTGACGGCGGCAGAGAACCTTCGCTTTTACGGTCAGCTCTACGGTGTGCCGGATGTCGCCGAACGCGGCGCGGCGCTTCTGGAGCGGGTTGGCCTGACACACGCGGCCGAGGTTCAGGTCGGCCGACTTTCACGCGGCCAGCAGCAGCGTGTCGCGATCGCCCGGGCCCTGCTGCACGACCCGCCAGTGCTGCTGCTCGACGAACCCGATACTGGCCTGGACGCTGGCGCCTTCGGACCGCTGGAGGAGCTGACCACCAGCGGCGAGCGAACGGTGGTACTCACGACCCACAATCTGTCGAACGGGCTGCGGCTCGGAACGCGGGCAGCGGTGCTGTCCAGAGGCCGGCTCGTGCACCAGCAGCCGGGTTTGTCTTCCGTCGACGGCGTGCCATTGGGCCACCTCCTGGAGGAGTTAGCTCGCGCGTGAGCCGCTTCGTCGGCCAACTGCAGACGCTCATCTGGAAGGAGCTGCTGGTCGAAGCGCGCGGGCGCGAGACGGTGCTTGCCGGCGCGGTGTTCGCCCTGCTCGTGCTGGTGGTCTTCAACTTCGCCTTCGACCTGCGGGTGGAGAACGTCGCCGCCGTGGCACCTGGCGTGCTGTGGGTGACGGTGACGTTTGCGGGCGTGCTAAGCCTCGGACGATCGTTCTCTCGCGAACGCGATCGTCGCACCCTGGACGGGCTGCTGCTGGCGCCGATCGACCGCTCGGCGCTCTATCTGGCGAAGGTGGTGGCCAGCGTCGCGTCGATGCTGCTGGTCGAGGTGATCGCCCTACCCGCGTTCATCGGCCTGTTCAACCTGACGGTCGATCTGCCGCTGCTTGTCGCTGCGCTGGTACTCGGGACGCTGGGTTTGGCCGGAGTGGGGACCCTGTTCGCCGCGATCGCGGCGCACACCCGCGCGCGCGACGTGATGCTTCCCCTGCTGCTGTTTCCGATTCAGGTGCCCGTGATCCTGGCGACGGTGAAGTCAACCGGCGCTGCCATTCGCGTCCCGGGCCTGGATCCGCCCGAGCTCGGTCAGTGGCTCGGCCTGCTCATCGCCTTCGACGCGCTGTTCCTCGGCCTGAGCGTCGTGTTGTTCGATTACGCTATCGAGGAGGAGTAGGGGCGCTCTCGTGCGGCTTACCAAGGTTGCCGGCATGCCGGTCGTCGACACCCACGTGGCGCGGCAGGCGGGCATCGTCTCTGATGTCCTGCTCGACCTCCAGACTGGCCGCGTCGCGGTACTCAACGTCAAACACGGCGACGGTTGGCTCATCCAGCGCATCCCAGCCGAGTACATCTATCGTCTGGGCCCGCACACCGTTCTGGTGGCCGACACGGTCGCCGTCGACCTCGGCCCGCCGCCGACCGACCAGCGCTGGTTTCCCATCGACTCCGTGGTGGGACTCGAGGTCATGACCGACACGCTGGACGTGCGGGCGTACTTGCTGCGCAATCCGAGCGGTGCCTGGCGCCGCGGCGGCCGCGTCCACCCCGACGAAGTGCTGAGCTGCAGCCCTGAGCTGATGCTGGTCAGGGAGCGGAAGGAGGGGAAGGCGCGGAAGGCGCGGAAGAAGTGAACGCGCCCATGATCGTGTTGGCCGACTCGCGATCGAAGGCGATCACCGCGAGCACGTCGCTACCCTGAAGGCGCAGGTCGGTGGCCGCGTCAGGTGTGGTCAGCGCCTGGCGATCGTCCGACGACTCTTCGACCTGGGCCGGGTCGAACCGTCTGCGCAACCCGCCACCGTACGCATCGAAAAAGTCAGCCGCGGCTGCCGGCGTTTCCCACGTGGACTTCAACACGATGGCTGACCGGCCGGCCTTTTCGACGAGCTGCCAGCGGTCGCCACTCCAGCCTGAAGTGACGCGAGCTGCTTCAGTGTGAGGGCTGCCCCATTGCTCGAGCAGCACGCGCGTGTCCAGCTCGCCGAGCACGCCGCTGCCAACCGTTCGCCATTCCGAGCCGAGCAGCGCGGCGAGGTCAGGCAGCGCGAGGGCAGCCGGGTGAACCTGGTTGCGGTACTTGTCGACGTGCAGCACCTGGGCGGTGGACTCGGGCGGCTTGGCCAGCAGACCGTCGACCGCGGCGAAGCTATCCCCCGCCTGGCGATAGATCTGGCGCACGAAGCTGAACCCGTCCACGTACGGAAACAACAGCTCCGAACGAACGATCAGCGGGACCTGCGTGAGGCTGTCGTCTGAGCCGGCCGCGGCGTGAGCCAACTGCTGCAGCTCGTCTTGCGACAGGTTGCGCTGGGCCCAGACGGTCTGCAGCAGAATCGCGTCGCCCTCGATGAGCGCGTGCGCGGCGAGTGAGCGGTCGTTGGACTCAGGATGCTTGGGCGCGATCCTGTTCAGATCGAAGTGCTGGTCCTGCAGGGCGTGACTGAACTCGTGGGCGTAGGTGATGCGCTCGGCGGGACCGAAGCCGCTGTGGTCCGCCACGACGAACAGCGACTTCACATCGGAGTCGTAGACGCCGACCACCTGATCGGTGAGCAGATTGAGCTCAATCTGAACGAGGTCTTGCGTCGGCTCGAGCAGGCCGAGCGCCACCAGCTGCTTCTGATCTGATTCTCGCTCGCTGGGCAGGTAGCTGCGCTCGAACTGGTCGACCAGGAAACTGCGCAGCGATTGGTGGTCGAGTAGCTGCACCGACGGCGCGGCGAGCGGCTCGAGACCACGGATCCGCGCCACCTGATCTTCGATCGATCGCAACGCCGTGACATCCGGGGTGGCGACCGCTGGCACGCTCTGAGCGCTCACTGTTGTCGTGAGTGTGAGCGCGCACGCGCCCACGACTAGCCAGGACGGTAGACGGGACAGCCTCATACGCCACCCTCACCCCATCCCTCTCCCAGAGGGACAGGGCGAGAGGGTTCTCCGTCCGCCGTCAGCGTGAGGAAGGCCTGTTCGAGGCTGCGGCTGCCTGCGCGTAGCTCGGTCAGCAACACGTTCTGCGTGGCGAGCCAGCTACTGAGCTCGGCGATTCTGTCGGGCGTCGGCTCGACATGGAGTACGAACGTGCCATCATTTTCGCGCTCCACTTTTGCACGAGGCAGGCCAAGCCCCGTGGCGACCTCGTGTTCGTCGATCGCGGGCCTGGTGTGGAAGCGGATCTCGTTGGCCACGGCGTGCCGCAGACCGGCGGGCGTATCGAGTGCCACCAGCCGCCCGTGGTCGACGATCGCGACACGATTGGCGAGCTGCTCGGCTTCGTCCATGAAGTGCGTCGTCAGCAGCACGGTCGTTCCTCGTGCACGAAGCGAGCGGATGATGTTCCAGGTGCTGCGCCGCGCCTGGGGGTCCATGGCTGCTGTCGGCTCATCGAGAAAGACCAGGCGTGGGCGACCTACCAGGGCCAGACCGAGTCCCAGCCGCTGTTTCTGCCCCCCAGACAACTGTCGAAAACGTGTGCGTGCCACGTCGCGGATCTGGAGCTGATCCAGGAGAGCTTCGGGATCCTCGGCATCGGGATAAAAGGCTGCGAACAGGCGCAGCGCCTCACGCGCCGTGATCTGCGGGAAAAGCCCTCCCTGCTGCAGCATGAGGCCGATGCGGGGCTTCAGCTCGGTGCCCTGTCGGACGGGATCGAGCCCCAGCACGCGAACTTCGCCCGCATCAGGAGTGCGGTAACCCTCGAGGATCTCGACGGTCGTCGTCTTGCCCGCGCCATTCGGTCCGAGGATGGCGAAGACCTCGCCAGGCTTGACCGAGAACGTCAGGCCATCGACGACGCAGCGGCCGTTGTACTGCTTCACCAGGTCGCGGACTTCGATCGCCGCGGAGGGGTGCGCCTCGGCCACGAGATCACTCGTTTGCACGCAAGCTCCGATGGGCGTTCGGCTTGCAGCGCGCATCCGCCACTAACCATGCGGGGGCAAGGGGGTTGTTGGAGACCCCCTTCAACCCCCGCCCGCGAACAGGCGGCACATCAGCGCATGGCCGAGCGAATATGGCCGTCGGCCGTGAGGAGCAATCAGTCACAATGACTACCAACCCGTGTTTGACACGACCGAGCTTTTGCCCGCGGCGAACGCGGCGCTGATCGTCATCAGCGGCATCTTCCTGGTCATCGGTTACGTGTGCATCCGCTCGCGACGCATCGTGTGGCACCGGCGAAGCATGCTCACCGCGTCCGTCTTCGCCTCCCTGTTTCTGGTGGTATACGTCACGCGCTACGTGCTGCTCGGCTCGAAGATCTTCCCAGGTGATGGAGTATGCCGCGCGGTGTATCTGACGATCCTCGTATCGCATATCACGGTGGCCATCGCCGTGGCTCCCCTGGCGTTCGTCACGTTGCGCCGCGCCCTGGCTGGCCGCTTCAGGCTCCATCGCCAGATCGCCCGAATCACGCTGCCCATGTGGATCTACACTGCCGTGACCGGCTGGGTTGTCTACATGCTGCTCTACCATCTGGCTTGAGCGTCCAGCTCACGGTCGAGGCGCTCGGCCTTGCGCTCTTCGTGCTGCATGAATGCGACCAGTAGCAGCAGCAGGATTGAGACGAACAGCACATCGCCCGGCACCCACATGATCAGCCCCGCGAGCTGCTGGTCGAAGGTCGGGTCGATGCCAGTGCTCTTTGCCGATGCGACGTAGAACGGGTAGAGCGGAGCGCGAGCCAGGCTGATCCCCGCCCCGAGCAAGGTGCTCGGCATCCACGCCAGGAACGTGTAGGCCAGTCGCGCGGGGAACCCGAGCGGGCTCGGCAATGGCGGCGCGCCGATCACCGGCCACCAGAAGAGAATGGCCGTGACGAAGAAGCTGAGGTGCTCGAGGTAGTGCGCCCAGCGGTTTTCCAATGCCCAGTCGTAGGCGATTGGCTGGTGCCACGCCCACAGCGTGCCGACGAACAGCCACCATGCCAGCATCGGGTGCGTGAGGAAGCGCAGCGCCGAGCGGACCGGCCCAGGCTGACCGACCAATCGGCCAAGCGTCGTACGCTCCTGGGCGGGCAACGCCCACAGCAGCACGGGCATCGAGCTGGAGAGCAGCAGCAGCGGTGGGGCAACCAGGCTCAGCAGCAGGTGCTGAACCATGTGTACCGAGAAGAACTGCTCGCCGACCGTGTGCAGCGGTGAGAGCAGCGCGACGATGAGCGCTGTGTAGCCGACCAGGAACAGTCCGCCGCGAGTTCGATAGCTGGTTCCGGCGTGGCGCAGCTTCGAGAAGCGGCGGTAGCCGACCAGATAGGCGAGGCCGATGCCGATCAGCGGCACGAGCAGCAGGGGATCGGTGACCCAGACAGTGGGTGTCAGCCCCTGGGAAGAATCAGAGAGCGTAGAGGGTGACGTACAGAGCGATCCAGACGGCGTCCACGAAATGCCAGTAGAGGACAGTGCCCTCGACGCCAAAGTGGCTGCGCGATGAGAAGTGGCCAAGGAAGGCTCGGACGAGAATGCCGATGAGCACCAGCACGCCGACCGTGACGTGCAGCCCGTGCAGGCCGGTCAAGCTGAAGAACACCGTGCCGTAGATGCCGCTGGTGATGTTGAAGCCTTCGTTGACGATCAGGTTGGTGTATTCATAGGCCTGGCCGCTCAGGAAGCCCAGGCCCAGCAGGACCGTGACGATCAGCCAGCCCTGGAAGGCATCACGGTCATCGCGGCGAATGGCGTCTTGCGCCCAGTGGGCGGTGAAGCCGCTGGCGACGAGCACCAGGGTCAGGACCACCGGCAGCGGGAAGGCGGGCACCCGCTCGAAGCCCGGCGGCAGGCCCGCGCGGGTGGGCCACGCGTCCGAGAGGATGCGGTTGTAGAAGTACTGGGCGAAGAACGCCCCGAACATCACCGCCTCGGAGACGATGAACAGGATGATGCCGAGTGACTCGTTGCTCGGGCCCTCGGCCTCGAGCAATTCCTCGGCCTGCGCGGTCGACCCGCCGCTCAGCGCCGTTGCCGTCGCGCTCACTGCGTGCGCCTCTCTTCTCCGGTGATGATGTGCATGGCCCGCCTCACCTGAGGAGCCGCTTCGCGGCGGTGATCAGATCGTCGGCAGTGGTATCGGCGCCTTCCAGATAGGCGCGGACCTGGAGCCGCGGGTCGATGAGCACGACGCGCGTGGTGTGGGTCAGCTCGGTGCCACCTGGCGCGGCCGCGTCCGCGGCCGGCCTCGGCGGTCGCAGAGAGACCTTGAACCCGGTGACCACGTCATAGACCTGGTCGAAGTCGCCGGTCAGCAGCTTCCAGCCAGTCGGGTCGGCTTTGAACTGCTGGCCGTACTCGGCAAATACCACAGGCGTGTCGTGTACAGGGTCCACGCTGAGTGAGACGAGCATGATCCTCGAGCCCAGCAGCCCGTCGCTGGAGAGCTTGCGCTGCGCCTCCTGAAACGTGGCGCTGAGCAGCGGACAGGCGTCCGTGCAGTGGGTATAGACGAAATCGAGCAGCGTCACCTT
>VBGG01000680.1 GCA_005883405.1 Chloroflexota bacterium | reverse complement strand
GCCGATAGCGATTATGTCGTGGTCTACGGCTCGCCAGGACAGGCGAGCCGAACCGAAGTGGAAGGCCGTGGGCACAAGGTGGCGGCCGATCTGAGCGCGGCCGGTGTGCTCGTGGTCCGCACCACCAATCCAGCCGATCTCAGCACGATCAACGGGGTGATCGGGGTCGCCCCGGACGGAGTGCTGCGCGTGCCAGACGACGAGCACCCGGTGGCCGTCGACGATCGAGACCGGGTTCGGGCTGATAATGGGTGCGCAACGACAGAAGCGTCTTGCCCACTCCAGTGGGACCTTGCGCGGATACACGTTCCGCGAGCCTGGGATGAGACGCGTGGGTCCCCCAACGTCCGGGTAGCCGTGCTCGACACTGGCCTTCGCACAACGCATGAGGAGGTCGGCGCCAACTTCGACCTGGCGGATTCCAGGTCGTTCATCCCCAAAGCCGTCGCAGGCTGCCCCGCGGAAACGGGCACCATCGAAGATGGCAACGGCCACGGAACCTGGACTGCGACCCACGTGGCGGGCGTCAACGGCGCGCTGATGACCGGGATTGCGCCCAGGACGACGCTGATCATCGTGAAGGTCCTCAGCGACTGCGGCAGTGGCTCCTTCACCGCGGTGATGGCCGGCATGATGTACGCCAACTCGGTCGGCGCGCGCATCGAAAGCATGTCGTTGGGCGGCTACCTGTGCGCTGACGGAGTCGTGCCCGACTCGACATTTTGCGGCGCAAACTCACCCTCGCGGACGACTTCAAACCCCATCCTGTGGCAGGCAATGCTGAACATCGTCCAGTTCCTCCACGACCACGGTACGCTGGTGGTGGCGGCCGCGGGCAACGACCACGCTCGGCTGGGCGCAACCGGTCGGGTGACGGCCAACGGCAGCCTGGCTTTCGCCGTCCAGGCTGCCAGCAAGTTCAACGATCTGCGCGGCCTGGCCGAGGCGCCGGGCGGCGTACCGGGCGTGTTCGCCGTGGCGGCACTCAACCGTACAACCGCCGCTGGCACCGCGGCTGAGACCAGATTCGGCCAGTACGGCGTCGGTTCGCGCGACCAGCTAACCTACTTCAGTAGTTACGGCGAGCGGATCGACGTGTCGGCCCCTGGCGGGGCGCGCAACTACAATGTGCCTGCCTTCGATTGCTTGACCAACAACTGCAGGCGGGCCGATCCGTCCGCGGCTGGTCGGACGGATAATCCGGAGGACTTTGGCGCCTGGGGCGTGAATCCCGCGACGAATGCGCCCTGCAACGACTGCTATGTCGACGTCCAGGGCACGTCGATGGCCACGCCACAGGTCGCCGGCGTAGCCGCGCTGGCGCTGGCTGCCAATGGCGACCTCACCACCGACGGCCTCGCCCGGCTACTCCGCCGCTCGGTGACCTCTTTCGCCAACCCGAATGCAACGCCCGCGATCGCCACCGATCCCAGCCACAGCCGCTTCTTCAATTTCGATGAGGATTACGGCGCAACGGGCGTCTCGCCCAGCCTGATGGGCAGCGGTGTCATTGATGCGCGGTTGGCTGTGCGCGGCGGAGGAGACAATTGATGTGACTCGGTTTTGAGACAAAGTGTGGAGGGCTGACCCTTACGGGTCAGCCCTCCGTTCAACATGGACTCTTCGTGCGGGAATGCGGAGAGTCCAGGGTTATGCGTTCAGGACAATGGTGACGTGGTCCTCGCCCCGTGAGAGGATGGCGAGCACGTTGGCCGGGTTGATTCCGGCGGCGGCGAGCTGCGCCTTGATCGCCATGCCAGCGGCGCTGCTGCCGTTCAAGAATGCCGCGGCCGCCGATGCGTCCGCATTCGCGGCATTGTTCACCGAAGCCAGGTTGGCACCGGTCAAACCGGCGGTCAGGGTCGAGAGGTTGACCACCCGGAACTCACCGAATGCTTCGTTGGCTTCGATGTCGTCGTTGTCCTCTTCGACATCGGTCGGAGCGGCCGTCATCGCCGTCAGCGCTGCCAGTTCGGCAGTCTGGGTGTTGAACGCGGCGACCAGATTGGCGGCGCGGACAGACATGTTCGCTGCCGGCACCGCAGGCTCCGCCGCCTCGTTCTCTACCTCGGGCGCCTCGTTCTCATTCTCCACCTTCACGACCGCCGGAGCGGCGTGCTCGTTCTCGTTCTCGTTCTCGACCTTCACGACATTCTTGTCGTGATCGTCGCCACCCTTCTTATCGTCGTCGGCCCAGACAGCTGGAGCGGCCATCATAACCCCGGCGGTGGTGAGCGAAAGCGCGGTTAAAAACCAGCCTCGTCGATTGACGTACATCCGTTCAAGCCTCCTTGCGGGAAGGAATCTGACGTGACCTTTTCCGGTCACCTTCAACAAGAACGCATAGCACTGGCCGTCTGTTCGGGCCTTTCGATAACACTTGTTGCAGGTCGGCAACGAAGTGGCGACGGCCTTTTTTACAATTGATTGCTTACGTTTGTGACGACTCCGTCAGTAATCGCTCTGCGTTGGTATAGGCGATCGCCGCGGCAAGCTCCGGTGGGAGCTGACGCAACCACACTCGCACGTCGTTCATCAGTGAGGGTAGCCGGGTCCACTGCGAGGGAATCCACGTGTCGGTGCCGATCATGAACCGGTCGGGATAGCGCTCGAACAGGCTTCTCCACACCGGATCCAGGCGGCCACCGGGGGCGACGTCGGACCTCAGCGCCAGCTCGGCCCAAACGTTGGGATGGCTGTCGAGAATGCGTTGGACCGTGGCAGGCGTCTCGGCCATTCCAGCGTGCGCCCACAGGACAATGATGTCCGGCCGCGTGGCGAGGAGCTCCTCGAGCGCACGTGCATCGGCGTGAGCGTGGAGAATCAGTTTTCCATTCGCAGCGACCTCGGTTATCGCGTGAGGGACGATGTTGTCCGACTGGC
>VBGG01000184.1 GCA_005883405.1 Chloroflexota bacterium | reverse complement strand
CCAACGCTCCATCCGCGGGGCCGGTCAGTGGGCTATGGGTCGTTCAGCGCTGGAAGGGGCTCAGATTCAGGAAGGGCTGGATTGGGGTGGCGCGGCCGCCCGCGCCAATAACTTGCACAGAGCTGCAATCCAGCGCGTCCGTTGCTTCCTGGACCGGGTTGTTTGGCTGCGGCGGACTGAGGTCGGTGATGGTCACGTTATTCCCGGGGTGGCCGTTCGGGATGCACAGCGACGGGTGATCGAACGGGGCGCGATCAAATCGGACCCGATCGTCGGTCAGAGCAACCAGGAACGCCACCAGCTGGAGCTTCTGAGCCTCGCTGAGTCCGGTCGGAGGCAGCAGCAGCTGGATATTCGGGTCCAGGTTGTTCTGGTTCTGGTCGGCGAAGTCGCCGCCGCGATTGTAGAAGTCGACCACCTGGAGCAGTGTCGATTTGCCGCCGTTGTGGAAGTACGGCCCAGTCAGTTCGACGTTGCGCAGCTGCGGCGCCTTGAAGGCCCCCATGACGTTCGTCCGGTCGCAGATGAACGTGCCCGTGATGGGGTTGAACACGGAGGTCGTCGCCGGGGGCGGGCACGACGGGCGGAGCCGGTCGGCTGGGATGTTCTCGCCGGGCCGGGCGACGATCATGTCGGCGATGCCGGTCATCAGGAATTGGCCGCTGGCGTTCTGGTTCTTGATCGGGCAGGCTTGGCCCTGGTCGACGAACTGCTGACAGTAGCGCGTCTCCGACAGCGGATTGCCGAACGGATCGCTGCCGCCCACGCCGAGGTCGTCCTCGGTTGGCCGGGTGCCGATGTTGTAGAAACCGTTGTCGTAGACGGCGATGCCGTCGTTGCCCATGTGCATCCGCTCGAGCCGCTCGTTGGTCACGTTCCGCACCGAGGCGTTGGTGAGCTCGGGCCCGCCATGGCATGCGATGCACTTGCCCGGGCCGGTGAAGATGGCCATGCCGGCCTGCTCGTCCGCACTCAGGGCTGTGGTGTTGCCTTCCAGGAACCGGTCGACGCGGGTGTCGTTGGCGATCAGGGTGGACTCGTAGAGCTGGACCGACAGCCCGAAGAAGAGCGAGAAGTTGGCCTCCATCTGGTTGAAGCTCGAATCGGGCACCACGGTTTGGCTCGGCTCCGGAATCAGCGACATGCCCGTGTGCTGCTCATTGGCCATCACGACACTGCTGAGCGTGATCGGGCTCGAGGCCACCCAGTAAGCCGGGTTGAAGGCCTTCTCGATCAAGGTGTTGTACGAGACCAGGAGGCCTGGGGCGCCTGGGACCAGGAGGCTCCTGGACAGTGGGCCCAGCACGCTGTCGTCCGGCGCCACCACCTGCTTGGCCAGTGGCACCACGCCAGGCGCCAGCAGCTTGTGGCCGATCTTCGCGAAGGCGCGGTTAGCGCAGGACATCTCGAACGGGCTGCCCGGCGGCCCCACCGCCTGGGAGGCCAGGCTCCCCAGAGGAATCTGTACGTGGACCTGTTGCAGTTGCACGCCGACCAGCTTCCAGATGTGGTTGTCCGGGTCCCGATCCCCGAAGGGGTTGGCGCCGTTGAAGTTGTTGTTGGCCCGCCCGTCCCAGAAGTTGCGGAAGTTATAGACGGCGTTGATCATGGTCGGCGTGTTGCGCGGTTCGACCCGTCGCACCTTCACCCCGCCAACGGTGAAGCCGTCCGGGTCGGCCACGCGGTTGCATCGGTCGACCGAGGTATCGGTTGTTGCCAGGGGGGGAAGCACCTGGAGCGTGCCGGGCGTGACGACGTCGACGAAGTCGCGCCGGAAGACGCCCTGCGACGAGGCGACGTCGTTGGTGTCGAACAGGACGGTTGAGGCCCGGTTGTTGACGTCGGTCAAGCGGTGGAAGGGGAAATCGGCCGCCGATAGTGTGTAATTGGGGCCCCCGAGCTGGAACGTCCTGTCGCCGGCGAGCAGGCCCGGGCTGAGCTGATTCTTGGTGCGGCTGTCCGCCCCGGCGTGGAAGTGGCAGCTGGCGCAGGCCTGAACCCCGTCGCTGCCTACCTGCATGTCCCAGAAGAGGGCCTTGCCCAGCCGGATCGCGGCAGCCTTGTCGGTCACGAACTCCGCGAGGTTGGGCGGCTCCGGGACTGGCACCGTCTTGAGCGACGCCAACTGGTTGGGCGGAGGCGTTTGCGCCGCAGCCGTGCCGAGGCTACCCAGCACGACTATGAATCCGGCCAGCATGGTCGCGGCACCGAGCGGCGCACTCGACCGTCGAAGCAGTCCGTGCGATTGTGGGAGCGATAATAGTGACATTACACCCCTCGTTCAACTCGCCGAAGCTAACCTGGACATACCACGCCCTACGTGCGCTAAATGCACATGCAACCCCGCTGTTCCTGAAGCTACAGAATTCAGGAACTTCTCAGCGAGGTCATACAGGCTGGTTAGATGACTCGACGATGCGTGCCACTTAATAACACCACCCATCCAGCCGATTATGCAGTTCGTTATGAGACCAGAATTCAGCCAGACGGTGCAGGCTTTGACCGGCTGATTTCAGTATCTAACCAACGCGCGTTTTGAGTCTTTCACTGGATCGGATGCCAGTCAAGGCCAACTTGTGTCACATTTGTTTCAAGAAGCTCTCGTCGGTTAGACAACGGTTATAAGTATCAGTAACAATGCGTAACAGCCCGGTGGCGAGCGCAGCGTCGGCTCGAGCTCGTGACGCTGATCGTTGCCCTGAGTGTTCCGCGCTCCAAATTTACGAGGGAAAACTCTCCGCCGTGACTCGGCAAATGACCAGTAGGTGCCAAATTGAGGGCTTCGCGGTCGACTTCGGGCGGGAGCTGAACAAAGTACGTCGCGGAGAGAACGGCGCTTCGTCAGCGTGCGGTGGCCCATGTGTAGGCCCGGTTCAGGCCTCGCCTGTCACTTCCGCCTGCACCAGCGATTGTCTGGTGGAGGTCCGCGTGATGGAGTGGCCGGTGCCCCTTGTCGGGATGATCATGGTTGGCCTCATCGCGCAAGCTCATGCGCTTGAGGTCCAGCTGGCGTTGTACCGGGCGGAGAGAGTGGGGGCACCCGCCCAGTGTTTCCCCTCCGGATAGCTCGGCGGCCGAGACCACCTCCGGACGGCTGGGCGAGACGGTCCCACCCCCAGGTCATCGTCCAACGCGGAGATCGCCGCCCGCCTGGTGCTGTCCGAGCGTACCGTCGAGCATCACATTGGATCTTTCAGACTCAAGAAGCCAAGACAGGTATCCCGGTTGTGAATGCTGTGCAGCAGACCGTCGAGGAGCGTTGCTTCAGCACTGAGCAGGAGCATGACGCGTTCGAGCGCGCTCGCGGCGTCGATCCGCGGCCCGCGACGCTGCGCTGAGCTCCGCAGCACCGGCGCGTGCTCATCCTGACCGACCAGTGCAAGCACCAGAACAAGTCGACCACGCCTCAGCTGCGCAACTTGCAGTGCAAAAGGCAGGGCGCGCGCCGACAGATCGGAACGATCGAGCGCAATGACCACCGTTCGAGACACGGGAACCTCCCTCCCGACACTGCATTCAGTTGACGGACGACGTTTGTGCCGCGTTCGTACCTACTGCCGCCCCGTCCACCGTGAGTTGCACGTCGATGTTTCCGAGAGTGGCGTTGGAATAGGAACAGCGCTCATGCGATCGCGCCATGAGCTCCATAGCGTCGTTGGCCGAGAGGTGCGGCGCATGCAGGTCGAGCGACACGCCGAGCGTGAAGCCGCCATGGCCAGTTGGACCGAGACCTACCCGAGAGGTGATGCGCGCCTCCGATGCATCCATGTTCCGGCCGCGGGCCACGCCCAGCAGGGTGGAGCTGGTTGAACGGCTATATTGGCAGGACACTTGGCTCACCGCCGTGCTGGGCGACTCAAATGGTCGAATAGATGCGTGACCACCACTGGCGGATACTGTGTTACTGGCCCAGTGTCGCGGTGAGCATTCCATCTGGCTGGATACTCCAGCTGGTGGCTGTCGCGACGTCGAGCGTGAGCGTGTTGCGCTGGGCGAGTAGCTCGCCATTAAGCCGTACCTGGGCGATGCGGGTGTCGGTGAGTGGAAGGACCCGCAGGCCAACGCGTTGCTTTGCTCCGCGTAGCGACACGTCGAGGGTGGAGCCGTCTACGCGGGCTTGAAGTTCCGTCCTGCCGTCAAGGTCGCAGAGAATGGTGTTGCCGCCGCTTAGCAGATAGGCGTCAAAGGTGACGAAGTCCCACGGTGTTTCCGACAGCTCGGAAATCGTATCCGTCGTGGGAATCAGGGCGTCCGCGCGCGCGAAGAGTGGTACCTGCTCCAGCGGGACCTCGATGTGACGGGTTGACGGGCCTTTGATCAACTGGCGAGACCAGACGTCGACCCATCGGCCTGGCGGAAAGACTACGGGGCGGCGGCCTTCGGCGTTGTAGATGGGGGCCACCAGGAGGTCTGGACCTAGCAGGTACTCCAGGTCGATGTTGGCAAGCGCCGGATCATTGGGATATGCAAGGGCCACGGCACGCATGATCGGTTCGCCCGTTTCGGCGGCGTCCATGGCGCAAGAATACAGATAGGGGAGCAGGCGGTAGCGGAGGCGGACCATGTCGCGGAAGATGCTCAGGGCGGGCTCGCCGTAGTCCCACGGGAGGCGGGTGCTCATGCCGTGCAGGCGCGAGAGGGGGGACAGCAGGCCGAACTGGGCCCAGCGAATGTACAGGTCCGGCGTCGGCTGGCCGTGGAAGCCGCCGATGTCGTGACTCCAGAAGGCGTGGCCGCAGGCGCTCAGACTCAGGCCTCCGCGCAGGGTCGAGGCCAGGTCCTGGTACGTGGAGTTCGGATCGCCCGCCCATTGCGCGGCGTGACGCTGGCCGCCCGCGTACGTGGATCGGCCCCAGACCATGCCCGCGCGAGTTGTTTTCTTAGCAGCAGCACGGGGCAGCGACTCCGCGTGAGTTGTTTCCTCAGCCGTACGACCGGCCAGCAACGCCGCCTGACCTGTTTCCTCGGCTGTAGAGCTGCTCGCCGGTTGAGCGGTCATTCGCTATCGCGTCGAATGGAATGCCTTCGCCGAAGTCCGTTTTGAAGACGTCGGCGCCCATGCGCAGGAGCTCGCGGAGGCGACTTTGAAACCAGGCGACGGCGTCGGGGTGGGTGAGGTCGAGGATGGCCACCTCTGGATGTGAGCCGCCCCACAGCTGGAGCACATGCACCCCGCCGTCAGGCTTGCGGAGGAACCAGCCACGTTCGGCCGCCAGTCGGAAACGTGGGCTTTCGATGCCGATGTACGGATTGATCCACAGGCAAACACGGAAGCCCAGTGACTTGATTTCCGCGAGCGTCCGCTCGGGGTCGGGATATGCATCGGAGTCCCAGTCCAGGTCCGACCAGCGGCCGAATTTTTGCCAGTAGCAGTCGAGGTGCAGCACGCTCGATGGGACCTCGTGCTCGCGCAGCTCACGCGCTCGCGCCACTGTGGCTTCTGCGCTATCCGCGGTGAAGCCGGAGGAGACCCACAGGCCGAAGGCCCACTTTGGGGGCAGGATGGGCTTGCCAACCAGGTCGCTGTAGCGACGGATTACTTCCATCGGATTTGCGCCGGCGATCACGTAGTAATCCAGCGCGGTATCGGGGACCACCACGCTGAATGTGGCAAAGTTCGTGGCGGCCATGTCGAAGCGGATAGGCGTCACGCTATCGACGAAGACGCCGTAGTTGCGGGAGCTCAGGAAGAAGGGCACGTTCTTGTACGCACGCTCGGAATTGACACCGTGCGCGTCGTAGTTCCACATCTCGAGCCACTGTCCGCGCTTGTCGAAATTCGTGAATTTCTCGCCGAAGCCGTAGAAGTGCTCATCGGGCTCGCAGACGAAGGTGTCGTGGCTGGCGACGACCTTACCGTCGGCGCGGCTGACTCCGAATGTAGGGGCTGCCAGACGACCGGTGACGTCCGTTGGCCGCGGGTCTTGGGCGAGCAACGTTCGGCCATCCACGTCGTTGAACGCGATCCGAAAGGGGTCCAAGTCGACGTCAACGCTGATAAATTCGGTCACCAATCGGGCGTGACCAGGTGCCGCAGGCTCGAGTGAGACTGTTGGGGTGTCCGCAGGCGGATGTGCCAGGCGCACGTGGGGCCGATCGATTCTGTCCATGGAAGCCGGGTCGAGCTCCACCCGCACTACGCCGGGTGCTACGGACGTCAGGCGGATCGTGACCGCAGAGCCATTTTGGGTGGTGGCGCTGAGGTCCACTCCGTCAGGTCGCCGAGAGTGCACAGTCGCGCGGACCACCGGATCCAGCTCATCACTCTGTGGCAGCGGCGGAATAGTGGACGGGAATCCGTACTCCGCTACCAGCGGGTTGTGCAGTGGAGCCACCCGCGGCACCTAGTACCGGCCGGCGCGCGTGCGCGGGCGGGTGATGCGGTGCGTCACCAGCGACAGCACGATGACGATTCCGTCGAAAAATTGCGTGAAGTAGCCGGTCAAGCCGGCCGCGACGATACCGGTTTCGATGGAGCCGACCGTCAAGGCGCCCACGACGCTCCCGGCTACCGTGCCGACTCCGCCCCACGTCGGTGTGCCGCCGACGAACACCGCCGCCAGGACGCCAAGCAGGTACCCGTCACCGACAGTCGGAAAGAAGTTGTTGTTGATCAGGATCGACAACACTCCGGCCAGACCAGACGCCAGCCCGACGTAGGCGAACGTCATGACCTTGACGCGCCGCACGTTGATGCCCATCTCGCGCGCGGCCTCGATGTTGTCGCCAACGCACGAGACTTGCGCTCCAAAGCGGTGGCGCGTGAAGAGCACCACTCCGATCGCCGCGAATGCCAGGCCCCAGATCAGTTGGACCGGCAGATTGCCGATGCGGCCGACCATGAGCGCATGAATGTCGGAGTTGGCCAGAAACGTCAACGGAGCACCATTTCCCTGGCGGATGATCTGGATCAGTCCGCGCAACAAGAAGTTCATGCCCAACGTCGCTACCAGCGAGGCCAACCCCATATAGGCGACCAGCACACCGTTCACCAATCCGCCCAGGACGCTGGAGGCCAGCGCCAGGACAAGTGCGAGCCAGGGGTTGCCGCCGGCAGTCACCACGCTTGCGAAGACCATCGCTGCAATGCCGACAAGAGATGGAAATGACAGGTCGATTTCACCGGCGACGATGACGAACACCAGCGATACGGCCAGGATCATTGAAATCGGCACGGAGACGAAGATGGCGCCGTAAATCTGCGGTTTCAGGAACACGCCCGGACTGGCGATCGCGAACGCGCCGAACATGATCACCAGAAACACCAGCGCGCTGGCGAACTCGCGATGGCGCCGAACCCAGTTCATCAGCACGTTGCTCGAACGGGCGGCCGGGGTGGGGCGGGTCTGTTCGGACGGTTGGGTGGGCTCGGCGAGAGTGGCCATGCTGCGTCCTTTCCTTCCTTTCCTCCCTAGACCTGCCGCGGCGCAGTGGGCGCGCCCTGGCGAGCCACCGTCTGCATGAATTGCACGAGCTGGACGGCGTCGATGTCCTCGCGACGGAACTCACCGACGATCTGACCGCGGTCAAGGATCGCGATCCTGTCGGCCACCTCGTACGCGTGATACACGTTGTGCGTGATGAATATCACCGCGCTTCCCTCACTCTTGGCGCGGCGCACAAAGTTGAGCACCACCTGCGCCTGAGTAAGCGAAAGTGCCTGGGTCGGCTCGTCCAGGATGATCAGCTCGGCCTTGAAGAACATCGCTCGAGCGATGGCGACGCCCTCGCGCTCGCCGCCAGACAGCGTCGAAACGATGGAGTCCGGTGAAATCAGCTGCGACGTAAACCCGATGCGGCGCATCAAAGCCTCCGCCTCGACACGTTCGCGCCGCAACCGGATGAGTCCGAGAGGCCCGGTCACCTCGCGTCCCATGAACAGATTGCGCATGACGGTCTGCTGCTCGGCCAACGCCTTGTCCTGGTAGACCGTCTCGATCCCACTGCGGCGCGCAGTGGCAGTATTCCAATGCTGCACCGCTCGTCCTCGGACGTAGATTTCACCGCCATCCGGCGCGTGGACACCCGAGATCAGCTTGATCAGGGTCGACTTACCCGCGCCGTTGTCGCCGACAAGCGCTACGATATCGCCTGCATGAATGCGCAAGTCCACGTTGCGCACAGCAAACACGGGTCCGAACGATTTCGAGACGTCCCGCAGCTCCAGCAGCGGGGCGCGTGCATCGGGAGTGCCTTGCATCAGTGCGATCCGAGGACCTTCAATCGAACCAGGGTATGCGATGCCCGGCGACCTGGCACCGGGCATCCCAGGCCTGACTCAGCGAATGCCAGCCTTGGCCATCTCAGCGACAGGCTTGTAATTGTCAGGTGTCACCAAACCTGCGCCCGAATCATAGGTGAGCGCCGAGAAGCCGTACTTCTTGGAGAGGCACAGCGACAGGATGGGCAGATAACCTTGCAGAAACGGCTGCTGGTCCGACGTCAGCTGGACCCAGCCGGCAGCAAAGGCGTCGATGATCGCCGGACTCAGGTCGTAGCCGATGTTGATGACCTCGCCCGGGCCCTTGTTGATCGCCTGCATGTACGTTGGCGTCGTCGACAGCGTCTGGCCACCCGCCTGGCAGATCAGCTTGGTGTCCGGGTCTTTGAGATATGCCGCGGTCACGATTAAGCGTCCGGGCTGGCCCCAGGCGCCGAAGACGATGGCTTTGTCGCCGGCCTTGAGGCCGAATGTCTGGATAGCCGCCTGTCCCAGCGCGCGACCCTGCGGACCGAGATCGGCGCCAATGTACCCCCCACTATACGCCTGGCGGACCTTGGGCAGGTCGACGTTCTGATACTCCATCAGGATGCCGGCGTCGTGCGCCTGCTGAGCAAGCGGCATCAGGGCGTCGTCGCCGGGGTGGCCCATCATCGCGATGCCGTCCGGTTGCGCCGCGATCGCTTCACGCAGTTGATCCGTCATCTTGTTCACGTCCCAGCCTGAGAAGACGTAATCCACGTTGGCACCAATGTCCGACTGCGCTTGCTGGGCTCCGTTGAACACGATCGACGCGAAGGCGTCGCCCGCGTTTCCACCGGCGAAGAAACGTATCTTTACGCTAGACCCCCAGCCCGGAGTTGGCGCTTCCTGCGGGGCCGCGTGGGCGCGCCCCAGTCGTCCCATTGCGAGCGCCAGCGCAGCGGAGGCGGCCCCCGCGCCGAGTAGTGTGCGCCGTCGCATCCCACCTTCCACGGCGCCTTCGTTCTCGAAGCTCGTATCTGCCATGACGTATGGACTCCTCTCCTTGTGGCCGGAAGTTGAGGACACTGGCGGCGACCCTCGGCCGCGGATCGTCGCGCATTTAGTGTGGCCGCTGCACCTCCTTCCTGCTTGGCACTGATGCCGTCGAATTGCGTACGACAAGCTCCGGATCCAGCGAGTGCGTCTCCGGTGGAGCTCCTGGGTCCGCCGCGCGGCGAAGGGCGATCTCGACCGCCAGCCGGGCCATGGCCTCGATTGGCTGGCGGACGGTCGTCAGCGCCGGCACGGTGTACGCGCCGTAGCGTGTGATGTCGCTGATCGGGCCCGGGCAACGGCACGCTGCCCAGACGAGGTCCATGCTGCTGACTGCATCCGGTGCGAGGTCTATTAGCGGCCCAAGAACCTCCATCTCCATGAACAGCCCGCGCAGATGGTCCTGACTGAAATCCACTCCCGCCGCGACGCCCGGACCTTGCGTCCAGACCTCGACCGTTGCCCCGGCATCCGGGTATTCCGCGCCAGGCGTTACCGAGAACTGGTGCGCGAACACCCAATCACCACTGGGGTCTGTGAATGCCACCCAGCCGGCCTGGCTATCCAGCTCAACCTTTCCGAGCTCACCGGCATAGGCGACGTCTAACAGACCAGAGCGGTCGGTGCGCCATTGTAGATTGTCCGCCGGGCCGTATAACACGCCGTATCCGCCGGGCATGTTGCTGACTGGGTTGAGCGG
>VBGG01000018.1 GCA_005883405.1 Chloroflexota bacterium | reverse complement strand
TAGCTCAGCGACGAATAGCTGCCGAAATCGTCGATCGCGATCCGCACGCCGAGGCCGTAAACGGCGGAGAGTCTGCAGCGCCTGTTCCGGGCCGCCATCAGTGTGCTCTCGGTGATCTCGATCACGAGTGCCTCGGGCCGCGGGCTCAGCCGACCAACCGGCGAGTCCGCCAGGCGGGCCCGCCGCGCAAGCAGCAGCTCGACAATACGCGGATCGATGACCCGAGCGTCCCGCCGCTACCTCTTTGAGGGCGCGCAGCAACTCGTCGAGATCGCCGACCCGGTGTTTGAGCAGGTAAGCCAGTCCGTCCGTGCCGTGCTGTAAAAGCTGAAACGCATACGCTTCCTCGGCGTGTTGCGAGAGCACCACCACGCATCCGTCCGGGTGTCGGGCGCGGATGGCGTGGATGTGGACGACTCGGCGTGTTTTACTGGCGCATCGCCATGAGCGCGAAGGCACCAGACCCACGGCCTGCGCGGCATTGGGCGGCGGCGGTTGAGCACCCCCGCCGCGGCTGGGCTCGCCTGCGTCACGGGGCGACGTTCGCCGCAGCTCGGGATTTTGAAGCAGGCATCTACCTCCAGGACCTGCTGGTCGCGGCGGTCGTCGCGATCCTGCTGACGCGCCTGTTTCTGGGGCTGACCGGCTTTCCGCGCATGGGCGGCGGCGGACTCCACGTTGCCCACATGCTCTGGGGCGGCCTGCTCATGCTGATCGCGCTCGTGCTCCTGCTGGCCGTCATCGGCAAACGCACCAAACGACTGGCGGCTGTGATCGGCGGGGCTGGCTTCGGTCTGTTCATCGACGAGCTCGGCAAGTTCATCACCGCGGACAACGACTATTTCTTTCAGCCCACGATCGCGCTGATTTACAGCCTGCTGGTCCTGCTCTTCCTGAGCTTCCGCGCCGTCGAGCGACGATCGCTGTCTCGCGGAGAGGCGCTGGCCAACGCCGCCGACATGCTGCGGGAGCTCGTCCTGGGCGGTGCGACCGAGGCGGAGATTCAGCGCGCACTCAGCTTGCTGGACCGCAGCGAGGTCGATGGTCCGTTCGCGGACGGCCTGCGCGAGGCGGTCGCGGGCGCCGCGCGGGCGTCAGCAAACGGCCAGCCACCCCTGGCTCGCGCCGCCGCGCGTGCGTGGCGGTTCTATGACGGCCTGATCGCCTGGCGCTGGTTCCAGCGCGTGGTCCTGGTGTTGTTCGTAGCCCAGGGACTGATCGGCATCCCGGTGTTTCTCGTCTTGCTGCTCGGCCTGGCTGCCTTGAGCGTGCCCGGCCTTGCGGCCGTGCTCGAAATACCAGATGTTGGCACCCTGATCGCGCAAGCGACCGATAGTTCGGAGGGCCTGGTCGGCTCGGCGGTGTCGACACTATCCGCGCTGCTGTCGCTTGCGTTTGCAATGCTGGGCGTGGCCCACCTGCGTCGCTCACGTCTCGTTGCGTATCGATGGCTGGAACGCTCGGTGCTGGTCTCGGTGTTGCTTGGCCAGGTGCTGCTGTTCTGGCAGGACCAGCTAGGTGCGATGGTGGAACTCTGCTGGAATGTGCTCCTGCTGGGCGCGCTGCGCTACGCCATCCGCCAGGAGGAGGCGCGGCTGGGGCTGAGTCTCGCCCAGGAGGGTGCTAAGCGGTCTGTGCCAGAAACAGGAGCACCGCCGTTACGCGACGATCCACGGCGGGCTGCTGATCCAGGGGTAGCTTGGAGAAGATGACGTTGATGTGCTTCTCAACGGCGCGCGGGGTCAGCACAAGCGCTTCGGCGATGGCCGCGTTGGTTTTGCCCTGGGCCATGCCGGCCAGTACGTCGCGCTCGCGGGGCGTGAGATCAGCGAGCGGCGAGTGTGCGGCACGCGCGCGCTGCCCGATCAACGCCTCGACCACCTTCGGGTCGATGACCGACCCACCCTGCGCTACCTCCCTGACAGCGGCGAGCAACTGATCCGGGTGGGAGACGCGCTCCTTTAACAGATAGGCACGACGGGCGGAGCCACCCTCGAGCAGCGCCAGTGCGTACTCGGGATCGTCGTGCTGGCTGAGCACCAAGACACCGACCTCAGGGTGCGTCGTGCGCAGGCGCTCGGCGGCGCGAATGCCTTCGTCAGTGCCCGTCGGCGGCATGCGTATATCGGTGATGACGACGTCTGGACGCTCACGTTCAACGGCCGCCAGGAGCGCGTCAAGGTCGCCGCAGGTGGCGACGAGATCCACGTCGGGCTGCGCTTCCAGTAGCCGCTGCACGCCCTCGCGAACGAGGAAGTTGTCCTCAGCCAGGACCACCCGAAGCGGCACGGCCCCAGCATACGCTGCATAATGGCGCGCGAGGAGGCCCGATCTAACTATGGGCACCCGCACAGCTATTCGCGTCGCCTGGGCGCTCTGGGCACTCATCCTCGCCGTTATGCTGACGGGCGTGCTCCTGTGGGCGGCTAGTGGGTTCCCTCCACCATCGGGCAGCGAATCGGTCGCTGGAGCGGGGGCTACCTTCCTGGTCCTCTCGTGGGCGCTGACGTACCTGACATTCGCGACCATCGGCGGCGTCGTCGCCACACGCCGACCCCACAACCCGATCGGCTGGCTGTGCATCCTGGCCGGACTCATGATGGCCTGTTCGATGCTCGCATCCGAGTACGCGAATGGATCAGCGCTGGCCCAGCCTGGCTCGCCGCCGCCGGGCGCGGCGTGGGTTGCCTGGATCGGCAACTTGCTCGCCGCATGGGTCGTGGTGATCGTGCCAATCATTCTGTTCTTCCCCGACGGTAAGCTGCCTGGCCGGCGGTGGGCCGTGGTGCTTTGGGCGCAGGCAGGGACCCTGTTGCTAGCGCTGCTTGGCCTAGGTTTGACACCCGGACCACTGAGCACCGCGCCGACTCTCCAAAATCCACTCGGGTGGGCTAGCGCGGGCGACGCGCTGGCTGTCGTACTCGGGGTTGCCACAGTCGGGCAACTGGCCTGCACGGTGGTCGCGGCCGGCGCCCTCGTGATGCGGCTGCGTCGCGCGCGTGGCGACGAACGGCAGCAGTTCAAGTGGGTCGCGTCCGCCGCCAGCATTTGGGCGCTGGGTCTGGTCGCCGCAGTCGCGGCGCCCACCGAGTTGAAGGTGCTCGCCCAGTTCGGCCAATTCGTGACGATGGCGGGACTACTTGGGGCCGTCTCTATCGCAGTACTGAAGTACCGCCTGTACGACGTCGAACTGGTCATCAACCGCACCCTCGTGTACGGGTCTCTGGCGGCAATGATCACTGTGGTGTACGTCGCGCTGGTGGTTGGATTGGGCATGGTGATCGGCGCACGCGGTGAGCCGAG
>VBGG01000679.1 GCA_005883405.1 Chloroflexota bacterium | reverse complement strand
AGGACCAGCCACACCAGCAGCAGGCTGCCGGTGTACATCAACGCGGTGGCCAGCCGCTCAGCGCCGCCGCCGGGTACAGCAGCGCGCTCGACGCTACGCAGGATCAACACCTGCTGCCGCAGGACCGCAACGCGTTGGCTGCGCTGTGCCCGACAACGCGGCACCACCTCCCGCACCAGATGGTCAACGCTGGCCTCCATCCGCTCCAGCCGCGATCGCAGCTCGACGTGACGGAGCTCGGCGTCCGTGGCGTGCTCTTCCAGGCCCTGCGATCGCTCTGTCAGCCAGGCCTTCAGCTCACCCTGCCGCTGCGCGACCCGGCACACGAGGTCCATGAGCTCATCGGCCTCGCGCCTGACGAGCGGAACCGGCTCGGGCTCGCGTCATACGAACGTGCGCGCCGCCGTCGCCATGGGCCGATTCTAGGCGATGAACTCATGTAGCCTTGCTGCGCAGGGCCTCGGGTCGCCCGCCAGGTCCCAGCTCGCGCTCTGACCGCTCGAACGCCACACGCACTCGGAAGCGTCCCCTCCGGGGAACTTGCTCACTGCCCCTGCGGATCCACGACGAAGCTGTCGAAGAGCACGACCGTATCGGTCTTGGCCCAGGCGCCGACCTGGCCCGAGACGGACGTTGGCAGGTCCGCATCCAGGAACTTGAAGCCGTCCAGCGAGCCCGACACATGCGTCCCGCCGTTTGAGACCGTTACCGACACATCGTGCCAGCGCGCCATCGCCGCGGGCACATTCTCGGCCAGCTTGAGCACTGACGGCTGGCCCTGCACCCACTGGTACAGCTTCATGTTGCTCTCGAGCGTATCCACGCGGATCGCCATCATGTCTCCGTTGGGCTGGTAGTTGAAGACCACCCCAGCATCCTGATCGATGTCCCCACCCACGGTTGCCAGCCGCGCGGTCAGCGTGCCACCAGTGAAGCTTGGGACTTTGTTGAAGAGCGCGATCGGAAAATACGCCGTCCCCGGCAGGTCGTCGACGAACTCGTTCCAGCGGTCGCCGTACAGCGCCTTGGCCTGGCTGGCCAGTGTATTGGCCGTTTGTGAGCCCTGCCACTGCGTACCGTCTTCAAACAGCACCGGTTTGGTATCGACGCCATTGGTGCCGATGGACCAGAACCCGGTCGGCGTACTGAACGAAGTCGGCGCGGCGCCGAGCCGCTCCTCGGTGAAGTCTTCGACGATGGCGCCCGCGCCCTGCGCACCCGCCGGCGCTGGCGCCGCGCATAGCACCAGCATCGCCACTCCGAGCAGGACAGCCATGCTTCGTCTTGCCGACCGCTTGGCACCGACTCGCCCGCTCGCTTCGCTCGCTCCCGGCCGAATGTCAGAAAGAGGAAGGTTCATGGCAGGGTCCTCTGCTGAGCTTTCTGGCAGCATCCTCCGCTGAGATTCATTGCATCATCCTCCGCGCCGAAACCCGTGGTGTCCTTGAAGGCGACGCCGTCAAGATCGTGAGGCCCCCGGACCGGCCGAGCGCAAACCCCAGCGCCGCAAGTAGAGTCCCTAGCGTAGCCACAAGGATCGCCGATCCGCTCGCGGGCACGCTGGCTGCCTCGGTCCGCGCTTCGCGGCCGAGTGTAGCCTGAAATCCGCTGACCAGCTCCGCCCGCTCCGAATCGCTCAACTGCAGATCGGAGTTGACCACTCCGGCATACGCGGGTGGCATGCGTCCCTGCTGCACACTGGCGACGAGCTGTGCAGCCGCCGGCTGCGGCCGGTCCCACTCGGAGAAGTTCAGCACGCCCCGCCCGGCATCGACATCGTGCTGCACCAGCCAGGACACCGGCGCGACGTTGGCGTACCACGACCAGCCCGGCTGGTTGCTGTGACATGCCGCGCACGTTCGCGCAGCCAACGCGCTGGTGCGATCGCCGTCCCAGGCCGGTGTGCCAGTCACCAACGGAGCGTCGATGGTCTGGGCGGAGTTGCCGACCAGCGCGTCCGGACTGGCCTGCTGGATGCGCGAGCTGAGCTCGGTGGAAATGCCAGACAGTCCGGCGCGCAGCGCGGCGATGGGCGCCGCGGCCGCCGTCAGGTTTACCGTCGCGGGGACCAGGATGACTGCGTCGCCGTCGAGTCGGTCGGCCAGCAACCGCGGGCAGCGCACCGGATACAGCTCGGCCAGCTCCTTCGACACTCCTGCGTACGCCACCGCGAGCTGGCTGTACTGCGCGCGGAGTGTGAGCGCATCATTGGCCGCGAGCGCGTGCTGCGCGGAATCCAGATCGCCGAGCATGCCCGTCACCTGCGTGCGGAAGGCGCCCAGGCTCATGGTTGGCTCCGCGCCGGGCGCGAACGTCCGTGGACAGTACCGATCGGTCACGCCAAGCACCGGCCCGGCCGACGGCGGCGCCACGGCGAAGTTCGTGTGACTGCGCCCATATGGGATCAATTGGATGGAGACGACCACGCCGCCGACCGCGAGCGCTGTCCTCCGCACGCCCGGGAGATAGGGGCTGAGCCACCGCAGTCGGGTCGCGGATCGGGCGACGGGTACGCCGGCTACAGCCGTGGGCAGACGCGGAACGCGCTGGCTGTACCACCAG
>VBGG01000676.1 GCA_005883405.1 Chloroflexota bacterium | reverse complement strand
TTGGTCGCGTTGATCGGCACCACCATCACGCCATACCAGCAGCTCTTCCAGCAAAGTGCCGTTGTCGAACGCGGCATCGCGGCGCGGCACTATGCCGATGAGCGCATCGATGCGTACGTCGGCGCGATCCTGGGCAACCTGATCTGGGCGTTCATCATCATTGCCACCGGCGCGACGCTCCACGCCGCTGGGATTACGGACATCCAGTCAGCAGCCGAGGCGGCGAAGGCGCTCGAGCCGGTCGCTGGCCGTGCGGCGGAGACCGTGTTTGCGATTGGGCTGCTCGGCGCGTCGCTGCTCGCCGGGGCGTGGTTCCCGTGGCGACGGCGTACTCGGCAAGCGAAGCGTTCGGCTTCCGCAAAGGCGTTGGGCTGGATTTCCGACGCGCGCCCGTCTTCTACGGGCTGTTCACCGTACTGCTCGCCAGCGGAGCGGCGGCGGCCCTGCTGCCTGGCATTCCGCTGATCTCCTTGCTGATCGCGGTCCAGACACTCAACGGCCTCCTCTTGCCGGTCGTGCTGGCCTTCCTGCTCCTGCTCGCCTGCGACCGCCGGCTGATGGGCAGCCTGCGCAACACCCCCGTCCAGAGCGCCCTGGGCTATCTAACTCTAGCCGCCGTAACCCTCGCCGACGTCGCCCTCCTGGTATCCAACGCCTGAAAAGGTGCTACCCCAGAGGGGGCCCAATTGGGAGTCTTCCATGTGGGCGCGCGAAGCGGGCGACTGAGGCTCCCGGCGCCGCCACGGGGCAGCAGACAGAAGTCTCCAACGAGAGTTCCTTCGGCCTTCGCCCGGGCAGTGGCGCGAAGCGGCGTCAGGGACCCCCCTGGGGAAATCCTGTCCGGCTCTCGCTCGGGCAGTGGCGCGAAGCGGCGAACGAGGCTTCGAGGCGCCGCCACGGGGCAGCAGACAGAAGTCTCCCAGGAGAGCCTTTCGGCCCTCGGCCGGGCAGTGGCGGGAAGCGATGTCAGGGACCCCCTTTTGGGAAATCCTGTCCGGCTCTCGCCCGGGCAGCGGCGCGAAGCGGGCGAAGGAGGGCTGCGAGGCGGCTTGATGAGCGGACATCCCCGGGGGGCCCGACGTGCGCCGGGTCCCCTCCGGGGAAGTGGCTTCAGCGCGGGGTGACGGCGAGGCTTGCGGAGCCGCCAGCGCTGCTTTTGACGGTGACGTTCTGCGGGTTGTTCGAGACCTCGAACTGGCTCTGATACTGCCCGCCACCGTTGTTCCGCAGTGTGCCGATCAGCGCGCCCGACGAGGTGGCGTAGGCCTTGAGCGTGGCGCTCGCGTTGGTGCTGGTCGCGACGACGGTCAGCAGCTGGTCCGAGACCAGGTAGTCCGCCCTGGTCACAGCAACCGTGTCGGTAGACGCTGTAGCCGGCGGAACGGGCGTCGAGGTCGGAGTACTGGCAGGCGTGGACCCGGGCGCCGGCGCCCAGACCGTCAGGGTCGCCGTCGAAGTCACCCCGGCGTAGGACGCCGAGATCGTCACCGGCGTTTGGCCAGTCACCGAGGTGCTGGTATTGGCGGTGAAGGCCGCGCTGGTCGCCCCCGCTGGAACCGTCACGCTTGCAGGTACGCTCGCCGCCGAGGGCTTACTGCTCGCCAGACCAACGCTGGCCCCACCAGTAGGCGCCGGCGCGCTCAGGCTCACCGTGCCCTGCGACGTCTGCCCGCCGTTCACCGCGCCCGGGTTGAACGTGATCCCCGTCAGCGTGGGCGACGAGCTGCCGCTCGTGCCGATGTTCAGCACACTGCTCTTCGTCACCCCGTTGTAACTGGCGGTGATCGTCACCGACGTGGGAGACGTGGTCGAAGACGTCTGGATCGTGAAGTCAGCGCTGGTCGCACCGGCCGGCACAGCGATCCCGAAGGGCATGCTCGAGATGGCGTTCGCGTTGCTGTTGGTGAGGTCGACGATGATCTGAGGCGACGGCCCCGGCGCGCTCAGCGTCACCGTGCCGACCGACGGGTCGCCCGGATTCAGCGTCGATGGACTCAGCGTCAGTCTGACCAGCGCGGTCTGTGGCATGACGGTGAGCTGCGACGAAACCGTCGTACCGCTCCATGGCGCACTGGCGGTGATCGTCACGGTTGTCGGCGCAGACACGCTGCTGGTGCTGATGGTGAACGAGCCAGCAGTGTAGTTCGGCGTCAGGCTGATGCTGGACGGCACCGATGCAACGGCCGGGTTGCTGCTGGACAGGTTCACCGATGACCCGCTCGGAGGTACCCGCCCGTTCAGGATGGCTGTCCCGGTGATGCTGTTGCCGCCGCCGATCTGCTGGGCGCCGACGCCGGTGCCGATCTCGGCGCGCTGAAGCTCGGGCGGGTGTACCGTCATGCTGGCAGTGGCGGTGCTCCCGCTCAGCGAGGCCGTCATGCTCGCCGTCGTGGGCGACGTGACCTGCCCGGGCTGGAAGTTGAGCGAAAAATCGGCTTGCCCGGCGGGGACGGTGATGCTGGCCGGGAGCGGCGCCGCGTTCGGATCGCTGGTCGTGAGCGTGACCACCGCACCGCCAGCCGGCGCCGGACGATCCATCTGCAGATACAGGTACACCTGTGGATCGCCGCTGTAGATGTTCGGGTTCGAGTTGATGTACGCGTAGGTCTGTTGGATCACCGAGAGCGACGTCAGCTTCGGTATGCCCGACTGCACCACGAAGCTGGCGGTGTTCGACCAGGCCGTGACGGCGCCAGCCGACGGTGAGGCGTCGCCCTGGTGCGAGCGGACGCGCCAGTACTTCGTGCCGCTGCTCAGCGAATCCACCGTATAGCTCGGCGGCGTCAGGTTGGTGATGAGCAGCTCCCACTGCGGGTTGTTGAAGTTCGGGTCAGGCGAGATCCAGACCTCGTAGCCTTGCAATTGCGGGTTGGACACGTCGTTCCAGTTCAGCGTGACCGGCAGGTTCTGGACAGTTCCGCCCGTGGGGCTCAGCCCGCTCGGCGCCGGCCCGATCGGCGCCGTGTACGTGATGCTGACAGGCACGACCGTGGACGCCTGCCCGCGGACCCCGTTCGCGCTGACGCCTCGCACGCGGATGAAGAGCGGCGTCTCGAAACCGTACACGAGCATGTTGGAGGTGCCACTAACTGGCGCGTCGACCGACGTCTGGGCGGGGTCGAGCGACGACGCGAAGAAGACTTCGAGCTCATAGTTGGCCGTGCCGGCCGCGGCGGTCCACGTGATCGTGAAGTCTTCGTACGGATGGAATTTGGCATTCGGCGCCGGCCCGGTGACGGTCGGGGTGGCGGGCGTCCCCGCGACTGAGCCCGTGACCGGGAAGCTCATCGGCGAGGAAAACGGGCCGTTGACCAGCGCCTTATTCTCGGCCTGGACGCGGAAGAAATACGTGCCATTCGGCAGCCCGCTCACCACCGTCTGCGTCGGGTTCGGGTTGGAGTTGTCGTTGAACCCGGTCAGGACACGTGTGGTAAACGAGCTCGAGGCACTCACCTCCCAGCGGTACCCGAAAATGCCGGATGGGTCGGTGACGCTGCTCCAGGACAGTGTGATCGGCTGCGTTCCACTGGTGGGGCTGTTCGGGGTGGGCGCGGCCGGAGCGGCGGAGACGGGAGCGGCCGGCACTGCGAGACACAGCAGTGCCAAGGCCAGCACGGAAACCATGCGAACCATGAACGATTGACCCCTTTTGACGGCGTTTGCCGGGGTCTCCCCCCGCCACTCGCGGCGCCCCCCGCCCTGCAAACTGCGTACCACCCCTCGGCCCCAGGAAGGCGGCCGAAGACCTCGCTTAGGAAGTTGTGTGCCTGCCACCTTCCTGGGGCCAGTCTGTCACAGAAGTTCGGCCGACTGCGTCTTGTGCCGAAAAGCGGCTTGTCGGCCGAACTTCTCTAGACTCGTTGTGTTGCAGATCACCCAGGTCACGCCTTTCCTCGTCGATACGGGCGGCAGCAAGAGTTGGCTGTTTGTCAAGCTGGATACCGACGAGGGGCTCGTCGGCTGGGGCGAGGCGTATACACAGCAGGACCGCGATGCGGCCATGCTGGCTCACCTGGTCGAGATGGGTCGCCACCTGGTCGGCCGCGGTCCTTTCGCGATCAAGCACTTCAGCTCGGTCATGTACCTGGATTACGCGCTGCGCCGCCCAGCCATGGAATTCTGGTCCGCGCTGAGCGCGCTCGAGCAGGCAATGTGGGACATCGCCGGTAAGGCGTGCGGCCAGCCCGTGTACAACCTGCTCGGCGGGCCGTGTCGCGCCCGCATTCGCGTCTACGCCAACGGCTGGTCCGAGCAGTCGAGGACGCCCGATCAGTACGCGCAGCGCGCATGTGAGGTGGTCGCCCGGGGCTTCACTGCCCTCAAATTCGACCCGTTCTCCAACCCGTGGCGGACGCATATTGGTCGCGCGGAGGAAGACCTGGCCGTCGAGCGGGTTCGCGCGGTGCGTGAGGCGGTTGGCTCGTCGGTTGAGATCCTGATCGAGGTCCACCGCCGTCTTGCTCCGAACGAATCGATTCGCATCGCTGGTCGGCTCGAGCAGTTCCAGCCCTTCTGGTACGAAGAGCCCATCGACCCCGAAGACATGGCTGGGCTCGCGGAGGTGCGACGGCGGACTTCGCTACCGGTCGTCACCGGCGAAGCCCTGTATAGCAAAGCGCAATTCGCACAGGTCTTTGCTCAGCGCGCGGCCGACATCCTGAATCCGGATGTGTGCAATTGCGGCGGAATCCTGGCGTTGAAGGAGATCGCTTCAGCGGCCGAGCCGTGGCACGTGGCGATTGCGCCACACAACTACAACAGCACCAGCGTGGGTCTGGCCAGCACGCTGCAGGTCTCGGCCTGCATTCCGAATTTCTTGATCACCGAGTACTTTGTCAACTTCGCGTCGCTCGGGAGTGAGATCGCCAGCCGTCCATTCGAGGTGAAGGACAGCCACATCGAGCTGCCGACCGAGCCCGGCCTGGGGATCGAGCTAGACGAGTCGGCCCTGCAGCGCCACAAGCTGCCCGCCGAGCGCCGCCCGCGGCACATCCGCACCTACGAGGAGGAGCAGTAGTAGCTGCCTCGCGCGCATCTACCGACAATGCGTGTTAGTACAGCGCACTCGCGGGGGAGCACTACGCGTCCGGGTCGGGGGAGCCTGCGGCCCCCCGCCGCCAGTCGCTGCTCCGCTCGCAAGCTCGCTGCGCGCTCCTTCCCGC
>VBGG01000678.1 GCA_005883405.1 Chloroflexota bacterium | reverse complement strand
TGGCGCCGTAGCCGTTGTGCCAGTGCGCCGAGCGCCTGTGTACATGCGAGCCAAGCCCACCACCAATCGCCAGGTGACCATTCGCGGGATCTGCTCGGCACATTGGGGGTCAAGCCGTCGTCTGCATCGTCGGCACGAGCACGTAAGTCAATCCCGTTCAAGTAGGCTGACCACGCTGGCCTGGGCCGGCCAGAGTTGGTGGTTCCGTCGGCTTCAACCCATGCACCACGATGAAATTGAGGGATATCTCCGCGAAGTCGGGCGCCATCTGCACGCCGAGGGTCTCACTGGCGAAATCCTCATTGTGGGCGGCGCGTACATGACGCTCGTCTTGCGCAAACGCGATGCAACCAAAGACGTCGACGCCTACTTTGCTCGGCATCCGGAGGCTATCCGACGCGCCGCGGCTCGCGTGGCAGAAGACAACGGCTTACCGGACGACTGGTTGAATGACGCGGTCAAGGGCTTCCTGTACGTCCAGCCGCAAAACAGACCCTGGATGGAATTCCCGGGCCTACGCGTCTATGCACCGGATCCGGCGTACATTTTTGCGATGAAGGCGTTCGCAGGTCGTCCTGCGGACGTGTCCGACCTGCTGACACTGAGCGCCGAGCTTGGCTTCATTTCAGCAGAAGACGCGCTGGCGATCGTGAAGCGCTATGTTCCTGAGCGGCTGTTGACCCCGCGCGTGCAATATCTTGTCGAGGATCTCTTCGCGGATGAGCACAACTGAGTACCGACCGCAGTCGGCCGCCGAGACGCTGGCCCGCATCGATGAAGGCGTCGATCCATGGCGAGCAATTGGTCAGTTCGTTGATGACTGGCGCCGCATGCCGGTGGCGCAACGACCATTGCTCTGCGAGGCGCCACTTCCAAGTCCTCCTGCTGAGCATGCGCGCTGGGCAGCCCTGCTGGCCGCGGCCGTGGAGTGGTTGTGCGCTCAAGACGGCCTGAGCTTTCCCGATTGGACGTCCAGAAGCGAGTACCGCCTGGCCGAGCCCTGGTTTCTGTACCCGGGTTGGCGTCTGCGGGCTTGGCAGCTGTTCGAGACACCCGCCCCCTTCCGCATGCGGAACATCTTCGGCGGCGATCGCATCCTGGCTCGCGTATAAACTCGCTCGCTGCAGCAATCATCGAAGTGTGCTCCAGGCTCGTCCAGCGGCTCGCACGCATGCCTTATAACGGCGAACGCCAACGGCAATCGGAAGCGCGATCAGTACCCAGGGTTATCTGTCGCGATCAACGCTGACCAACCGTCCAGCCAACTCGTCCTCGAGCAGCTGGACGTCAGCGTCCACCATCAGTGCCACGAGCTCGCGAAAGTTCACGGTCGGCTTCCACCCCAACACTTGCTCGGCCTTCGAAGCGTCGCCGCGAAGATGATCCACTTCGGAGGGGCGATAGTAGCGAGGATCGACGTCAACGTAGCCCTGCCAATCGAGCCCAACTCGCTGGAACGCCAGCTCGAGAAACTCGCGTACCGAGTGCGATTCACCCGTTGCGATTACAAAGTCGTCCGGTTCGGGCTGTTGCAGCATGAGAAACATGGCATGCGTGTAATCTGGCGCCCATCCCCAGTCCCGTCGCGCGTCGAGGTTGCCCAGATATAACTTGTTCTGCAAGCCAGCTTTGATACGCGCAACTGCTCGTGTAATCTTTCGCGAAACGAAAGTCTCACCTCGACGACTGCCTTCGTGGTTAAACAATATACCGTTGACAGCAAATAAGCCGTAGGCTTCTCGGTAATTCACGGTTGCCCAGTAGCCAAAGACCTTGGCCACACCGTACGGACTTCGCGGGTGAAAAGGTGTTAACTCGTTCTGCGGTGGTGGCGCAGAACCGAACATCTCCGACGAGGAGGCCTGATAGAAGCGTGTTTCCACACCCGAAGCGCGCACGGCTTCCAGGATGCGTAACGTGCCTAATCCGGTCGTCTGCGCTGTGTATTCGGGAATGTCGAACGACACGCGTACGTGGCTCTGGGCGCCGAGGTGATAGATCTCGTGCGGCTGTAGCTCGCGGATCAGATTGGTCAGCGACACTCCGTCCGACAGGTCGCCATAGTGCAGCACCAGCGCCAGCCCATGCTCGTGCGGGTCGCGATAGATCGAATCGAGTCGACGGGTATTGAAGCTCGACGACCGCCGCACCAGCCCGTGCACCTCGTAGCCCTTCTCGAGCAGCTGCTCGGCCAAGTACGAACCGTCCTGTCCCGAGATGCCAGTGATGAACGCGCGTCGTTTCTCTTCGCTCACTCGTCAGTCCTGCTGAATCGAGTGTAGGCTGCGGACGGGTTCTCTTCGCACCGACCTGCCCAAGTTGTGTGAGATCATGCGCTTCATGCCGAAGACCGTGACGGTGCGGAACATCGACGACAAGGTCTACGCCGTCTTGAGGGAGCGCGCAGCGGCGGCACGTATCAGCGTGCCAGAACTACTGCGACGCGCAGCGATCCGATTGGCGACGCGGCAGAGCATGGAGGAGTGGCTGAACCGCACGGCCCGTGGTCCGACGAACCCGATCACCATCGAACAGGGCATAGATGACCTCGACTCCTGGCGCGGGCCGTGGCCAGATGCTGGTAATTGACGCCCGCACTCTATGAGGTCCTTACACGGAGCGCGGCAACGTGCCGCATCACGGTGGAGGCGCACCGACGCGTGCGCGTCCTTGTTCGTCTCGTAATGCGCCCAACGCGGTGAAGCTTCCTTACGCCGACCTGGCGATCGTCTCCGACGCAAAGGTGGTCGAATACTTGCTCAATCGAGAGCATCCGCAGGGTCGCGGAAAAGCCGCCTTCTTCTTCGCGCTGGGCTACCGCCGTGAGCAGCCGGATTTGTTAAGGGATGCGCTCTTGGAGTTGGCAAGAACAATCGATGTCACCGAAACGACGAGCGCGTTTGGACGCAAGTTCTCGGGCCTAGGTGAACTCATGACCCCGAACGGGCGCACTGCGAGCCTTATTACCGTGTGGATGCTTCCCGACGGAGAACCTCCGCCCCAACTGGTCACGGCGTATCCTTCGGGCTGAGAAGACTCGTCGCATGGCTGAGCTAGCGTTTAAGGAGCTTGAAGCAGTTGCCCTCAGGCAGGATCTTCCTGAGTTCGGTCTGGTTGCGGGCGACGTTGGAACGGTCGTGTTCGTCCATCTCGACGGACAAGGCTATGAAGTCGAGTTCACCGATGCAGACGGGCGAACCCTTGCAGTTCAGACCTTATTGCCAGACCAGCTCGCCGCGGTTCGCGGGCGCCAGATACTGCACGTGCGCCCGTTGACCACGGCCACGAGCTGAAAGCACCGCCGTTCGCGACCTGCTCAACCTCGGGTCGCCGTCGAGACAAGGCGACCCAGACATCTTCAGGGGTGGACTCGCCGCAGCATGCCGCCGAAGTCGCTGGTGCGCGGCAGGACGGCCTGGGCAACGGGCGTCGCGGCGATGCGCACGTACAGCATCAGGATCAGCAGCGTGGAGCAGACG
>VBGG01000677.1 GCA_005883405.1 Chloroflexota bacterium | reverse complement strand
GGCGACCTCGGGAAACCACAGCTCCTGGTCCTGAAGCTGCGGCCGCAGCACCAGCCGCGCGCCGTCCGGCAGCGTCACCAGCCACCCCGATGGATAGCCCGCGCCCGTGTGCGGGCTCGTCCAACTACCGGTCGCCTCGGCCAGCACCCTGCCAGGCTGCAGGTCGCGCAATGTACCGTCACGCGAAATCTCCGACCCGTACACCCCGGTCGTCTCGCCCGTCGCCGACCGCAACACGTACAGCATCAGCTCGCTGCCATCGTCCAGCTGCAGGCTGTACCAGTCCCAGCCACCCGCGGCCGCGACGACGAAGTCACCCCACTGATGGTCCATCCAGGCGATCCCCGACACGGGCACCGGCTCTCCATCGCCCTGCGCGATGCCGCCGACGACGCTCAACCGCGTGCGCGAGTAGTAATACGACCCACCAGCCGCCCCGTAGTCGATGAAGCCGCCATGGTGCAGCGCTGGCGGCTTTTCGTCCGTCAACCGCAAGCTCACGCCGAACGGGGGTTCAGCGCCCATCGCGTCTGACATGGCCGCCTGGATGACGTCGGCAGACCCGTCGGTGCCGAGCCGCCAGCCGTTTATGTCCAGTGGGAAGCCGGCCGCCGACTGGCCTCGCGCAAAGCGCGATTGGTGACTGAAGCGCTGGCCATCGATGTCTGAAACCGCGAAGTGCGCCAGATAGCCCGTGGGCGCGTCCTGTCGCCGTACCTGGAACACGACGAACTCGAAGCCATACGCACGGCCATCGCGCTCTGACCGCAGGTGGCCCGTGTAGTACCACCACTCGGTGAGCGCGTCGTGCGGCCCGGCGTCTCGCGGGAAGACGATCGGTTGCACGGGCGCTGCATCGGGCGGTGGCGCCTCGGGCAGCGGCTCGACGGGCCGTGAGCACCCCGCGGCGATCGCCAGCACCGCCAGAAACCTAGCGAGCCGCATGCAGCGTCCCCGACCTGAGCGCTCCCCTGAGCCAACCCGGCGCCCACCAGTTCCAGTCGCCCAGCAGCCGCATGGTGGCCGGCACCAGCAGCGCTCGCACAAGCGTGGCATCGAGGAACACGGCGATGGCCGTGCCGAGCCCGAGCGCTTTGATCAAAACGATGTCAGCTGCTACGAACGACAGGCTGACCAGGACGACGATCGCCGCGGCGCTGGTGATGATGCGCCCAGACCGCTCCAGACCGCGCGCAACGCTGGTCGGGTTGTCGGCACCATCGAGATGCGCCTCCTGGATCCGCGACAACAGGAACACCTCATAGTCCATGGACAAGCCGAAGAGCACGCAGAACATGATGATCGGCAGCGAGGCCTCGACGAAGCCCAGCGGCTTGAAGTGCAGCAGTTCGGCCAGCGCGCCGTCCTGAAAGATGACGACCAGCGCGCCATAGCTTGCCAGGATCGACAGGATGTTCATCGCCACGGCCTTTAATGGCAGCACCACCGAGCCGAAGCTCCGCAGCAGAACCAGGTAGATCGCCAGCACGACAATCAGGGCTGCGCGCGGGAACTGCTCGTACAGGCGATCCGCGTAGTCGATCACGCCCGCGGTACCGCCGCCGACCAGCAGCCGAAAACCACTCGGCGGCGGCGTGGCGCGGATGGTTCGCACCATATCCTTTGAACGATCGTCCGTCTGGCCGAAACGGCCGGTGACGTTGGCCAGTAGCGTGTCCTGGCGAACCGTGGCCTGCGCGGCGAGTTGTCCGTACGCGTCGCCGATCTGGTTCGGGTCACCGTAGACGAGCGCGTACTGCTCGGGTGTGAGCCGCGGATCGACGCTCACGACGCTCTCGACGCGCTGCACGCGCGGGTCGGCCTGCACGCGACGCATGAAGGTGGCGAGAGTCTGGACGTGATCGGTGCGCAGCGGACTCGAGCCGTCGATGGTCTGGAACACCAGCAGCAACGGTGAGAGCTCACCCTCACCCCAGTGCGCCCGCAGCAGGTCGAAGCCGCGCCGTGACTGGACATCGGTCGGCAGGATCGAAGCGTCGGGCGCGCCGAACTCGACTCGCAGGAACGGTAGCCCCAGGCCGACGAGCACGGCCAGCAGTGGCACGAGGAACAGGAAGGGACGCGCCATCACGCGGTGCGCCAGGCGTGCCCAGAAGCCACTGCCGCGCGCCGCGCGTTCGGCAGAGGCGGCCAGGGGTCCAATCGCCAGCGCGTCGACGCGACGGCCAAGGATCCCGAGCAAGGCAGGCAGCAAGCTGAGTGCCGCGATGACGCTGATGGCGACCACCAGCGCGCCGGCGATGCCCATCGATCGCAGCGCGGTGATGTCGAAGGTCACCAGGGCCAGCAGGCCGATCACCACAGTGGCGCCCGAAAACACCACCGCACGGCCCGCACTGGCGACCGACCAGGCGATGGCGCGCTCGACCGATTCACCCCGGGCGAGCTCTTCGCGGAAGCGTGAGACGATGAACAGTGAGTAATCGATGCCGAGGCCCAGGCCGAGCATCGTGGCCAGGTTCAGCGAGAAGATCGACATCTCGAAGAACTGGCTCAGCAAGACCATCAGCGCGAGCGTCACGGCCACCGCCGTGCCGCCCACCAGGCCAGGCACCGCGCCGGCCACCAGCGAGCCGAACACGAAGACCAGCGCTACTCCCGCGGTTGGAATCGAAAGCAGCTCCGCCCGGCGGAGGTCGCGCTCGGTGACGTCGAAGATGTCCTGATAGAACACGGGCGCACCAGTCAGCGTTACCTCGAGCGGCGTCGGGCGCAGGGCGCGCTGAATGTTGGGCACCACGTCGTCGACCGCGCTGCTGGCAGTGGCGAGGCTGATCGTGACGTACTGGGCGCGACCGTCGGGCGCCAGCTGGCGCGGGTTTTCGGCCGCGGTGACGACGCGCGCGACGCCGTTGAGCCCTCTGACGGCGCTCAACGAGTCCTCGATGTCCTGGGAGAAACGTGGATCGTCCGCGTTCAGCTCGCCACTGGGGTCTTCGTAGACCAGCACCAGGTTGGACGGGTTGGCACCGAACCTGACTGCCAGGAGTTGGCTGGCACGGAAGGCCTCCAGATCGGGGCTGGTGAATCCGCCTGCGTTCAGCGCCCTGAACACCCGAGGCGCCACGGGCAAAGCCACAAGCAGCACCAGCGCCCAGCCCGCCAGCACTGCGCGCCTCCACCTGAATAACCAGCAGCCCAGCTCCAGCAACATCGCAGGTCTTCTCAACCCTACACGCTCGCGCGCTTTCCCCGACGGGACCCGATTGAGTATGCGGGGCGACGGGCTTCGTGCGGCTCAGGCCGCGTTGACTTCGGCTTCGGCCAGCAGGCCGCGGGTGGTCCAACCCGTGGGGGAGGCGGCGGAGCGGTAGGCGACGCCTACGCTCACGTGTATCTGCACCTGCGTGCCTGCGACCTCAACGAAGCAACCTGTCAGCACTTCACGCAGTCGCTCGGCCAGACTGCGGCCACCCACGGGCTCCATCCCTGGCGCCACCAGCAGTAGCGTCGTCGCCTCCAGCCAGCCGAGCAGGTCGGTCCGCCGCACGTGCGCGTCGATCATCCTCGTCACCTCGCGCATCGCCAGCCCCTCGACATCCTCGCCACCCGAACCAGCCGAATCGGCCGACACACGCATGGCTATCGCAGCCAGGCGGCCGCCGCCGACCTCGAGCAGCTCGCGCTGATCGTCTGGCGTCAGCGCGCCGATGAGCGGCAAGCCGCTAAGCTCATCCCGGGCGAGACTCGCCCGCAGCCGATTGGCAGCGCGGACCTGAAGCGCTCTATTGATGCCAGTCGGCATATCCCGATCATCGGCTGTGTCATGTTTGTTCTTAAGCTTTCGAAGCCAGGTGCTTAGACTCAGGCGAATGTCTGGCGATCGCCGGCGCCTGGTAACCCTGGCGGCGACACTCGTCGCACTGAGCTTCACGAGCTGCGCCCCCGCCAACGAGCGCCCGGCCCACGGCGCCGTGCCCGGCAGCCAGGCGCCAACCCCGCCAGGCGTCCCGCCCACCCTGTCCCCATCCGAGGCGTTGCGGTTTCGGGCCCTGCCGACGCCCTCGCCCGGCCTGGCGGTGAGTCCATCCGTTGTCCCGTCTCCGTCGGCGGTGGCCGCGCCACCAATCGTACGCACGATCGTTCCGGGTGCCAATGGACACGTGCCAGGCGGCACACCCGTGACGCTGTCGGCAGTGCTGATCGGCCGAACCGCCGACCTGGCCTCCGCCTCGCTGCAGGTCAACGGCGCCGACGCTGGGGCGCAGATCGATAAGCGCTCGGAGCGCGACTGGATGATCCACACCAGCCAACTCCTGTCAGACGGCGCGTACACCGCCCGCGTCCTGGTCCGCGATGCCAGCGGCGCCGCTGGCGGCTTCACCTGGCACTTCCTCGTCGGCGGCGACGACCAGACGCCGATCGCCAACCCGTGACACCCGAACGGCGCGTCGGTGTTCTGGGCGGGGGTGCGCTTGGCCTGGCTGCCGCGCTGCGCCTGGCCGAAGCGGGCCGACGCGTCACGCTGATCGAGCGCGAGCCGCAGCTCGGCGGCCTGGCGGCGGGCTTTTCGGTCGGTCCGAACTATCTCGAGAAGTTCTATCACCACATCTTCCGCACCGACACCACCATCATCGCCTTCATCGGCGAGCTGGGGCTCGAAGCTCGTTTGCTGTGGGGCCAGCGCAACACCAGCACGTTGTCGCAGGGACGCATCGTCAGCCTGGGCAGCATCCCCGACCTGCTTCGGCTGCCACTGCTACCGCCAGCCGAGCGCTTTCGATTCCTTTTGGGTATGGCCGTGCTCAAGGCCATTCCCGACGAGAAGGTCTTCACCGGCTGGACCGCGGCGCGCTGGATGCCGCGCTTGATGGGTCGCCGGGTCTACGACGTGATGTGGGAGCCCGTCCTGCGGGGCAAGTTCGGCGCGCGCGCCGACCAGATCGCCATGAGCTGGCTTTGGAGTCGGGTACACGAGCGGTCACTGCGACTCGGCTACCTGCGTGGGGGTTTTCAGCTGCTCTACGAGGCCTTCGGCGAGCGCATTCGGTCGCTCGGGGGCACGGTACTCACTGGTACCAGTGCGGCGCGCATCGTCAGGCGCGACGGCTCGACGGAAGTGCACACAGACTCGGGTGAGGTACACGTGTTCGATCAGTTGCTGGCCACGCTTCCGACCAGGCTGTTCGTCCGCCTCGCGCCAGATCTTCCGACGGACTTCGTCGAGCGCTACCCCGGGCCCGAGCACTACGGCGCGCACGTGCTCATCCTCGGCCTCGATCGGCCGCTCGTGCCCGGCGTGTACTGGCTCAACATCAACGATCGCGACATGCCCTTCCTGGCACTGGTTGAGCACACCAACTTCCTGCCCGCTTCCGATTACGGTGGTTTGCACCTGGTCTACCTGGGCAACTACCTGCCGATGGACCATCCGTTGTTCGCTCAGTCCGACGAGCAGGTGCTCAACAGTTACCTCGCGGCGGTGCGCCGCGTTCGAGGTGACCTCGAGCCCAGCTGGGTTCAACGCCACTGGGTCTTTCGCGCGCCGTTCGCGCAACCGATCGTCACCACCAGCTATCTCGACAGCCTCCCGCCACATCGCACGCCGCTACCCGGCGTCTACCTGGCCAACATGGCGCACGTCTACCCTCAGGACCGTGGCCAGAACTACAGCCTGCGCTTGGGCGAGCGCATGGCCAGGATGATGCTGGCCGACAGCCAACTCCCGTGAGGGGCCCTGTGGGTAAGACAGCCGCAACAGTAGCTCAACCGCGCCGAGCGTACGTTGCGACACCCGACGACGCGATCCTTCAGAACACGAACGCCACGGCTCGCTGAGTTCAGGGCGACGAAGGCCGAACGGCGCTGCCGGCGCGCATGAGTAGACGTAACATCCTTAGAAGTTCTTTATACGGCATAACTGCTTTATTACCGCCCGGCAACTCGCTGGCTTGACTGCGGCCGCTATAGTTGGCCGCCGGCGCAAGTTGGGGTTGCAAACGTCAGAGGCCGTGACGAAGCAGGACATTCAAGGGGGAACCGAATGAGAGTTACGGGGCCGGAAGGCCTGTGTGACGTGCCAGACAGCGGCCACGCTGAGGCTGGCATGTACCAGGCAATTGGAGGCGTTCCCCCTCAGGAACAGGACACCACGGTTGAGTCAACCTTAATGAGCAGGCCTGCCCTCACCATCGATATCACCCCTCCAGATCCAGACGCTCCCCAGGCCCTTGCCCTGACCGCCCAGCCTGCGCGGTCAATCCGCACCTGGCGCCCGGGCCGTTTGCCTGTCGCGCCTGGACCGCTGATCGGCCGAGAATGGGAGCTGTCGGCCATCCGTCACTCTCTGTTGAGCGATGATGTTCGGCTGCTGACCCTGTGGGGTCCTGCTGGCATCGGCAAGACGCGGATGGCGTTGGCCGTCTGCGCCGACGAAGAGCTGGGGCGCGCGTTCAAGGACGATATCGTCTTCGTCGACCTGGCCCCGGTTCGCGAACCGTCAAATGTGATGGCCGCCATCGCCGAGGCATTCGGCTTCGGCGACGCCTCGAACCCGCTGCTGCTCGACGAGGTGGCGTCGCCCCTCAGTCACCGCCAGGTGCTGCTGGTGCTGGACAATTTCGAGCACGTCCTCGAGTTCGCGCCGCAACTGGCTCAGCTGCTCGTGAGCTGCCCCTCCCTGAAGGTCCTGGCCACCAGCCGGGCTGCCCTGCGGCTGCGATGGGAGCACGCCTTCCCAATCCCGCCGCTGCCGGTGCCCTACCGCACGCTGCCAACCGATGCCCAATCCGCGGCGGCCTACGCTGGGGTGGCCATGTTTGTCGAGCGCGCCCGCGCCGCCAGGCCGGACTTTCAGCTGACCGACGCCAACGCCTCGGTGGTCGCCGACCTGTGCGCCCGCCTGGACGGCCTGCCGTTGGCGCTCGAGTTGGCCGCCGCGCGGACCCAGGGCTTGCCGCTACTGGTGCTTTTGAAGCGCCTGGACGACCGCCTCGCGCTACTCCAGTCGGGCGCGCCCGACCTCCCGGCGCGCCAGCAGACACTCCGTCGCGCGCTCACCTGGAGCTATGACCTGCTCGACGCAGACCAGCAGAAGCTGTTCAGACGCCTGGCGGTATTCGTGGAAGGCTTCAGCCCCGAGGCGGCAGAGGCCGTCTGCGCCGAGCCTGGGTCGGAAATCGACGTGCTGGAGGGGCTGTCGATCCTGGTCCACCATAGCCTGCTGCGCCTCGAGGAGACCGCCGACGGAGAAGCACGCTACTCCATGCTGGCGACGATCCGCGATTATGGCCTCGAGCACCTGGCGCGAAGCGACGAAGCGGAGGAGATCCGCCGCCGGCATGTCGCCTTCTACCTGACGCTGGCGGAGGATGCTGAGCCGCGCTTGTGGGGACCCGAGCAAGTCGAATGGCTCGAGCTCCTGGAGCTGGAGCACGGTAACCTGCGCGCCGCCCTGCGCTGGGCGATCGTGTGCGGCGAGGTAGAGCAGGGAATGCGTCTGGGAGCGGCGCTGCGCCGCTTCTGGTCAATCCGCGGCCACCTCACCGAGGGCCGAAGCTGGCTGCGGCGGCTGCTCACGATGCCGCAACCTTCGCACATCGAGCCGGATCACGCGCGTGGGCTCGCCGCGGCGGCCGCCGGGTGGCTCGCAGAGGACCAGGGCGACTACGCGGAGGCCGCGAGCCTGCAGGAGCAGAGCCTGACGCTGTGCCGCAAGGTCGGTGATAAGCCCGGCATCGCCAACGCCCTGCATCGCCTGGGCGTGCTGGCGAAGTACGCCGACGACGCGGTCACCGCACGCTCCCGTTTCGAGGAGAGCCTGGCGATCTTCCGCTCGATCGGCTTCAACGAAGGAACGCCCCTGGTGGTGCACGATCTCGGCATCCTGTGCCTTGACCAGGGCGACTTTGCCAGCGCGCGCGAGTACTTCGACCAGAGCCTGGCGATCCGTCGCGAGGTTGGTGATATCCGCGGCATCGCCCTGGCGCTGCTAGGCCTGGCGCGCGTGACGCTCAGCCAGGGTGACCTGGCCCATGCGCGGACCCAGCTCGAGGAGGCGCTGACCACACTCCGCAAGCTGGGCGACCACCAGAGCATCGCCTCGGTGCTCGAGGTGTTCGCCTGCCTCGCCGCGCGTCACGGCGGAACCGCTCGTGCGCTGCGGCTGGTCGGCGCCGCCGAAAGCCTGCGCACCACCGTCGGCGCGCAGCCTTCACCGGATTGGCGCTCAGATCTCGAGGCGCATCATGCCCATACGCGTGGGGAACTGGGCGACGCGGCGTCTGCCGCCGCGCACGCCGAAGGGCGTGCCATGGCGCTGGACGACGCGATCCAGCTATGCCTGGAGCAACAGACGCTGGCGCGGGCGAGTGATCTGCCCCCCGGCGAGATCGTCGTCAACGGAGTGCTCGAAGAGTTCACTCGCCGCGAGCGCGAGGTCATCGAGCTGGCGGTGCGCGGTTGGAGCAATCGCCAGATCGCCACCGAGCTGGTGATTTCCGAGCGGACCGCCGAGGGGCACATCCACAACATCCTGGGCAAGCTGCAGCTCGACTCCCGCGCGCAGCTGGTGGCCTGGGGCGCGCGTCTCGGCCTGGTCATGGCCGAAAAAGATCTCCCCAGCCGCGGGCTCGTCTCCTAGAAGTTCGGCCGACAAGCCGGTTTTCGCAGCAAGACGCAGTCGGCCGAACTTCCAGTCGCCCAGCTTTCCGGTCTGATTCTTCGCGTCTTGGCACGCGAAGAATTCTTTAGCCGGGGGGCGAAAGTTGGTCCACGTGGATGAGGACCTGGTCTAGCGGCATGGGCTGATCGCTCAGGATCCGCGGGCCCTCGGATATGGCATCGACGATCACCGTCGCATCGGCCGCAATCAGCAGGGCTGGGACCATCAGAGGCGGTCGACGGCTGCGCAGCGACTGCAACATGTCCAGTCCCAGAGTTGCCGGGACAGCCACCCGCAGCACGATCACTTGAGGAGCGTACTGGTCTACGAGCGTCAGCGCTTCCATGCTGTCCTCCGCGGCTTGCACCACGTACCCCTCGCCCTCGAAGAGGGCCACCATGCTCGACCGGGTCCGGGCGTCCTCGGCAATGACCAGGACGCGCTTCAAGAGGTTGTCGTCTTGATCGAACATGGTGAATCGGGACGCACTTCGCTCGTGGACACTACAGCAAACAGTGCCGGATTGCTCAAAATCCGTACACCGCAACCCTGAGAAGGTTTCAGCTCTGGCGAGACGCGACCACCACCAGGCCGCGTTCGATGGCCCACTGGACCACGTGACCGCGGCAGCTGAACCCGAGCTTGCGCAGGATGCGGCAGGCATGCGTCTCGGCGGTCCGATACGTGATGACCAGCTCGTCGGCGATCTCTTTATTGCTGAAGCCGAGCGCCAACAGCTGGGCGACCTGCTGCTCGCGATTGGTCAGCGGCGCAAGCCTGCTCGGATCGGGCGGTACGCCCGGCTGCAGACACCAGCCTGAGACCCGCCGTACGATCGGCCGGCCGCCGTCGGCGTGCTGCAGCACCCGCCACGTCGCGGGTGGGGGCCCGCTCTCGGCCGGCTCGTCGGCCGCCTGCTGCTCGACCAGTCCGACCTCGACCGTTTGCTCGCCATCGAGCTCCAGGCCGAGTGGACTGGTCAGCAGCACGCGCAGTCGCGGGCACTCCTCGAGGAGTTGTGCAACCAGCAGACCGCCGTCTTGAAGCCGCTCCAGGTTCTCGAGGACCAGCAGGATCTGCTTGCCTCGCATCCACATCAGCAGCTCGTTGAGCATCGCCGGCGCCGCTTTCCCGACGCGCAGCGCTTCGGAGACCGCCTGCGCGATCGCGGATCGCTGACGGACCCTGGCCAGATCGACCAGCACCACGCCAGACACCAGATCGCGTGCGAGCTCCGCCGCCACGCCCTCGACCAGACGGGCCTTGCCGTCGATCGGCTCACCCGTGAGGGTGATCAGACGCACGTCAGGCCGCCGCAACAGCGAACAGACCTCGCGCACCTGGTCGTGGTGTTGTTGGATCGAGGTGTGCTCGATCGGCGCAGGTGACTGCGCGGCCGCGACGAACCTCTGGTCGGCAGGGCTTGGATACGCTCGCATCGGGCTCGGGCTGGCGACGTATCGCGAACTCCTGCAACGCGCGGGGCGCGCGACGGCGCCCACCGTATGCGGGATTCTGGCGACGTCTGTCAGCCGTCCGTACGGGTTTCGTGACCTCTGGTCCTGCATTGGTTCTCGCCTCCTCGTCCTTACCGAGCCCTGGACGAAATTGGGAAAAGCTCTTGCGGTAAATTAGCCGCGCGGCTGGTTGGCGACACGCGTACAACTACGGGAAATCCCTGCAGGCGCCGTACGCAGGTACGCGATTCGGCGCCGAGCGGTACCACCTGCGACACCCAGCCCTGCTCAGGCCTTGACCGCGTAGTCGCGCTCTTCGGGCCCGGTGCTGTCCAGCCGCGACGGGCACTTGGCCAGCACGGTATTGGCAGTGAAGGTCCCGTAGGCGTCGAGCTTGCCTTCGGCGACGACCTCAATGTTGTCGCCCATGATGTCTGGCACCTGCCCGCCGCGATAGACAACCGGCAACGGCGTGGCGCCGTCGGTCAGGTCGGCAATCTGGAAGTGGATGCCGAGACCGCTGCTGTCGGTGGCCAGCGTGCCAGGCACGAGATTGCCGCTCACGCGGTACAGCTGGTTCTGGGCGGCTGAGCCCTTGGACTGCAGCTCACCGACGGTGAGGAAGTACACCGTCGTGCCCTGGAGCCCCATCAACACCAGGTAGACGACCGCCAGCGCGATCGCGCCGCCGGCTACCAGAACCTTGAGCGTCGAGGCGTTGATGGGTGACGGGCGCTGCCCGTCAGCGTGCTGAACCACTGCGTAAGCCACCTGGGTATCCCCTTCTGTCGGAGCGTCGGACGTGCCGGGCCTGGTCGAGGCGCAGCACGTCCAGCACACGCTGGCTGGAATCGGGGCTCGTCGAGCCCGCGGCTGCCTCCCGCAGCGCCACGGTCGGGCCGTGCAGGAGTTTGTTTACGATTGCTTCGGTCAGGTGGTCGACGGCCGAAGACTGCTCGGGCGTCAGGCCGGCCAGTTGCTGGGCGGCCCGTTCAAGCTCGAGCGATCGGATCGCGTGACCCTGCTTGCGGAGCTCCACGATGGCGGGACTCATCGCCCGCACACGCAGCCAGCGCGCAATCAACTGGGCGGACTGTGCCGCGAGCAGTTCGGCCTGCTCGATTTCGGCCTGCCGCATGGCGACGTCCACGGGGCACAGCTGCTCCAGGTCATCCAGGTCGATCAAGCGCACACCCGGCAGGGCGCGCACAGCCGGCTCGATGTTGCGCGGCAGCGAGACATCCAGCAGGATCAGCGGCGCCGTAACGCGGCGATCGACAGCCGCGCGCACGGTCGCCACGTCGAGCACGGGCCGTTGGGAGCGCGTCGCTGCCACCAGCACGGAGCCACAGGCGAGAAGCTCGGGCAATGTCTCCAACGCGGCGGATCGAGCGGTGTGGCCAAGTTCGATGGCCAGCCGCTCCGCGTGTTCAAGCGTACGATTGACGATGCTGACTCGCGATCCGGCGGCAACCAACGCCTGGGCCGCCGACCGAGCCATGGCTCCTGCGCCCAGCACCGTCGACTG
>VBGG01000181.1 GCA_005883405.1 Chloroflexota bacterium | reverse complement strand
GCACGGGAGTACGGCTTGGCGGCCGTCGTGGGGGTGGAGCATGCTACCCGGCTGATCCGGGATGGGCAGCGGATCCGCGTGCATGGAACGGACGGGTACGTCGAGATCCTGCCCTAGGAACGCGGCCGAAAAGCCCTTCCATGCCCGAAACCGCATGCCGCGTTCCTAGGACCGATCTTGGATTAGAAGTTCGGCCGACTGCGACTCGCGGCCAAGAGCGGCTTGTCGGCCGAACTTCTAGCGGGCCAGCCCGACAGGTAGCCGGGCGGCACCCGGTCGCTGCCCGCGTGCTGCGCAATTCGATGGCGCAAGTCGCGCTTCTCCGCACAGATGACCGCAGCAACGCCTTGCGCGATACAGCACGGACGAGCCTCGCAGACGATTGGCCGCGATGATGTCCGGTCTGGACATCCAGTACGACCTCGGCGAGGGGCACCCGTTGCTTGGGCGCCGCATGCCCGATTCGGTGAGCCGGGCGGCTTCGATGTCTCTCCATGGGCCGATCGGGTTCTGTTGATCGACGCTGACTACGTCGGTACATGGGAGCTTCCGGTACTCAGCGCGGTCCCTGCTCCCACTGCCGTGTCGATTCGGCCCGACGGATATGTTGCCTGGGTGAGAGACCGAACCCGGCTCGGGCTCGCTGACGCGCTAACCACTTGGTTCGCACCGCGTACTGCTGCAGTGCGGAACTACACGTCCACTTACAACGTTCAGACGTCCAGGTTGCGGACGTATTTGGCGTGGGTCTGGATGAACTTTTTGCGTGGCGGGACCTGATCGCCCATGAGCATGTCGAAGATCTCGTCGGCGGCGGCGGCGTCGTCGAGGTTGACGCGCAGGAGGGTGCGCGTGGCGGGGTTCATGGTGGTGTCCCAGAGCTGCTCGGGGTTCATCTCGCCCAGGCCCTTGTAGCGCGTGACGTCGGGGTCGCGGGCGTTCTTGTGCTTCTCTTTGATCTCGGCGATCGCGGCGTCGCGCTGGTCCTCGGTGTAGGCGTAGAAGTTCTCCTTGCCGTACATCACGCGGTACAGCGGCGGCTGCGCAATGTATAGATGGCCGTTGCTGATCACCTGGCGCATCTGGCGGAAGAAGAACGTCAGCAACAGCGTGCGGATGTGCGCGCCGTCCACGTCGGCATCCGTCATGATGATGATGCGGTGGTAGCGCAGCCTCGCCGGATTGAACGTTTCGCTGTTGCCCGCGCCCATGGCGGTGATCAGCGCCCGAATCTCTTCGAACGCCAGGATCTTGTCTTCGCGAGCGCGCTCGACATTCAGGATCTTGCCCTTGAGCGGCAGGATCGCCTGAAAGCGCCGATCTCGACCCTGTTTGGCAGAACCACCGGCTGAGTCGCCTTCGACGAGAAACAGCTCGCAGTTGCGCGGATCCTTCTCGGTGCAGTCGGCGAGCTTGCCAGGCAGCGTAAGGCCCTCGAGCGCGCTCTTGCGGATCACCAGCTCCCGCGCCTTGCGCGCTGCCTCGCGGGCGCGCGCAGCGGTCAGGCACTTTTCGAGGATGCGGCGACCATCGGTTGGGTTTTCGGCCAGGAACTGATCCAGGCCGGCGTTGACCACCGACTGGACCGCCGGGCCAACCTCGGCATTATTGAGCTTGTTCTTGGTCTGGCTCTCGAACTGCGGATCGAGCACCTTGACGCTGACGACCGCCGTCAGACCCTCACGCACGTCCTCGCCGCTCAGGTTCGCGTCGGAGTCCTTGAGGATGCCCGATTTGCGCGCGTAGTCGTTGAGGCTGCGCGTCAGCGCCGCGCGAAAGCCGCTCAGGTGCGCCCCGCCGTCGACGGTGTTGATGTTGTTGGCGAACGTGTAGACGCTTTCAGCGAAGCTGTCGTTGTACTGCAGCGCGACCTCAACCGCCGTCTCGCCGATGCGTCGCTCCACGTAGAAGGGCTTGCTGTGTAGCGGCACGCGACTGAGGTTCAAATGCCGCACGAACGACACGATGCCGCCCTCGAAGTAGAAGGTCCACTCGCGCTCGGCGTCGGGACCGGGCCGCTCGTCGAGGAGCGTGATGGTCAGGCCCTTGGTCAGATACGCCATCTCACGGAAGCGCTGCGCCAGCGTGTCGAAGCTGTACTCGAGCGTGGTGAAGATGCTGCGATCGGCCATGAAAGTGACCGTCGTGCCGTTGGGCTCGGTCGTTTCGCCGACGCGCTTCACGGGATCGAGCGGCACGCCCTCCATGTACTCCTGGACGTACAGGCTGCCGTCCTTGCGCACTTCGGCGCGCAGCCATTCGCTGAGCGCGTTGACCACGCTTGCGCCCACGCCGTGCAGACCCGAGGAGACCTTGTAACCACCGCCACCGAACTTCCCGCCGGCGTGCAGCACGGTCATCACCACCTCGAGCGCGGATTTCTTCAGCTGCGGCTGCAGGTCGACGGGGATGCCGCGGCCGTTATCTCGCACCGTGACGGAGCTGTCGGGGTGGATGACCACCTGGATGAGATCGTTGTGGCCGGCCAGCGCCTCGTCGACGGAGTTGTCGACGAGCTCGTAGACCATGTGGTGCAGGCCGTAGACATCGGTGTTGCCGATGTACATGCCTGGCCGCCGCCGCACGGCTTTGAGGCCTTCGAGAACCTCGATGTTCGCGCCGGTGTAGTCGGCCGAGGTCGCGAAGTCATGTCCGTCGGCGTACTGGTCGTCTTCGGGCTCTTCGAACGGTTCGTGAGGTAGTGCCACTGTGTGTGCTCCGCTGGGGTGCGCTGGGGCTGCGCTGGGTCAGCCCTGGGAGAGGGCGCTCGAGGCCGCGATGGGCTCGCTGCGCTGGACGTAAAAGATCATGCCCGCGGCGATCAGGCCGCTGGCGATGTAGGCGTTGCCGACGATGCCCAGGGCTACGCCGTACGGTGACTGCAGGCTGCTGGCGACGACGTCCCAGACGCGACCCATGCCCGCCAGGATGAGCCAGGTCAGCAGGATCAGCGCGACGCTCGGCCAGAGGTGACGCCGCACGAGCACGACGCTGCGCTGGATCGCGGCCAGCGGCCCGGCACGGGAGACGAAGATCGCGTCCACGGCAAAGAACAGGTGCACCGTGGCGAACAGGATCGCGGCGGCCAGGAGCACGCCGCCCAGCACCGCCACGGGGGGCGAGACGAGGGCCGTGAAGCCGATCAGCAGCACGACCGGCACACCGAGCAGCAGGGCGGTACCGATCAGCACCGCGGTGAGGCCAAGCACATGGGCGACGGAGCGCGGCGTTGCACGCCCGGCTTCGAGCGGACCGCCACGGGCGCCGGTGCTCGCGGCAGCCAGCCCGCCGTAGAACCAGCCGCCGAGCAGCAGGCCGAGCGCGGCCGATGCGCCGAGCAGCGCCAGCCCGTCCACCCACCCATTGACGAAGGCGAGCTCATCGTTCGCGCTCGGCAGCGCGGCGAGGTTGGGCAGGGCGATGGGCCCCCACGTCAGCGCGTCGAGACCGTTGACGTCGTCGGAGCGGACGATGAGCCACTGACGTGTCTGGTCGAGCGCAGACAGCACGTCGGGGTTACGCGGAACGCGCCGCGGACCGAGGGCGACCTGGCGCGTCCATTCCGCGGCATCGGTGACGGCCGGACCGACCAGCGGCGAGTAGGAAACGTGCGGTCCGAGCCACAGGAACAGGTCCAGCAACACGGGCAGCACGAGCACCCACAGCTGGCGGTTTAGGGCGGTGAAACCGGCTGA
>VBGG01000180.1 GCA_005883405.1 Chloroflexota bacterium | reverse complement strand
GTCCGCGGGCCAGTCGACATCCGGGGGCTGAATTAATCGCGGGGACTCGAACGCGCATTCGAGCCCCGCTTCGTCTGGAGGCACCCCAGCTCCGCACGATCGGATCCTCCCCAGCGGGCAGGCGATCGAGTTCACTCATACCCTCGAACCCGCGGCGGCGGACCCGGTCTAAGGCGGCGCAGTGTGGCGAAGAGTGCTAGGTCGGACGTGCGTCAAGAGTGCGCCCCTGTCGATCGCCGACTCCGCGGAATACCGTCGCTTCACCGCAAGGGCAGGCCGTTCGACGATGACATATGAGGCGAACGCTACCGTCAAGGTCGAGGCCCACGCCGCCAGCACGGTCTTCAACGGGCGCACCTCGTCGCTCATTGACAGAGCGCCGAGCAGGAAAAAGATGGCGAGCCAGGAGCCGGGCACGCACAGATCGACGATTACGAGCACGGAGGCAAGAGCGGTCAGCACGCTGGCCTGGTGGAGGACGTAGCCGCCCGGGAACGTCGACTTGATAAAATGAAGCGCGAGCGCGATCGCTCCGAGGACGCCACCGATACGGATGGCGCCGCGCGCCACTCCGTTCGTCGTCGAAAGACGTCCCGAACTCATGAGCAGGCCTGCCGCACATCCCAGCAGCAGCGAGTCGGCATGCGTGTCCAGTCCCGCGTAGAGGCGGATCAGCGGCGTCCCAGGCTGTGTGAGCGCAAGACGCCACATGCATGCCACTCCTGCAGCAGCACTGACGACCGCGGTCAGCAACAGGCGATGCTGGATGCCCCGCAGCAAGACGATCAGGATGATCGGCCAGACGAGGTAGAACTGCTCTTCGATGGCGAGTGACCATGCGTGACTGAACACGCCCATCGGTAAGCCCCATATCGGCGCCCAGTTGGCGACGTAGAACATGACCGCAGCGCCCTGCTGTAACGCCAGCGGGCCGAACTCTGGCGGCAAGGTTGCGAGCAGCACAATCTCGCAGATCACGACGCACACCGCGAGTGCGGGCAGCAAACGAAGCGCGCGCCGTGCGTAGAAGAGGCGAAGCTTGATCATCCCCGTAAGGCCGTACTCCTCCGTGAGGAGCGCGGTGATGAGAAAGCCGCTGAGCGCGAAGAACACATCAACGCCGAGGTAGCCGCCGCTGAGCCAGCCGGAGTGCCGGCTGAGGACGGCGAGGATCGACACTGCGCGCAAGCCGTCGAGAGCTGGGCGATACCCGAGGCTGAACGCCGGGATCGGCGCCACGCATCAAGTCTAGAACACGCGCCGGTTCAATATCTACAACTTAACGAAGCTAACGCTGAGGCGGCGAAGCCTGTCCCCATTCCTGTCTGATTCGGGATCCGACGTGGCTGGGGCGCAGGCCGCGTACAAGCCTCGCCGATGGGATCCCACCGTCTTA
>VBGG01000183.1:1315-5938 GCA_005883405.1 Chloroflexota bacterium | reverse complement strand
TCGGGCGGCACCTTCAGCGCCAGTTGTGAGCCCTTCGGCGTTGGAACCATGACCTCGCCGCCCAGGATGGCGGTGTACAGCGGCGTTGGCACCTTGACCCGCAGGTCGTCGCCCTCGCGCTCGAACAGCGGGTGGGGCTTGACGCTGACGATCAGGTACAGGTCGCCTGCCGCGGCGCCGCCCAGTCCGGGCTGGCCCTTGCCGGCGATCCGCACGCGCAGTCCATCGGCGGCTCCAGCCGGAATCTTGACCTCGACGGTGCGCGTCTCGCCGGTCTGCGAATCCTGGAGGGTGAACGTTCGCTGGGTGCCGTTGAAGGCCTCCTCCAGGGTGACCTCCACCGGCTGCTCGATGTCGGTGCCCTTGCGCGGCGCGCTGCGTGCCCGCGTCCGCCCGCTGGCGGCGCGGCCGAACAGCTGCTCGAAAAGCCCGCCCAGGTCGTCCGATTCGAAGTTGATGCCGCCCGGCGCGCCGCCATTCCCGGCCGACGACCAGGTATAGCTGCTGCTGCCCGGTCGGCCTCTGAAGTTGGCGCCGGCTGCCTGAGCCTGCTCGATCTTCTCCCAGTCGGGCCCCCAGCGGTCGTACTTCTTGCGCTTCTCGGGGTCGGACAGCACGGCATACGCCTCGCCGATCTCCTTGAACTGCGCCTCCGACTTCGTATTGCCGGGATTGACGTCGGGGTGGTACTTGCGCGCGAGCTTGCGGTAGGCGGTCTTGATGTCTTTTTCGGACGCGGTACGGCTGACGCCGAGCACCGCGTAATAGTCACGTTTAGTGGTGGCCGCCACGCGAGGGCCTCCTCGATTGAACCATCCTTGATGCTAACGACAGTATCTAGCTTGATAGGCTCATTGTCAAGTTGGCATTGCTCCCTCTCCCAGAGGGAGAGGCGGTTGGCCCGCTACCCTGACACGCCATGGCCACGACGCTGCGCCTCGCAGAGGTGAGTCGCGCTCGCCGCATGGTGGTGGCCTGGCAGCCGATCTCGGTCGCCGTCGCGACGGGGGTCATCTTCCTGTTCAGCAGCCTGCGGCACCTGGACGCGGTGCCTCAGGTCTACGAAGACGAGCCCTGGCAGGCCTCGACCGCCTACAAGCTGCTGACCTCGGGGGTGTTCGGCTCAGACCTGTTCGCCGGTTTCCACAACATGGATCAGCGCTACTACGGCTTCATGCCGCTGCACCCGTTTGTGCTGGCCGCGGTGTTCCGCGTGCTCGGCCCCGGCCTGGCCCAGGCTCGCCTGGAGACGGTCGCGCTCACTGCGCTCACGCTAGCGCTGACCTTTGGACTTGGCTGGCGACTGTTCGGCGCATGGGTCGGCGCCCTGGCGGTAGCGCTGCTGGTCCTGGTGCGCTGGACCGGACTGACCTACGTCCAGCTGACCGGCATTCCAGCGGTCGACTTCGCCCGCATCGCGCGTTACGACCCGCTCGTGCCCGCGATCGGCCTGGGGGCGCTAGACGTGTATCTCTCCGCGCGTGCTCGCCGCGGGCCCTCCCTATATCTGCTGGCCGGAGTGTTGGCGGGTCTGGCCGGTCTGGCCCACGTGTACGGCCTGTTCTGGGTGCCGGGGCTCGTGCTCCTGGCGGCATGGGACGGTCGTCTGCGCCAGACCCCCTGGCTGATCCTGGGCAGCCTTTTGCCGTGGCTACCATACGCCGCTTACGTGCTCGTCGACCTGCCCGACTGGCGCGGGCAGACGGCCATCTACGCCAGTCGATTCGAGCTGCTCAACCCGGCCTGGTACCTCGACAACGTGCTGCAGGAATACCATCGGTATGGACCCGGTCTCGGCCCGCCCGGGCTCGGCTGGGCCGCGCGGCCCGGGGTCTGGTTCCTGCTGATCGCACTGCCAGCGACGCTGATCGCGCTGGCGAGGCAAGCGTTGTTCAAGTCGGGTGCCGCCGCCGCCGCCCGTGCCGTCGTCGTTCCAGCCCTGCTGTTCCCGATCTTGTTCGCGCTCTTCATAAAGCTGAAGCTGGTCAACTACACGCTCATCGAGCTGCCGCTTTTCTCGATCGCCATCGCCTGGGGCATTACACGGCCGAGGCTGTGGTCGCGGATTCCCGCCCGAAGCCTGCTGGCGACCATCTGCTGCGCCGCGGTGCTATTCGAAGGAGCCGCCTCGCTCGCCCGACTCGAGCAAGCTGCCGCGGTCAGTACGCCGTACCCGACGTTCGTCTCGGAGATCCGTGCGTACTTGCCACCTGGCGCCCGCGTCCTCGGCCTGCACAGCTACTGGCTCGGCCTCGAAGACTTCGACTACCGCTCGTTCCTGGTCCCATTGAACCTGGCCGACGAAGGCCTGCCGCTAGACCAGGCTCTGTCCCGCGTCGCCCCTGACATCGTCCTGCTGGACGCGCGTATGCGGGCCTACTTCGACGCACCCGAGGTCCAGGCTGACCACGACCGCTTCTACGGTTGGCTCACTCAGCACACCGCCCAGGTCATCGGCCGCATCGACGACCCGACCTATGGCCTCATGGAGGTGTACCGGGTCGGGCGTTGAGGCGATAGACCGTAATGGTCGGCCCGGGCCGCTCGAGCTGGTCGAGCGCGTTGAATGGAGCGTAGATCTGGTCGTAGACGAACGGCGGCGGCTGATCCCCGGGATACGGACGGAACTGGGCTGTTACCGACGCCTCGCGCGGCAGCGCAGCATAGAACGCCTGGCGGCGAGCCTCTCGCGTCGGGTCCACCGCGCGAACCTCCGACGTGAACGAGCTGGCGACCACATACTCCACCCCGCGTGCGCGGTAGTCGTCCGCCGTCAGATCGAACAGTGACCATTCGTTGGCGACCAACACCTGACGCGAGCTCTGGCTAGAGAGCGATGGCCCGAGCGGCGCCGAGTCGACGGCCACGATTGCCAGAGGCGGCAAGTTGCTCTCGATCCAGCTGCGCGCCAGGGTGCGCGTGTCTTCCCGCGACAGCAGCACGTCAAACCGAAGCGTATCGACCAGCGAGGGCGCGCCTACAAGCAGAGCCGCGGCCAGGCCGGCCGCCGGCCGTACGCCGGCGAGCGTTTCCAGCGCCAGCGCGGCTTCGACCAGCAGCGCCGGTAGCGCCGGCAGGAGAAAGCGCGCGAAGTACAGCTGCTGAGCGCCGAGCACCGCCAGCAGTACCGCGGGAAGCGAGACGACCACAATGCTCGACCAATCGCGCCGGCGGATACTCAGGACCACTCCGGCGACGCTCGCCGCGAGCAGCAGCCAGCCCAGTCCCGTGACCAGCGTCCGCGCGTAAAAAACGTAGCCCCCGGCCGGATCGAGACCGTCGTAGCCGCCGACCGCCGCCAGGTACAGGTGCAGGTAGATGTCCTGCAGCACGCGGCCGCTCTCGGTGACCAGCGACGGGAAGCCGACGACGGCAGCCGCCAGGCACGCGCCGACGGCGAGCGCGAGATCGCGTGCGCGGCGTGGGGCGGAGCGCGAGACGTGGGCGAGGACGAGCGGCGCCAGGAGCGCGATGCCGTGATACTTGGCAGCGAACGCGAGGCCAGCCAGTGTGCCCGCCATGAAGTAGTCCCCGCGCGACCCACCCTGCGCCACCCGAACACAGAACACCAGCCCGAGCGTCGCAAGCAGGGTGACCAGCGCGTCGTTGACCCCGAAGTGCGCATCGCGCGCCAGGAGGTACGTGATGGCGGTGAGCAAGGCGGCGATCAGTCCCACGCGGTCGCCGTCAGCGCGCCGAAGACCGCGCTCGTCACTCGGGCGATCAGATACAGCCGGCTCGGGTCTACGCGAAACTGGTCGACGAAGGCCTGCGCGGAGTGCGTCGAGCCGCTGAGCCTGCCGACGCCGTAATCGACCGCGTATTCGGCTAGCAGCAGGTACTTGTAGAGCGGCGGGTTGGCGAAGGTGAGCCCGTCGGGCAGGCCGCGCCCGACCGCGAGCGCCTGGAGAACATACGCCGGCTCGTCGGGCTGATACAGGTCCGGCAACCCGAAACCGATGCCCCAGAGCCGCAGCCCGAGGGCGACGACGAAGGCTGCTGTGCAACCCAGCCAGACCGACGCTGGCACGCGCCGACAGTTGCGGCCGCGACCCTCAGCGATAGCGGTAGCTGATACGACCGCGTGTCAGATCGTAGGGGCTCATCTCCACGCGCACGCGATCGCCCAGCAGAATGCGGATGCGGAACTTGCGCATCTTGCCGCCCGTATAGGCCAGCAGCTCGTGGCCGTTGTCGAGCTTGACCTTGAACTGGGTGTTCGGCATAGCATCGACAACGGTCCCATCCATCTCGATCGCGTCGTTTTTCGGCAACGCCGGAATAGTAACGTGTCCGGCGCGCGGCCCCCGGCTTAGCGGTAGCTACCCCTTGCAGGACGTCCGGCGCCGCGCTGCGTTTCGAAGCAATCCGAACAGTAGACGGGCTTGTCGCCGCGCGGCTGGAACGGCACGCGCGCCTCGCCGTTGCAGCTGGCGCAAGTGGTCACGAACATCTCGCGGCGGGGTGCCGCGCTGTAGCCACTGCTGGCGTACGTGGAGGGCCCGAACGAGTTAGCGCGCTCTGCCTTGCGTTGTGCACGGCATGACGGGCAGCGGCTGGGCGGGTTATCGAACCCGCGACTGGCGTAAAGCTCCTGCTCACCACTGGTGAAGACGAATGTCG
>VBGG01000183.1:0-1215 GCA_005883405.1 Chloroflexota bacterium | reverse complement strand
TACGTCGGCGCGCTGTTGGGAGGAATTTCCCGGTCGCTCCAAGAACGGATCGCAAAGCTCAGTTTCCAGCCAAACGCCAGTATACGGGCCCCCGTCAAGACCCTGTGTCAAGGAGCGTTGTTGAGCGGGCTTCTTGTCTAGACCTGGGTGGACAGAACGCGCTGCGCCAGGTCTTTGCTCGACACCGCGTAGCCGCCCTCGGAAACGCGCTCTTTCAGGCCATCGATGCGCGCTCGACGCAGCAGCTCACGCGCCGCCCGCACCGTCGCCGCCAGCATGACAACTGACTCTGGTCGCGCAATGTTCGCCACGTCGCTCGGGCGGCTGGCGATCTGGTTCTTTTCGTGCCTTGGGGTGTGCATGTCTCAGGCTCCTGATCCGTACGGCAGAACGCGGCCTCTTGCCGAAAGGGGACGGGTAACCGGGTTTGTCTTCCGGTTGCCGCCCGGCGTTCTGTCGAGTCGTGACGCTGCTGTGAGGGGCGCCGGGGGCGGCTCGGCGTTGCGTGCGGGCTAGACTCGCCTGCAATGCCCCGTCCTGGAGCGTGGCGTTGCGCGGCGATCGCCGCGACGGTGGTGAGCCTCACGCTGGCGCCGGCGGCGGCGCGGGCTGACCAGGCCACGACCTCGACGCACGTCGTCGAGCCGGGCGAAACGCTGTCAGAGATCGCCGACGCGCTCGGACTCGATTCCGCGGCACTGGTGACGCTGAACGGGCTGGACGACGCCAATGTCCTGGTGGCGGGCCAGGCGCTCAGGGTGCCCGCCGGGACGGCCGCCGTGGCGGCAACGGCGACGGCTGCAACGACGATGCCTGCGAGCGCCGCATCGTCGCGGACCGTTACCGTGGTCGAAGGCGACACGCTGTGGGGCATTGCCCAGCGATTTGGCACCACAGCGTCGGCACTGGCGCAGGCGAACGGGCTCGACGACGCGGACCGCCTCGCGCTCGGTGCGGGGCTCACGCTACCCGCGGGCGCCACGGCCAGCGCTAGCACCACGGCCGGGGCTGCCAGCGCGGCGTCGGCGGCCGGCGCGGCCTCCACAGGGTCGGCGGCCAACGTAGCCACCGCGGCTGAGGCTGACCCGGTACAAACCCAGGCCTCTGCGCCAAAACGCAGTCTGCTGGTGCCGTACACCGTACAGGCTGGCGAGACATTGACGCAGGTCGCCCACCAGTTCGGCGTGCGAGCTGACGCCATTGCCCGCGCCAGTG
>VBGG01000675.1 GCA_005883405.1 Chloroflexota bacterium | reverse complement strand
CCAGCGATGCGAGCTCGCGACGCGCCTGCTCCTCGTCGCCGATGGTGGTCAAACCGACAAGTCGGCGGAAGCGGGCGAGCCCATCAATGGCAGCCGAGATGGTCGGGGACTCCCCGTCAGATGGAGGTGTTTTCGCCACTTGCTCGTATAGCTCGAGCGCCTTCCTCACGTCGTGTTGGGCGTACGCTACATTCGCGTCGCCCAACGGGCCAAGCCTCGGCACCGCGACCCGAGCGAGATGCGCCTTGAAGTCTGCCCCCCAGATGGTGGACTCGCCAGCGTAGTTGGTGACCAAAGCGTCGCCGCCACCCCAGGTGTTCCACGTCCACGCCAGATAGCTGAGGTGGTGATCGTCCGCCCAGCGCATGAGCTCCAGGGCCATCGCGTCGCTGTAGGGCGGAGTCCAATCGGTCCCCACCTCACCAATCACGACTGGCACCCTCGTGGCGAGTGGAGCGATCTCGTCGTCCCAGCAAGCCGATTCGTTGCACGCGTTGAATGGGTACACGTGCACCGACGCGACGAGCTGATCGAGCGGATCGTCTGGCTGGTGGCTGCGCCACTCGCTGAGATCGTTCGCAAAGGCGAGTCCGCCGAGCATGATGGGCTGCGTGGCTCCAGTCGCGCGGATCGAGTTGACCAGCGATTGCATTCCGACGGTCTGCCACGGTCCGGTGTCTGGTCCACCGGGATAAACGCAACCGTCCCGCCAGCAGTCCCAGCTGATGCCGTAGGGCTCGTTGAATACGTCGAACAGCACATTGGGGTTGTCCGCAAACGCGGTCGCCACTGATCGCCAGAAGTCAACCGCGTGATCAGCGTCGGGCATCGGCCGTAGTGAGGTCGCCACTGTCGCCCCCGGCGCGCTCCAGTGCAGGTCCACAATCGCGTAGATGTCGTTCGTTGTCAGGCTATTTATATAGTCGATGACGCTCTGCTGATAATTGGCGCCGCCGTAGCTCGCTGGGACTCCGTTGGTGCGGAGCCAACAGTCCTCGTTCACCCCCACGCGTACAACGTTGGCGTGCCATGAGCGAATGACTTCGATGGAAGGGGTATCCGCCGGTCCGTCAAAGGTGCCCCAGCCGCGAATGCACGCGTACTCGGTGCCTGAGCGATTCACTCCGATCAGGCGCACGGGCTGTCCGTCGCCATTGAGCAGCTGGTTTCCTGACACCCTGATGCCTCTGAGTGCGGGAGGACCTGAAGCAACCGCGTACGGAACATTGCACGTGTTCATCAGCGAGGTCAGCAACCCAAAAGAAGCAGCGATAGCCAAAGCGCGCACACCTCGACCGTAGCCGCGCCGCCGGAGCCGGCAACCGGACGCGACCGGTCAAGGCCTGAACGCGGCCTGGAGGGGCAGCCGAAAAGGTCTTCTGGCATTGACCGCCCCTCCAGGCCAATCTGTTGATCGAAGTTCGGCCGACCGCGACTTGCGCCGAAAACCGGCTTGTCGGCCGAACTTCTAGCGGGACGCGCCCACGCCGAGCGGGAGCTGGGTGCGAACCAGAAATCCACCGTCCGGCGCCGGGCCGGCGGCGAAGGTCCCGTTCAGGCCAAGCACGCGCGTGGCAACAACCCGCAGGCCTGAAGGGTCTTCAACATCCGCGCCCCACGGCGCGGCCGCTCCGCGGCCATCGTCCTGGATGCTCAACGTCACGCTGGCTGGGGAGATGTGCAGACCCAGCATGACCGCGCCCGCGTGCGAGTGGCGTTCGACATTGGCCAGGGCTTCTCGCACGGTGGCGAACAGCGTTTCGGCCACGTCTGTCTGAAGTGGTTCGTCCGATCCCGTCACGACGATATCCGCCTCGATGCCGGTGCGTAGCCTGAATTCGCAGACCTGCTTCGAAAGCGCCCCCACCAGCCCTCGTCCAACGACTTCGACGTTGTTCAGCGTGTGGATGGCGGCTCGCAGCTGCTCTGCGCCAGTCGCAGCCAATTCGGTGACATCTGATAGCGCATCGATCATCGAGTCCAATAGCCCGGGCAACTGTGCCCCGGTCGCAGCCCCGGCAACCCCAAGGGCCGCGGTGGCCGCGAGGCCGATCGCAAACAGGGCTTGTTCCACACGCTCGTGGAGGTCACCTGCGATGCGCCGTCGCTCCTCGTCCAGCAGTCGCTTACGTTCGTCGGCGTCGCGCTCCTCGCGCAGACGTACCAGGCGAGCGACCAGCTGCAGCTGCCGTTCCTGCTCAGCATTCCTGCGTTCGGTGACGTCGATGCATGTGCCGATATAACCAACAAACGTGCCATCTCGCGCATGTATCGGCGTGCCACGGTTCAGGTGCCAGCGGTACACGCCGTCATGCCGACGCGCGCGCGCTTCAATCTCGAACTCGCGTCGGGCATCGAACGCCTCGCCATAGGTAGCCAGACAGCGCCCGCGATCGTCGGGATGGACTATCTCGGCCCAGCCATCACCCAACTCCTGGTCGAGCGTTCGTCCGGTGAACTCGAGCCATCGTTCGTTGAAATAGATTGACTGCTTGTCAGGGCCTGAGAACCAGATCATCACTGGCGCGGCATCGGCCATGATCCGAAACCAGTCGAACGCCGCCTGTGCCGCGGAGAGCGGCGCAGCCTCAGACACCTTCATGCCACAGATCCTGCGTTGGGATTACGTCCTACTCTTCGAGTCTAGGCACCAGTGGTCCGGCGATCATAGCCGCCATTTGGCGGGCAGGCGAGCGCCGACCGACGCTCACAGCCAACCATGGCGAGTGGCGAGGATCGCGGCGTGGACGCGGTTCCGCGCACCCAGCTGCTTCAACAGGTCCTCGATGTAACTCTTGACCGTGAGCTCGCTCAGCTGAAGGTGCTCGGCGATCTCGCGGTTGGATAGTCCGTCGGCAACCAGGCGCAGGATCACCAGCTGCCGCTCGCTCAGGGGCCGCTCGGGGTCTTCCAACTGGGCGCTCTGGCGCGCAACGGCCATAACCTGCGGCAGTACTTTCCGATCGACGATCGACTCGCCGCCCGCCAGCGCGCGGATGCTGGCGGCGAGGTCCAGCCGCGGGATCTCCTTGAGCAGATAGCCGCGCGCTCCAGCGCGCACGCAGTGGCGCACCAGCTCATCGTCGCTGAAGGTGGTCAAGATCGCGACGGCCGTGTCGGGAAGCGCCTCGCACAGGCCGCGGCACACATCCGGACCAGGCATGTCAGGCAGGCGGGCGTCAAGCATGACCACGTCCGGGCGCAAGCGTCGTCCCTGGACGAGCGCCTGGCTGCCCGTTGCGACTTCGCCGACGATCTCGAT
>VBGG01000177.1 GCA_005883405.1 Chloroflexota bacterium | reverse complement strand
TTGCTGCCGTGGACCTGGCCCACGTTGGACGGCGCTTCGGCGACCAGTGGCCGGTGGACTCGCTGCGCCAGGCCAGCGTCGCGGCCGCTGACGAGGAGATGCTGTCGTTCGTGTTGCGACCTGACGCTGAGGCGTATTACGCGCATGTCATGCGCGACCAGGACGCGCGCCGCATCTGCGGGCTGACCCCTCTGTATTTGCTCACCGCGCTGATGCAGGCCGAGCAGCGCCAGGGCGAGCTGCTGCGCTACACCCAATGGGTCGACGCCGACCAGAGCTCGAGCGTCACCTTCGCCAGCGCCATCTTCGCTTGAGTGCTTCCTCTATCTACGCTCGCGTTATCGGGCGCGTCCGGGTCGGGGGAGCCTGCGGCCCCCCCGACCCGGACGCAATGTATTGCACAAACCTTTGAATAAGACGCGCACTCAGGCCGCAAGCTCGATGCGCGGCTGGGCGGCGTGGGCTTTTTGGCACATCGGACACACGCGGCCGCTGCCGGGCGCGGTGTGGGATGTGGCGTCGGTGTCGGACGACTGGGGAGGAGGAGGCAGTTCGGGAGACGGCGCCTGGGCGGGCGGCGTGGAGCGCTCAGGTCGGCGGTCGGGGGTGAGCGCGCGCACCGTCTCGGGGGGCAACAAGCCCCGCTCGAATGGCGCAAAGGGTGGTGGGGCGATCGTGGTCACCTGGCCCGGCGGCAGCGACATCATCACCAGCGAGCCCGTCTCGGTGGTTCCAAAGAGGTGGATGGGCTCGCGCCCGACCGACTCTACCCGCCCACCTTTGACTCGCAGCCCACCCCAGACGCCCAGATCCACGCCCAGCAACCCGGGCAGCGCACGTACCGTCGCTCGCGCGATGGCCCCGTCGTCGCTCCCTCGGTCCGCGCCGCCATCCACCAGCACTCGAGGCGCCCAGCCGAGCCCGCTCACCAGGTCATACTGCGCGTTGGCGCAGACGCGGTTAGCCAACAGTAGACCGCCCAGCGCCATCGCGCCATTGCCAATGCCAATCACCGGCATGCCCTCGTTCGCCCGTCCCCGCAGCGCAAACGCCAGCTGCGTCGCGAACACGCTGGTGAACGTCTCGAACATGTCGTCCGCAAAGACCCAGACGGCGCTCGCGCCCGCCAGCCGTGCCAGGGTAGCCTCCGACTGCGCTTCGCGGCGCTCCTTCACGACCAGCGACACCGTGCTGCGCCCCGCTTTGCCCAGCACCTCGGCCAGCTCGGTTGCGAGCGCAGACGGGCGCCCGCACTGCAGCACGCACACCGCCCGCGGCATCTCGTGCGGAGCGATCAGATCGTCAGCCAGCCTGAGCATGCGATCGAGATCGTCGACGCGCGCCGCGGCCAGGTAGCGTGGCAGTCCCACTCTTCGAGCATCGACCGGATGGCGGACAACTGCCCCCCTGAATGGGGGAGAATGGGCGCTATCCTGCGTAGGTGGCGACCTACCTGGTGGTGGCGGCGCATCCCGACGATCCCGATTTCGGCGTCGCGGGCACCGTCGCGCGCCTGTCCAGAGACGGGCACGTCGTCCACTACCTGATGCTCACCAGCGGCGACGCTGGCAGCGAAGACCCGACCATCCCACCCGACGAGCTGGTGCGCGTCCGCGAGGCAGAGCAAGAGGCCGCGGCGCGCATTCTCGGCCTCAGCGGGGTGACCTTTCTACGCTATGCGGACGGCGAATTGCAGCCGACGTTGGAGCTGCGCAAAGCCATCGTCCGCGTGATGCGAACGATCCAGGCAGATGTCATCTTGTGTCAGGACCCGCGGTCGCTCGTCGACGAGGACAACACCTATTTGAACCATCCCGACCATCGGGCTGCCGGCCAGGCCGCGCTCGACGCGGCATTCCCGGCCGCTGGCAACCCGAGTGCGTTCCGAGATCTTCTCGCCGAAGGCCTGAAGGCGCACAAAGTGAAGGAGGTCTGGCTGTACTTCACCGCTGGCCAGCACGTGAACCACTGGGTGGACATCACCGAGACGATCGATCAGAAGATCGAGGCGCTGGCGGCCCACGCCAGCCAGATTGGCGAGTGGGCCGCCAGCGGCGAGCTGCGACGTGAGATGCTGAAGTGGGCGGAGGATACCGCCACCCGTCACACGCTCGACTTCAAGTACGCCGAGGGCTTCCAGCGCATCGTCCTGGCGTCCGAGCAGGAACGCACGCCTGAAGCGGCGGCTATCGAAGCCCAGGCCGAAGAGTAGCCCTCCGACTTTTTAGACGGAGCCGCTGACGTTGCTCAGCAGCGAGCTGACGGCTGGGCCGAAGATGATCAGGCCCGCGATAGCCAGCACGGCTACCAGGGCAATGATCAGCCCGTACTCGACCAGACCTTGCGCGGATTCGCGATGCGTCATGTTTGATGACCCCATTCGGGAGGAGTTTGTCGGCAAGCTGCGTGCCGGCCCGCGCGGAGAAAGTCCGCACTTGCTGTAGACAATAACGTCGCGCGGGCGCGAATCGCGTGGCCAAGCGCAGTACGTTCGTCCCGCTTCGGGCAGCCGCTCGTACGCACCCCTCACCCCGCGCTCCGCTGCGCTCCACGGGGCAGGCCCAGCCCTCTCCCAGAGGGAGAGGGAGCTCGGCATCAGGCCTGGGCGGCGGCCTGTTCGGGCGTGAGCGCCTCGTCGATCAGCATGACGGGGATACCGTCACGAATCGGGTAGTGGCGCTGGCACTCCTGGCAGACCAGATAGTTCCCCTGGCGCGTGACTGGCTGCTTGTCGAGCGGACACGCCAGGATCGCCAGCAGCTCCGCGTCAACCTCGCCACCGAGCTTGGGCGGTTCCGACGGGACGTCCTGAGCTGGCGTCGACGACCAGCTATCGCCCGCGACAGAGGATCGGTTCCTCCACCACCACGCGATGCCTCCGGCGGCGAGCAGCACCACGAAGAGCCGCTTCATGGCGCGACCGCCGACGTACGTGGCAGATAAGCGGGTCGACGCTGTTCAAAGCTCACGATATCCGGGGTGTGCTGGAGCGTGAGCCCAATGTCGTCGAGTCCGTTGAGGAGCCGGTACTTCACCGCCGGATCGATATCGAACGCCGCAAGTGTATCGCGCGAGTCGGAAACCGTCTGATGCTCCAGGTCAATCGTCACCGTGTAGCCCGGCTCCGCCTCAGCTCGATCGAGCAGCTGGCGCACGATGTTTTCGGGCACCGCCACTGGCAGGAATCCGTTCTGGTAGCAGTTGTTGCGGAAGATGTCGGCGAAACTCGGCGCGATGACGGCGCGAAACCCGGCCTGCTGGAGCGCCCAGGGCGCGTGTTCGCGCGACGAACCGGAGCCGAAGTTCCGTCCACTCACCAGCACGCTTGCGCCCTGGTACTCCGGCTTGTTCAGCACGAAGTCCGGATCGGGCGAGCCGTCCGGCCGGAAGCGCCAGTCGAAGAACAAGCCGGCCTCGAAGCCCGTCCGGGCAATGCTCTTCAGGAATTGTTTGGGAATGATCTGATCAGTATCGACGTCGACTCGATCGAGCGGCGCGAGCAGACCGGTGTGGTGTGTGAAAGGTTGCATAGCTCTACGCGTGTTCTCCCTCTCTGCGGGCGACTGTCATCGCGCGAGAAGTGGTGAAAGACACCTACGCTCTGTCCCAGTCACGAATATCGACGAAGTGTCCGGCGATGGCGGCGGCGGCGGCCATGGGCGGACTGACCAGATGCGTGCGGCCGCCCTTTCCCTGACGCCCCTCGAAGTTGCGGTTGGAGGTGCTGGCGCAGCGCTCCCCCGGCTGGAGGATGTCCGGATTCATTCCCAGACACATGCTGCAACCCGCCTCTCGCCATTCGAAGCCGGCCGCGGTGAAGACCTGGTCCAGGCCTTCCTGCTCGGCGGCCACCTTCACCTGGTGCGAGCCGGGCACCACCATCGCCCGCACCCGCGGGTGGACCCGTTTGCCCTGGATCACCGCGGCGGCCGCGCGGAGGTCTTCGATCCGCGCATTGGTGCAGGAGCCGATGAAGACGCGATCCAGCTGGATCTCCTGTATCGGTGTCAGCGGCCGCAGGTCCATATAGCGGAGTGCCTGCTCGATCGAGCGACGGTCATCCTCGGATCGTGCGCTGGTCGGATCGGGCACGCGGCCGTCGACCGGCGCGACCATGCCCGGGTTGGTGCCCCAGGTGACGTGCGGCACCAGCTTCGCACCGTCGATCGTCACCGTCCGATCGTACGCGGCGTCCGGATCGCTCCGCAGCCCGCGCCACGCATCGAGCGCCTCCTCCCACGCCTTCCCTGAAGGTGCATGGGGGCGTCCTACCACATACGAAAAGGTCGTGTCGTCCGGGGCGATGATGCCCGCGCGCGCACCGGCTTCGATGCTCATGTTGCACACCGTCATGCGGCCTTCCATCGACAGACCTCTGATGGCGCTGCCGGTGTACTCGACCACGTGGCCCACGCCGCCGCCGATCCCGATACGGCCGATGATGCCCAGCACGATGTCCTTGGCGGTAATGCCGACAGGCAGCTCTCCGTCGACGCGCACCTCCATCGCCTTCGGCTTCCGCTGCGGCAACGTCTGGGTGGCCAGCACGTGCTCGACTTCGCTGGTGCCGATCCCGAACGCCAGCGCGCCAAAGGCGCCATGCGTGCTGGTGTGGCTGTCGCCGCAGACAATGGTCAGGCCCGGTTGCGTCAGCCCGAGCTCGGGGCCAATCACGTGCACAATGCCCTGCAGAGGGCTGAAGCGGTCCTCGAGCCGAACACCGAACTCTTTACAGTTGCGCTCGAGCGCGTCAAGCTGAGCTTTAGCGATGGTATCGGTGACGGGTTGCGACAGCGGCCACGTCGGTGTGTTGTGATCCATCGTCGCGATCGTCAGATCTGGACGACGCACGCCGCGGCCGGTGAGCCGCAGGCCCTCAAAGGCTTGAGGCGACGTGACTTCGTGGACCAGGTGCAGATCGATGTAGAGCAGCGTGGGCTCGCCAGGCACGTCGCGCACGACGTGAGCGTCCCAGATTTTCTCGAAGAGGGTCCGGGGCATTGGGGCTGACGAAGTCTACAATGGCGCCCGTGAGGCGGCGCGAAGCTTTGCGGCTGCTTGCCCTGGGAGGCCTGGCCTCGCTGGCCGCGGCGTGCCAGGCCGTCGTGCCGGTCGAGACGCCGAGCACGCCGACGCCGCTGCCGCCAGCGCCAACGCCAGTACCGACCGAAGCCGTCGTCACACCTGGCCTGCGGCTGGCGCTCGACGTCGACCCGGACACGCTCGACCCGGCCGGCCAGACCAACCCGACCACCTCGAGCATCGTCGACCATATGGCCGAAACGCTGGTGCGCGTGCAGCAGGACGGGAGCATCGGACCGGGCCTGGCGCGCAGGTTCAGCCAATCGGCCGACGGCAAGAGCTTCACCTTCGAGCTGCGCCAGGACGTCGAGTTCCACGACGGCACGCTGCTCAACGCCGAAGCCGCCACGCTCTCGCTGAAACGCTTCCTCAACCCGCAGTTGCGCGTGTCGCTGCGCGCGCCTTTCGACGCCAGCCTCATCGAGGGCATCACACCGGTCGACCCACTCACCTTCCGCATCACCCTGAAGGACACCTCGCGCCTCTTTCTGCACAAGCTGGCGGCCACCGAGCTGGCGATCGTCTCACCGCCGCACGCGCGCGCCTTCCCCGACAGCTTCAATGAGGAGCCCGTTGGAACCGGGCCGTACCGCTTCAAGGAGCGTCGCAAGGGGGAAAGCGTGGTCCTGGAGCGATTCGATCGCTACTGGGGCAAGAAGCCGAGCTATCCGTACATTCAGTTCCGCATCGTGCCTGAGGTGGCGACTCGGGAGAGCCTGCTGCTGGCCAATCAGGTCGACGTGATCATCCAGCCACCTCTGGCCGATCTGCCCGCGCTGCAGAAGAACCCGGGCCTGAAGGTGCTCCAGACGCCGACAGCCCGCTCGACCTTCATCGCCATGGACCTCACTCTGCCTGGTGGCACACCGCTGGCGATCAAGAAGGTCCGCCAGGCGCTCAACTACGCCGTCGATCGCGACGGCATCATTCGCAACGTCCTGTTCGGTGCGGCGACGCCGCTCGATGCGCCGATGGCTCCGACGCTCGTCGGGTACACGCGGATCGGCGGCTACTCATTCGATCCAGGCCGCGCCCGGCAGCTCCTGCTAGAAGGTGGTACCCCGCACCTGCAGCTGCGCTTCATGCACCCCACGGGTCGCTCGGTGCAGGAAGCCCTGGCCGCTCAGCTTGCGCAGGCCGTGGCTGGCAACCTGCGCGACGTCGGCGTCGACATGGATCTGGTCGGCTCCGACTGGGCGTCGTTCGTGGCCGCCATCAGCGTGCCGGAAGATAAAGGCGCCGCGCATATGCATCTGTTCAACTGGATGCCGACGCTGCTCGACGCCTCACAACAGATGACTCAGTTCGTACGATCGCAGTGGCCGCCAGCGGGCATGGCGACCAGCCACTACTGGAACCCGAAGGTCGAGCTGTTGGTCTCGGAGGCCGTTAGAGAGCGTGACGATCAGCGGCGGCTCGATCAGTACGCCGAGGCTCAGCGCATCGTGTGGGACGATGCGCCCTGGATCTTCCTCTGGTCGCCGAGTTTCCTCATCGTCCACGCGGCGCACATCCAGGGCCTCGTCGCGCTGCCCACCGAGAAGTTCTCGGCCGCCTACGCCGAGCCGGTATAGCGCTGGTTTTCCCCTCTCCCAGAGGGAGAGGGAGTCTATTTCCAGTACTGATGTACTCCCCCATTTCGGGTTGAATTTGCCCCTGGCGCGGCTAGACTGCGGCCGCTGTGTCGATCTTCCCGAATCCTTCATCAGGCGAACGCAACGTTTACCGAGCGCAGGCTCTGGTGGAGTTCGCCCTCATCGTGCCGGTCATGCTCCTGCTCACGCTCGGGCTGATCGACCTGGGACGCGCCTTCATCTTCGGCGTCTCGGTCCAGGAAGGCACCCGCCAGGCGGCCCGCGTCGCGGCCAACGTCCTGAACGACAACACGATGACGAACAATCCCGATGCCGTCGTCCTGGGCCGTCTCGTCGCTGCTTCCAATCCTGCCCTGAATGGATGCCTATCGCAAACGACGACTCAATCCTGCAACGGCGCCACCTGGACGTTCACCGTCAACGTGGACAACAGCGCCAACGGCCTCACCACCTATACCAGCATTGATGCCGCACGCTTGGCTGCCAAACAGGCGCAGAAACCCCTGACCGGGGCACAGATCAAGGTGACGGCCGCCGGCTCGGTGGCGCTGTTGCCGGGCGTATCCACTGGAATGTACGGCCTGTCGCTACCCCAGATTGGCGTCCAGGGCCAGTCAGCCATGGTGATCCTGTGAAAACGCGCGGCCGAGCGCA
>VBGG01000176.1 GCA_005883405.1 Chloroflexota bacterium | reverse complement strand
TGGCCCGGGTGGTCAGGGGCGGCACCGTCCGACCTGGCGATCCTATCGAGCTGGTTGGAGTAGCCGATGCCCACGCCCGCGGCCTCAACGCGCAGCACGCCACCTGAACACGCTCGGGCAGCGTATCCGCCGCGTCGGATCTATTCCGTGGTCGGCGTGCCGCCTGAGATCCAGGCCTACGCGTTGGCGAAGTATTCGCGCTCGAGCCAGGGCATGCTGGAGGCGATCCAGGAGCTGAGCGCGCAGAAGGCCGAGCAGTTCCTCAATACCTTCTACTTTCAATACGGACACCGCTCGATCGCCGACCTGGCGCACCTGGTGTTCGGTCTCGAGCAGATCTCGATTCTGGCGGCCATCGCCGTGGTGGACGAGCCAGTCTGGGACGGTCAGGAGCGCAGCACGCGCTACCAGCCGTTTCACAAGACCGGCTGGCATCTGCCGTCCGAAGTGGCTGGCACGTCCGCCGAGGCGACATTCGTCCAGACCGCCGAGGGCCTGTTCGCGGCGTACGAAGGGCTCAGCGCGACGCTGCTCGAGCACCTGATCGATGCGGTGCCGCGCCCGGCCGAGTTGAGTGAAGGTAACTACCGCCGGCGACGCACACCAGTGTGGGCCAGATCGTCAGTGCGCGGGTGCTCGAGCGCCAGATCGGGCGGCTGCTCGGGTCGCCGTACGCGGAGATCCGCGCTGTCGGCGGTGAGCTGAAGGCGGCCTGTCTGGTGCCAGCGTCAGCGCCGCTCAGCGACGATCCCCAGCCGCCCGCCGCACCGACACTGGTCAAGTACGCCGAGCCCTCCGATTTTCCCTCGCGCGTGGCCGCGGAGCTTACGGCGGCGACCGATGAGCTGCTCCGACCGCTTGGTGCGCCCGATCGATCGGCACTGGTGGAGCTTGGCGAGGCGGGCGCGGACCCGCTACGCGAGATCGTTTCGACCCTCCTGTACCGCCATGACCTGGGTGGGCGCAGCTTCCGCCAGATTCAGGAGCTGGTAGCTAACCTACCGCAGGCGCGGATCGACGAGGTGTTCGACCTTTCGACCCGCGCGCGCGGACGGCACGATGATCTGCTCCGTGAGCACCGCGGCGGGTACACGCTGGCGTTCGATGTCCTGGTCGATCTGGGGTCGTTCCGCGATCTGCACCGTCACCGGCGTTGTGTGCAGGTGCAGCAGCCGCTGACGTGGTCGCACGCGTTTGAGCTGCCTGAGACTGTTTTCGACAACGGACTGGGGCCGCGCGCGGCGTTGAGCGCCCTCGAGGGCGGGCTGGCTGAGGCGTATGTCGAGGCGCTGCTGAAGGCCGAGCAGGCGGCCGATTTCGTGCGCCCAAGCGCTCCGTTGGCGGCTGAGTACCTGCAGCCGCTCGCGTACCGAACCCGCTGCCTGTTCAAGATGGACTGGTCCGAGGCGGCTTACATCGTCGAGCAGCGCACGCAGTCCCAGGGCCACTTCTCGTACCGACGTGTGGCGTGGGGCATGTATGAGGCGCTCCGCGCGCGCTACCCCAAACTGGCCGAGCCGATCCGCGCTACAGACCCCGACGGGCCGTTGGATCTTTTGCGACGGTGACCGCGCTCGAACGTGTCCGCGTGCTCGACCTCACACGGCTGCTGCCGGGCCCGTTCTGCACGATGCTGCTGGGCGACCTGGGCGCCGATGTGGTCAAGGTCGAGGATCCGAACGGCGGCGATCCGGCGCGGCACTATGCACCGGGGCAGGGCGACAGCGGCTCCGTATTCCTGCTCGTCAACCGCAATAAACGCAGCCTGACCCTGGACCTCAAGACCTCCGAAGGTCGCGACGTGCTGCTGCGACTGGTCGAACGCGCCGACGTGCTGGTCGAGAGCTTTCGGCCCGGGGTGATGGATCGTCTTGGCCTGGGGTACGAGGCGGTTCTGTCGGCGGCAAACCCGCGGCTCGTCTACGCCACATTGAGCGGCTTCGGCCAATCGGGGCCATACCGTGACCGAGCCGGCCACGATCTGAACTACCTGGCCCTCGCAGGTGTGCTGGGCTACAACGTCGGCCGCCAGGGCGAGCCTGTGCCGCCGGCCGTGCAGGTGGCTGATCTCGGCGCGGGCACGCTGGGCGCCGTGGCCATCCTGGCGGCGCTGTGGTCGAGGCAGCAGACCGGCCGCGGCCA
>VBGG01000182.1 GCA_005883405.1 Chloroflexota bacterium | reverse complement strand
CGGATGACACTGCCTGGTCGGGTACGAGCGTTCCGCGTTGGACATCCAGTACGGACGCGTTCTGAAGAAGCGTGGAGTCGATCATGCTGGCCGGGCGGTCTCGGCGTTGGCGACCATGTAGCCGTAATCACCGGGATGCACGCGCATCATTCCGCCGCGCAGCAGGATCATGTAGCCGCGCTCGAAAGGCGCCCGGATTTCCTCGAGCGTCTCGAACGTGTACGGGCTCAGGACGCGTCCCAGCAGCGTGCCACCTCGCACCTCCTTACCGAGCTGATCCAGGCCAACCTCCGGGTACAGCATTCCGCCGAAACGCGGCCGGATCACCGCCATTTCCGTTACTATTGTCTGACGCGGCGGACGAACGACGTCACCGTCGAGCATGCCGAGTTGCTTCATGACGTTGATCACACCGCGCACACCGTGTTCGATGTAGTGCGCATCGAGAAACGAACCGCCGCCGACTTCCGCTGTGAAGAAGGGAATGCCTTTCTCACGCGCCGGTATGGCAAACGTTCCAGGATACGGTTGCGACGGCTCGAACAGGAAGCTACTCCCGAACGCCTTGGACAGTTCGCGCGAGCGGTCGAAGATGTACACGTAATCGACCGTCGGAAACACGCCGCCCGTGTGCAGGTCCACGTGCACATCGAGTTGCGAGACGAATTTCGTACCCAGGATATGCGCAGTCTGTTCGCTCAACCAGCCCGATGGCGCGCCTGGGAAGTTGCGATTCAGGTCCAGCATGTCGATCGGCGTGTGACGGGTCAGGCTCTCGAATGCCAGCGGATTGACGATCGGCACCGCCAGAAGCGTGCCACGTAATTCCGCCGGGTCGATGCGCAGCAATACCTGTCGCACGATCTCATTTGTCAGTGGTTCGTCACCGTGAACGACCGCGGAGAGTCCCAGCGTCGGTCCCGATGTGCGCCCGACCAATCGATGCAGCGGAATGAACAGCTCAAAGCCGCTGGCAAGCGTCGTAACGGGGATTTTCTCGAACGTCGTATTGAGATTCATGAGCTCCTCGGGGCGAGCTCCGCCGCAAGCTCCGCGACCACCTCGTCAGTCGTGCGGACATTACAGAATGCATCTTTGAGATTGGTGATCGCGGCCTGGTGCAGGGCGGGTGTGACCGCCGCGCAGGCGTCTTCCACCATCACTACCTGGTAGCCCATGTCGGAGGCGTCGCGCACGGTGCCTTCCACACAGCCGTTGGTCACCACGCCGCAGATCAGGAGTGTGTCGATGTCCAGGTTGCGCAGCAAGCGATCGATGGCGGTGCTATTGAATGGACTGGACGAGACTTTGGACAGCACCACGTCGTCCGGACCAACCGGCAGCTCATCCAGGATGCAGCCATCCCGACTGTCACGCGGGACTGGTAGCCCAACAAGGCGATGCTGCCGCCCCACATCGCGTGCGTCACGCGTCTGCGTGGCGATGCGCGTGAAGATCACCTGGACCCTCGCCCGCCGCGCGGCGTCTACCAATCGCAGCTGCGCCGAAAGGGCGCGCTCGACAGCCGGCCAGTACTCGGCAAACGCCTCGGCGTGGCCAGCCTCGCGCGCCGCCCGGCCGATGCCCCAATCCGGATGGGCATCGACATATTGCATATCAACCACGATCAGCGCCGTTTTTGCGGGTGAGAGGACGAAACGCGGAAACGGTGCAAACACGGTGAGCAAACGATTGTCAGGCAGATGATCTGTCATACTCACTCAAGTGCGCATGCGCGGATCCAGGGCATCGCGCAGTCCATCGCCGAGCAGGTTGAAGCCCAGCACAGTCACAAAGATTGCCACACCGGGGAAGGTCGAGAGAAAACTGGCGTCGCGCAGGAACCCCATCCCAACATTCAACATTGAGCCCCACGATGCTTCGGGCGGTTGGATGCCGAGCCCCAGAAATGACAGCGCCGCCTCGGCCAGGATGGCGTTGCCCATACCAAGTGATGCGAGCACCACCATTGGTGCAACCGCGTTGGGCAGCAAGTGGCGCAGCATAATGCGGACCGGACTCGCGCCCAGTGTCCGCGCCGCCCACGTATATTCCTCTTCGCGCAGCAGGAGAACGATTGCGCGTGCGACGCGCGCATACGAGGTCCAGTACACCAGCACGAGCGCCAGCAGCACGTTCGTCAGGCCGGGCCCTCGGACGGCCACAATCGCAATGGCCAGAATGATGACTGGAAACGCGAGGAACACGTCGACCAGGCGCATGATCACCGCATCCCAGTAGCCGCCCAGAAAGCCGGCGACCAGTCCGCCGCTGACGCCGAGGAATCCGGACAGTACAACAGTGACAATGCCAACCCACAACGCAACCCGCGTCCCAAAGATCAGCCGCGACAGAATGTCCCGTCCGAGCTCATCAGTGCCCAGGAGATGTGCTCCGCCGGGCGGCTGGAGCCGCGTGTCCAGTGACACCGTATACGGATTGTAGGGCGCCAGATACGGTGCGAAAATCGCCGCGAACACCAGCACGCCGATCACGATCAATCCAGCGACCGCTGCTCGATTGCGACGAAGCTGCGTCCACGCGCGCGCCACGTTTCCCCGCGCGGGTGGAGAAGGTAGCCTGACCGCTGCTTGCACCAACGAATCAGCCGTACCGCACGCGCGGGTTGATGGTGGCATACAGCAGGTCGACGATCACGTTGATGATCGATACAGCCAGCGCGGTGACCATGACGATTCCCTGCACGAGCGGGTAGTCGCGCTGGCTGATGGCTTGGATCAGCAGGCGCCCCATGCCTGGCCAGGCGAAGATCGTTTCGGCGAGCACGGCGCCGCCCAGGAGTGTGCCGACCTGCAGGCCGATGACCGTGATGACCGGGATCAGGGCATTCGGGAGGGCATGTTGCGCGATTACCGGCGCCTGTGCAAGGCCCTTTGCACGCGCCGTACGGACATAGTCTTGACCGAGCACCTCCAGCAGCGCCGAGCGGACCAGACGCGAGATTAATGCGGCTGAGAACGCCCCAAGTGTGAGGGCGGGCAGCACGATATGCCTGAGTGAGTCCACCACATCCGACGGATCCCCGGTGCGGAACCAGTACTGCACGGCTTGTACAAAGGGCTCGCCGCGGCCGAACGAGGGCAGCCAGCCGAGCTGCAGCGAAAACAGCAGAATTGCCAGCATGCCGAGCCAGAAAACCGGCATTGCTACGCCAGCGAGCGCGATGAGCATCGCCGTCACGTCAAACAGTGAGTAGGGGACCACAGCCGAGATCACGCCCGTCAGCATGCCAAGGACCACCGCGATCGACATCGCCGCCAAGGTCAGCTCGACCGTCGCCGGGAAGCGGTCGCCGATCAACTTGGACACGGCCTGGTGCTGAAAGATGGAGTCGCCCATCTGACCAGTCAGCAAACGACCGAGGTACTGCGCGTACTGCACGTACAGTGGCTGATCAAGGCCGAGCAAATGTCGCAAACGGTCCAGCTCGGACGGTGTGGCGTCCGTCCCCAGCATCACCAGCACCGGGTCACCCGGCGTCATGTGGATCAAGGCAAACGTCATCAATGAGACACCGAGCAGCACCAACAGCGTGTGCAGCACGCGCTTTACCACGTAACGCGACATTCAGCCTCGTGAGCGCAAGACCAGGATTGGGCTCGACTCAGCTCGCCAGCGAGACGCGCTTGAATGACAGCCAGTTCGCCACTGGGTTTATGACATAGCCCTGGAGCCTGGGCGTGTACATCGCAATGTATTCCTGGTACTGCACGAAGATGTACGGCGCGTCGTCGACGATCTGCTTGACCGCATCCGTGTACAGCGCCTTGGCTTTGTCGTGATCGAG
>VBGG01000674.1 GCA_005883405.1 Chloroflexota bacterium | reverse complement strand
AGCTCCTTGGCCGCGCCGAGGGCCAGTTGCGCGAAGCGATCCGTCGCGGTCCGTACGACCCCTTCGCGCATCTGCGGCTGGCGCGGCTCTATCTCGCCTGGGCCAGACGCGCGCCCGTCGAGCGCAGCGCCGACGAGCTGCTGGGCCAGGCCGAGCAGGCCTGCACGCTGGCCCTGTCGGACAGTCCCTATCGGCCCAGTACGTGGCAGGCGTGCGCTGAGATCAGCCGCGAGCGCGGCCAGGTGGACGAAGCCGCGACGCGCACCGAGCGGGCGCGGCAGCTCGGCGGCCAGACGTAGTGGCCGATACGCACCCCTCACCCCCCAAGCCCTCTCCCACCGAGAGGGGAGTTATTTACGCGATGCGCTCGAGCTTGAGGATCGCACTTTCGACCACCGAGCCCGAGATCGTGCGGCCTTCGACCAGGTGATACGGCTCGCCGATGCTGGCCGGCTCCCAGCCGTCATTGGTTACTTCGAGGAGCGCCTGGGCCGCCAGCCGCCGCGCCCGCTGCAGCCCGTCAGGAGTCCAGCGGATGCTCTGCGGTAGCAGGTTCACGATCACTTCGCGGCGTTGGAGCTTGTAGCGCGAGGCCGACGACTTGGGCAGCTGATCCAGCGGCACCATGTACTTGCAGCGCGGACAGATGCCGGCACCTGCGGGCAATTGTTCGCTGCACTCGGGACAGACAAGGCGGTGTCCGTCCTCAGCAGCAACGGTTGGCTCCGACAAGGCGGGCGACCAGGTCGTCGAGGGCGACTTCGCGGCCGAAGACATTGCGGAAACTGGAACAGCCGAGAGCGCGCCGCGCTGATCGCTGATAGCTGATAGCTGATGGCTCGTCTGCGTGATGGCCGCGCGGAAGGCGCGCGCCAGTTCGCCCGCCGACGCGTAACGGTCGGCCGGGTCTTTCACCAGCACCTTGGCCAGCACGTCGCCGACTGCCGGCGGCAGGTCAGGACGCGCCAGTAGTACCGACGGCGCTGGATCTTGCAGGTGCTTGAGCAGCACGGCGATCGGCGTCTCGGCGATGAACGGCCGCTCGCCCACGAGCATTTCGTACAGCACCACGCCCAGCGCGTACACGTCCGATCGGTGATCGATCGGCTCGCCCGCCGCTTGCTCGGGGCTCATGTACTCGGGGGTGCCGATCACGCCGCCCGTCATTGTCAGATGGGCGCCCTCGAGCAGCCAGGCCAGGCCGAAATCGGCCAGCACCACCCGACCGTCTTCGGTGGTGAGCACGTTGCCAGGCTTGATGTCGCGATGAATCACGCCGTGGGCATGGGCGTAGTCGAGACCCGCTGCGATCTGGTCGAGGAGGTCCGGTATGGGGCTGTCGTCGAGGCCGACGTCCATCAGGTCGGCCAGGGTTGGACCTTCGATGTACTCGAGCACCAGGTACGGCACGCCGCGCTCATCCTCGCCGAAGTCGTGGACGGTGATGACGTTCGGATGGCGCAGGTTGGCGGCGGTGCGCGCTTCACGGCGGAACCGCTCCATGAACTCGGTGGAGGCGGCGAGATTTTCGGATAGCACCTTGACCGCAACTGTCCGGTCGAGGCTCTCCTGTCGGGCGCGATACACCACGGCCATACCGCCGTGGCCGAGGGGCTCGAGCAAGATGTAACTGGCGATGCGTCGCGGTTCCATGTTCAGGCGGCGGCATGATGCGCGATGGCTCACCCGCGCTCAAGGGACTGTGCCGAGTTGAGTACCGACGGCTGGCAGTGGCGGTACTTCTCACTATTGGGTGGTTGGTCGCGCTGCGGCAAGCTACAGCCACCGATGATTACCGATCGCCCTGCGTCGACCGTGATGTATGCCGAAGACCTGGTGCGCCGGGTCCGCGCCAACGATCCCCTTGCCTTCGAGGAGCTGTACGAGCGCTACTCGCCGCGCGTTTTCGGCTACCTGTTTCAGCGCTTGAACGGCAACGCCGAAGAGGCCGAGGACCTGACCGCCGACGTCTTTACCCGCGTCTACGAGAAGATCGACGGCTTTCAGCCGCAGGGCGCGCCGCTGTCCGCCTGGGTATTCCGCATCGCTCACAACCGGCTGATCGACGCGGTACGTCGGCGACCGCGCCAGACGCAGGTCGCCCTCGACGACGCGCCCGAGATCAGCGCCGGGCCGGTCTTCGGCGGCATCGATCAGCAGGTAGCGCTCGAGCAGATCAAGGCGGGACTGACCCGACTCACGCCAGAGCAGCGCCAGGTCATCGTTCTGCGGTTTCTCGAAGGCAAGAGCCTGGCTGAGACGGCGGCGATCGTCAGCCGCAACGAGGACGCGGTCAAGAAGTTGCAGGCGCGTGGACTGGCTTCGCTGCGACGCGGCATCGAGTGCCTCAGCGGCTGTTGGCGGGTCGAGCTCGAGAACACCGGCTAGAGCCAAAGACCGTTCGCGCGTTCTCGCGTTGCCGACGCAACCGACTAGCAGCGCTCCAGGCGCCGGCCCAAGGCCGCCAACGCACAACCACTGAAGTTCGCGCTCTGAACCCGCGAACGCGAGAACGCGAGAACGCGCGAACGCGCGAACGGGATTCGGCCAAACTTTCTAGAATTGGGTCGATGGGGGTGCTAGCTGCCCTCTTTCGTCCCACATGGCCCGCATCCCGTTCGATCCGGCGACTGACTATTACCAGCTCCTCGGCGTCACACCTGAGTCTTCGGACGAGGAGATAATCGCCGCTTACCGACGGCTGGCCAAGGCTTACCATCCGGACCTGAACGCCGGCTCAGCCGTGGCCGCGGGGCGCATGGCGCGGGTCAACGTCGCCAAGTCGGTCCTGCTCGATCACGATACGCGGGCGACGTATGACCAGTTGCGCGCGGTGCAACGGGCGTACGCTCGCGTCGCCCCGATGCCGGGCACAGAGACCGTTACCGTGCGATATGCGCCGCATCAGGTTGGCCAGCGGCCACGGCATCGGATCGTCCCGAACGTCGTCAGGAGGTCCACCGCGCACGGCTTCGACCGTGGCACCGGCATCATGCTGCTGGTTGCCGTGCCGCTCATCGCCGCACTGGCGATCTACGTGTTCCAGGCGGTCCAGCTCTCGATCCAGCCCCTGCGCGAAGCGCCGGGTGATGTCAACCTGTCAGCGGGACCGCCGGCCAGGCCGACCGCGCACGGCACGGCCGATGCCGTCTTCGTCATGGTTCACGCTCAGCCGCCCAGCCGCGAGCTGGCGATACGCGCCTACAACTTCACGATGGCGCGGGCCGATTCAACCCCCGAGAGCGAGCTCTTGCGCGCAGACGTGCGGCGCATGCTGAGCTCCGCGGGCGCGGGCGACGCTGAAGGCTGGGACGCCGCGGTCGCCGACATCTGCCAGCTCGCCGGGCGTTGTTGACGTCTCCTGAGCCGCGAAAAACTAGACGTTCAGAGAAGCGAGGCGGTCGCGGATGCGCTCGATCAGCCGCAGCTCGACGCATTGCGCGCCGGCGCGGATCGCGTTCTGGATGGCGTACGGCGTCGAACGCCCGTGGGCCACGATGCACACGCCATTGACGCCGAGCAGCGGCACGCCGCCGTACTCCTCATAGCTCAGCCGTCGACGCAGCGCCCGAAACGCCGGCCGCAGACCGAGTGCCAGCGCCGCGCGGAGTGGATTGCGCGTCATCTCCTGGCGGAGCATCTCGGTGATGGTCGACACGACTCCTTCGCCGCCTTTAAGAAAGATGTTGCCGGCGAACCCGTCGACCACCACCACGTCAACCGCGCCGGCGGTCACGTCTTTGCCCTCGACGTTGCCGACGTAGTGGATGGGAAGCGCGCGAATGAGCGGGATGGCCTCGGCCAGCG
>VBGG01000178.1:5292-6211 GCA_005883405.1 Chloroflexota bacterium | reverse complement strand
AAACGTCCAGCACCGTGGATGTGGAATGGGTGGTGCATCGGGTGATCGGATTCCATCTCGTTGATCAATCGGATCTTGATTCGATCGCGGACACGGAAGCTCCACGAGATCGCGCCATTCTCCGCCCCAGTGTCGCGATCGATCAGCTTCCAGATCATGTTGCTGGGGTCCGAGGCGCGGTTGATCTCGGGCATGAGGTCTTCCCACTCCAAGCCGTCGCTCCGTCCGTGGCTGCCGTGTGATGGCAAATCCTGTGGTACGGCCGAGTCCGAGGGCACCAGCTTCATCCCGCAGATCGGACAGGTGGAAGGCGTCGCGGAGGTGACCTCCGGGTGCATTGGACACGCATACGCGGTGGCCGCTGTTCCGCCTTCGCCGTACAGGAGCGGCATCGACGAGACGAACGCAACCGGGTCCTTGACTACTTGCGCGACTAATGCTGCGCGTTGTTCGTCGATCCGTCGCGTGATCTAGTGCCACCAACAACGGCCTTGGAGAGCGAAACAACCTCGTAGCGCCGGGCGCGCCGAGACGGTTAGTCTTTCTGGACGCGATCGAGTAAAGAACGCGTCGCGCGTTCAAGCTCAGGCAGGTCGTGTTCGACTGTTGCGGCGACAATCACATGCGATGTGTCGAAGTACCGGTGCGCCAGGCGGTCTCGCATGCCGGCGATCTGAGCCCACGGCAGATCAGGCTCGTTCGCGAGGAGTTCCGCAGGAAGCGCGTTCACCGCCTCACCGATTTCGATCAGCCGCACGCGGATTGCGTCGAACACCAGTGGATCACTGAGCGCACCACGCTCCATGTGGGATCGGATGGCGTCCATGGCGGCCAGAGTGTCTTCCAGGCGCTGGCGATCACGGCGGCTCACGGCGGGCGCGCTTCAGCCAACACCGACGAGGCCACTGCAGGTTTGAGG
>VBGG01000178.1:4693-5269 GCA_005883405.1 Chloroflexota bacterium | reverse complement strand
GTCCAAGTCGCTGTCGACGGCATCCTCACCTCGAGCGACACTGCCGAACACGCGTGGATTTGAGAGCCCGTGACGCGCCACCACATCTCGAATTTTTTCGCGGTGCTGGAACACTCGCCGGGCCAGCGGGCCTGATCGCTTGCTCGCGGAGGTTTCTACATCCCGCAGGGATACATCGAGCTCACTACCCGCTGCGCGCACCAATCGCTCCAACACTGGCATAGACGGCTGGCGCGCGCCTGACTCGTATGCACTGACCACACTCTGAGTCACCCCGGCCCGCCTGCCTAACTCGACCTCGGACATGCCTGCTCGCCGTCGAGCTTCCCGGATGAGCTGGCCAGGGGGAAGGGAATTCACATACGGGAGCATAGCGGATCGTCGATATGCGCCATCAGTCCCGGACGCCCCAAGCTGCGCGCGGACACGCGACTCGGAGGGCGAGCAGGGCGGGACGAAGGTCGGGCGCCTCGGCGGCACGCTCTCCCGGTGCTGCGCAGTCTCGACCTGGTGATGGAAAGTTGGCGGCTACTCGAGCCCGGGTTGGCGTGAGCCTCGATGGCGCGGGTGCCTGGC
>VBGG01000178.1:0-4517 GCA_005883405.1 Chloroflexota bacterium | reverse complement strand
CCTGTTTCAAGGACAGGCGAGCTAGCGATTACTCAACCACGCAATTAGAGCCTGGAGGCGGCTTCGAACCGCCGACCTTCGCGTTACGAGGGCGAGGCTCTTGCCTTCTGAGCTATCCAGGCGTGCGAGAGGAGCCGTGAGCCGGAGTCGAACCGGCCTCGGCGAGATACAAGGTCGCCGCTCTTCCACATGAGCGGTGTCGGCTGGACTGGGAGGCGGGCCACGATCCCACACCGCCGGCTTGGAAGGCTGTTGATTCCACGCGAAAAGGGACCCACTTTCGTCGGTAAGCGGAACCCGAGGTACCTGGCAGCCTAGCTCCTCGTGGGGGTGACCCACGAGGAGGATAAGGAGGTTGCTGAGCGTGGAAGCGTGGACAACGATTCGGTACTTGCATGCCCAAGGGATGGGCATTCGGGCCATCTGCCGCGAAGTGGGCGTCTCACGTAAAGCCGTGCGGCGCGCACTGCGGCTTGATGGCACTCCGCGGTACAGCCGGCCTCAGCGGCCGAATCCGAAGCTGGTGCCGTTCGAAGCCGAGATTCGACGGCTGTACTTCACCGAGCACCTGATCGGCTCGCGGATCCTGCGTGAAGTGCGCCCGGCGTACACCGGCTCCGCGAGCGCCCTGTACACCTACCTCAAGGGTTTGCGAGCGTCGGTACCCTCGTCGAAGGCGACGGAGCGCTTTGAGACGCCGCCGGGATTCCAAGCGCAGTTCGATTGGTCGCCGTACACGATCGACCTCGGCGGCGAGCTGTTCCGCGTCATCGTGTTCTGTATGGTGCTCGGTTACTCACGGCGCAAGCACTACACCGCCAGCCTGGATGAGACGCAGGCCTCGATCTTCGAGGCGATCGAGAGTTGCCTGCGCCATTTTGGCGCGTCGCCCAAACAATTGTTGATCGACAACGCCAAGGCGTTCGTGCTGGATCCGAACCCAGCCCACTTCCGCTGGAACCCGCAGTTTCTCGAGTTGTGCGGTCACTATCGAATCCGGCCGCGCGCGTGTCAGCCGTACCGTGCCCAAACGAAGGGAAAAGTCGAACGACCATTTTTCTACCTGGAGCAGCAGTTCATCAAAGGCACCCACTTCGCGTCGTTCTCGCACTTCCTGGAGGAGTTGGCGGTCTTCGAGCGCGACGATCTGGACGTGCGTGTGCGCAGCACGACGCTCGAGCGGCCGATCGATCGCTTCCAGCAGGAGTTGCCGCACCTCACGCCACTTCCCGAACAGCGCTTCGTGGGGACCCTGGCGCTCTCGCGCAAGGTCAGCTGGGATTGCCTGGTCAGCTACGACGGCAGTCGGTACTCGGTCCCAGCCACTCAAGCCGGTAAGTTGGTGTGGCTGCTGCCGAGTCGTGGCACGCATGTGCTGGTGTTGGACGCGCGGCGCGAAGTGCTCGTCCAACATCGGCTGAGCGACGTCAAAGGCGCGATCGTCATCCTGCCGGAACACTACGCGCCTTTGCGCCGCAGGGCGGCCAGAACCTACGTGGTGCTCGCCGAGCAGTTCCTCGAGCGCTTTCCGCACCAGGCGGCCTTCCTCGACGGTCTGGTGGCGCAGCACAAGATGAACCCCGCCGATCACCTGCGCGGAGTGATGGAACTGGCCAGCCTCTATGATACGGGCAGCCTGGAGCGGGCCTTCGCCCAGGAGTACAACACCTATTCCCACGGCTTCGTGCGCGGGCTGTTGGAAAGCACTACTCAACCGGAAGTAGATGAGCTGGCGCCGCTGGCCGGTCGACCACTGCCAACGGCCGTGGTGCGCGCTGACCTCGGCCGCTACCAGCGCCTGTTGCAGGCGACCCGATGACGGCCCTGGCCCGCAAGCCATTCAGCCCAGCGGCGCGGACGCCACTCGATAACGCGGAGAGCGGCACGCTCAAGGGCCAGTTGGTCAAGCTTGGCTTGCACAGCATCGCCGAGCACTTCGAGGCCGAGGCCGATCGGGCGGCCAAGAGTGAAACGACCTACACCGCCTACCTGGCACGTCTGGTGGAGTTTGAGTTGGCAGATAAAGCCGATCGGTCAATCAATGCACGTATCGCGCGCGCACGTTTTCCGATGCTGCGCACTCTGGAGGAGTACGACTTCAGCTTCCAGCCGGGGCTGCCAGCGGCCCGCGTCCGCGAGCTAGCCAACCTGGCCTTTCTGGACTCCGCGACCAACATCCTGCTGATTGGTGGACCGGGGGTCGGAAAAACTCATCTCGCCATTGGCCTCTCGCTCAAGGTGTGTGCTGCCCGCCGCAGCGTGCTCTTCACCTACGCCCCGGACCTGTTGGACCAGCTCGTCGCCGCGGAGGTTTCGCACACGCTGGGTAAGCTCCTGGCCCAATTCCGTCTATCGAGCGGAGAGCCTCCCCGGCGCTGGCCGCGTCCACCCGCACGGTGTGCGTGCCACAGCGCGTGGTCATGAGCACGACGTCGAAGTCAGGCAACGTCGGCCTCGCACGTGGAAGTCACGAGAAGGATGCCGGCCTGAGTCTCGTCGGTGCCCTGGCCGGGAACGAAGGAAGCTCCGTCGGCTGGCCATTGCGGTAGTACGTGCAGACCGAACGCTGCTCGCCTTCCGTCAGCAGGTAGGCCCAGAAGTGCTGACCATGTCGCGCCTTGCGAGCTGCCCGGTGCGTGCCGTCGATCAGGATGCGGAACGGCTGGAGCTCGCCATCAGGTGGCCCGGCTAGCACCTCGACGAGGATGCCGGGCTCGTCGAGCTTGTCCGTGGGAATGTGGTCCAGGTGCTCCGGGCATGGGTGGACCGGTTGGCCAGCCAGTCTTGCAGGCACTCGGACTCGAGTCGCTGGGCGGAACGCGGCCTGGCGGCGATCAGCGCCCGCGCCGAGTCCACGTTCCAGTCGAACTGGGCTGGCGGGTTTACGACGCCGAACGAGTAAACCTCGCCTGGCGGTAATGGAGAGGCGGTCAGGTGGCCGCGTGAAAAGCACTCAGGGCAGACATGCCCGATGCCGGGCAGATGGACGCGCGTGATGATCGTGGTCATAGACGGTGTCCTCCTTGCTTCAAGGCGAAAGCGATAGGCCCGAGTGCGGCAGCGCCCGTCGCAGTGCTTGCGAGCCGCTGCGCCGTTCAGCACCTGGCCACATGCGGCGCAGATTCTGGGCAGCAGCAGCTGGTCGATTGGCTTGGCGGTCTTCTTGGTGTCGGGGCAGTCAGGCTGTTGAGGCTGAGACCCCATCCGGCGGCACCGCTCGTGGCAGTACTTGCGACGTCGGCTGTCGAGGATGGGCTGGCTGCAAGTCGCGCAGAGTCTGGCCGCGGCCGCGCGGGGGGCGCCATGCGTGGCATTCGGCGATTCGGCAGCGGTGGAGCGCCGAAGGCGGGAAACCGCTCTCCGGCATCGCTCACCGCAGAAACGGCGGGTTGGGCCTTCGGTGTCCACCAGGACGTCACCACAATGCGCGCAGGTAGTGCGCGGTGGCTTCCTTGGTCCGTACCGCCGCGATCGCCACAGCCGATGGCGGCAGGCGTGCGAACACGCGCGTTGGTGCGCAGGATGGCACGAACCACGTCGGACAGGCCGGGCAACGGACGTATACGTCCGCCGGCTCGCTGGCTGTGTTGCCCGTTTCGATAGCCGCGTTGTCGAAGATCGCCCAGCATTCGAAGGTGGCGCCGAGGCGACTGGCGTAGACGATCCCGTGGTAGCCGTGCTCGTAGGCCCAGGCAGCGACCGATTGGGTGAACATTCGCTGCGGCCCGCACACGCCGCTCAGGTCGACGTCGGTCAGCCCGAACTCGTGAAGTGTCGAGCCGAAGGCCGATCGAAGCGCCGCGAGCGTTTCGAGCTGTCGGATATCCAGCCAACGGCCGGCCCGCCGGTGGAATGCCGCGACACCGCGGGACCGCAGGAAACCCGCCGAGACGGCGCCGACGATGTCGGCGGGATCGCCCGTCTCGGCCAGCAGCTCGAGAGATGGGCGGAAGGTGGCCAGCGTCTCTGCAAAGCACGCGGCGCGTTGGCGCGCGGCATACAGCACGCGGAACCGTCGCGCAGGATCATCGAAGCGACCTGATCCTGCGCTCTCGAGCGGTGGCCACTCAAGCGGGTCGGGCAGTCTGCCCAATCGATAGACGAGGGTGCGCGGCGTCCGCGCAGAGCGGGGTTGCCGCGGTCTCACCGAGCCAGGAATGCCCGCGCGGCCTGGGCGACGTTCTCGGGTTGCTCGCGGACCAGGAGCGCCGGCGGACGATCGCCGAGGTCGGGGTTCATGCCGCGGAACCAGGACCGCACCGTGTCGTCATCCTCCTGTGTACGGAGGATCTCGACGACCTGGAGCGCGTTCTGGAGAGCCGCGGCAGCTTGAGCACGAGGAACATCCTCACCTCGTATCCACCGACCGACGGCTTTGGGGTCTCTGACGCCTGCAATCGCGGCGACCAACCGCTGGCCGAACAGGTCCTGCAGTGCAGTTGCGGTGGCTGCGATGGGCTGGCGCGTGACGCGCGCATGCACCTTGCGCTCTCGGTCTGCAACGGTTTCGGCCATAG
>VBGG01000673.1 GCA_005883405.1 Chloroflexota bacterium | reverse complement strand
CCGCGATCTCCCTCGTGATCGGTTCCCTGTGCGCCTACGCCATCGCGCGGCTCAACTTTCCCTGCAAGAACCTCTTGCTGGCGCTGGTCCTCGCGATCGCGATGTTTCCGGGCATCGCGATCATCGGACCGCTGTTTCGGGAATTCAACGCCTGGGGCCTGACCAACAACTACCTGGCGCTGATCCTGCCAAATGTGACCTTTACGCTGCCGATCTGTATCTGGACGCTGACCGCCTTCTTCAGCGAATTGCCGAGCGAGCTGGAGGAGTCAGCGCGGGTGGATGGCTGCACGCGGATGCAGGCCTTCTACAAGATCACGGTGCCACTCTCGGCACCGGGCGTCTTCACCGCGGCGATCCTGCTTTTCATCCAGGCCTGGAACGAGTTCCTCTTCGCGCGCACCTTCATGAGCCTGCCGAACCGGCTGACGGCGACGGTCGCCATCGCGCAGTTCGAGGGGGCCGACATGGCTGCGCAATATCCGTGGGGTCAAATCACCGCCGCCTCGATCGTGATCACCCTGCCGTTGGTATTGCTGGTGCTCCTGTTCCAGCGCCGGATCATCTCTGGCCTGACCGCGGGCGCCGTGAAAGGCTGAGGCGACTACGACGAATACGGTTGTGCGCCGTTCTGACAGGGCCCAAGACCAGTCGTGCTGCACGGAGCCACGGCTCATTTCACCCCACGACCCGTGTGGAACTGCTCGCGTCTTGTGTGTGAACGATGCCACTGCCTGCGTCGGCAGGTTTGATGCCGTGACACCCGGCGTCGACGGCCGGCCTTCAAGACAGCGCATCGACTGCCGATCATTCGCATGAAATGAAGTCGGTTCTGATTACTGCAGGTACGGCGATGGCCGTGGCTTTGGTGAGCGCTACGGCGCCATTGGGCGCACTTGGCATTCTGCCGGGTATCCCCGCGTGGGGTCCTGCTTATGATGCAGCCCGACACGCGGGTGTCAGTGGTCTACCGACGCCGACTGCTACTCCCGATGTCCCTCTCGTCGAGACGCCAGCAGCCGCTCCGACCATGGCATCGCCTCGGGCGACAGCTGCGAGTGCTCCAACGTCCGCTCCTACGGCGGCTCCCAAACCCATGCCGCCCACGACGACCGTTCCAGCGAATGCAGCCAGGCCTACGCCGCTGCCAACGACCGCGGCGGTCGCTCGTCCGACGGTCACTCGAGAAGCCCCATTGTCTTCGCCAACTACGGCCGCGCTTCCTCGGTCGGCGCAGCCTTCACTGGCACGCGCCACAATAGCTTCTCCGACGGCAACCGTTGCCACGCGACCTACTACAGCCCCGGCGGACGCAAATCAGGGCTTGGTCTTTGGAACCCCGGCGCTCATCAAGTTTGGTGGCCTGACTCTTGTTGGAGTGCCGGTGACCAACACCACGGATCTGGTGGACACCTTCACAGCCAAAGCTACCTTCAAGAAAGGCGATCAAATCGTCGCGACGGCCGTCGGGGCAGTAAACGACCTGCTGCCTGGTCAACAACGCGCAGCAGCCCTCGTCAGTAGCAGCATGTTGTCCGACGCGTATGACTCCGTGCGTGTCGACGTCGACACCTTGCTGAGCCGGGAACGTTCCACCCCCGCCGGCGACGTCGCTCGAAAGGTGAAGTTCGGTCCGCCATCCACGACTGGCGGTCTGGTGCCGACGGTGGCAGTCGAGGTGACAAACTCGGATAGCGCTCCTCACACCTTGACTGTGCAAGCCGCCCTCTATAAGAGCGGCAATCTTATTGGCATCGCGACTGGTGCCATAAACGATCTGGTGGCCGGTCAAACCAAAACCGCAACCTTGCTTGGCGCCGTCACTGGCGCCGACGACATCAAGCTTGCAGTGGACACCGTAGTACCCGCAGGAGCGTAGTGCTGGATGAACCTGTCGCGCCTTTCACTCGTTTAATCGGAGCGGCAGTTCCGCACTAACCCGTCGTTGATGGTCCGCACTTCGATTTTGGTGATTGCGTTCGATATGCGGCACGATGCAGATCATCTACCCCCGAGGTATGCTCGACCGCGCATGAAGGCAGCCGTACTGAACGACTACGCAAGACCCCTGGACCTGGAGGATGTGGAGATCGAACCGCCGCGCGCAGGCGAAGTGCAGGTTCGAATCGGTGCCACGGGCGTGTGCCACAGCGACTACGACGTGATCAAGGGCGAGTGGAAATACGGCCCGAAAATGTCGACGTGCCGTACGGTTCTGACGTGGGCGTCGGACGTTGCTGGTCCCATGGTGGGGTTGCTTTCGCATTAATGCTGATCCTGTGTCTCAACTGCGGCCCATCATCCCCGCCTGCGCCGCCATCGTTCCCGCGCGACGAAGCCATTCGCAAGGCCACGGCCGAGGCATCTTCGCCTGCGCCGGAAATCTCACCGGTCGTAGTACGGATCGACGGCGTCACGGCTGAACTCATAACGCTGGGTGAAAGCGATCAGCGAAGGAGAATCCAGAGCCCCAATGGTTACGTACCCGGCCAGGATCAGAACACCCCCGTTTGGTGGGTGAGTGTCCAGGGTTATTTCCAATTCCAGGGTATGCCTGCACCGGGCATCACAGCGGGAAACCTCTACGAGGCAGACGAACGTATTTTCATTTACGACGCTCGCACCGGTGAAGCGATCGGATCTCAGATCCGTCATTCGCGATCGGTAACCGCCTCGCCTGGACCCGCCGTTTCTGCCGATATGCTGCCGCCGTGCCCGCCGCCGGTACCCACGCTACCGCCGAACGGCACCGCGCCTATAGCGTGCCGAGGCGCTGGCCCGAGTGCCAAGTTGTACGATCCGGATCGCCAGGCGAGCCCGCCGCCGAGCGGCGTGCCCGTACTTACGCGCCAGAGTTATGCGCTCACGCCAGGCCCGCAAACGTGCGGCGCAACGATCCACATCGCAGGACCATCCAGCTGCCGCCCGACGCCTGCGTAACCTCCTACGAGCCGTATGTGCAGTGCACGGCAGGCCAGTCGTGTCCAGATCCGCCGATCTACGAGCTACGCAGAGGAGCGGCATCCTTGCGCCTCGAAGCCCAGTCCGGCGCCATCATTGAGGAAGATATCGTGCCAGGCGATACCGACGCGTTCGACTTCCTTCGCGCAGCCCTGCGCTGACTGCGCCAGTGGGCTTTGTCGAGGGCTCACAGAATCGCTGACCAGCGCGTTCGTGGAGCGCTTTGTTCCCGCGAGTGCCGCCGTTAAAGTGCCACACTACTGTCTTACCTTCGTGTGATGGCGTTGATTCGCTACGCTGCGGTCGCACCATTCGTCTTTGTCGTCGCCTGCGGCTCAGGAGCTCGGTTCAGCCCCCCGGCAGCGTCGATGTCGACCGCGTCACCGATGCCCACAACGGCGGCAGCGACCACCACGCCGCCGAGATTGATCCCGCCAACCCCCGCGTCGGCTTCGACTGCACCTGTACCACTTGTCGGCGTTAAGACGCCATCAGAGTTCGATCCGCCCTCTTCGTCGATTCTGGGTGTCGCGTT
>VBGG01000672.1 GCA_005883405.1 Chloroflexota bacterium | reverse complement strand
GCGTCTCGCCCTCGGCCGGCCAGGCGATGACCGATTTGACCGGCATCTCGCGCACGGTTCGCAACGTGCGTCCGTCGGCGTCGACCATGATGTAACGCTCGGCGTTGAAGTGACCCTGAAACGGGGTGTTGACCAGCTCGATGCGGGCGGGCCACTTGACGCTGGCGATGCCCGCCCAGCGGGGAACGATCAACCGCGCCGGCCCACCGTTCGGCCATGGAATCGGTTCGCCGTTCATTTCGAAGGCCACCAGCACTTCTGGACTGAGAGCAACGTCGAGTGGCAGGCCGCGCTGAAAACTCGCCGCGTCGTAGCCGGTGGCGACCACTTCGATCGCGTCGTCCTCGACACCGACCTGCTCGAGCACCGCGCGCAGCGGCACGCCGGTGAACACCGCGTTGCTGACCGCCTGGTCGTCCCACTGATTACCCTCGCCAGGCGGGTCGAACCGACGCCGGCTATTGCCGGCGCACTCGAGCCACACTTCCTGGGTCTGGCTGGGAAGCGCGCGCAGGCCGGCGAGATCGAGCGTCAGCGGTCGCTTGACTCGCCCGTCGATTCGAAGCCGCCACTCGTGCGACGCCAGTCGCGGTGGTGGGTTGTTGGAGCGCAGGAAGAAGAGCGGATTGGGGACCACCGTGCCGCTCACCTGCGCCAGCGGAGCGCTGAAGTTGAGCCCATCCCCGAGCGAGATCAGATCGTGACTTTTGCCGGGGTACGGTGGCGCCTTCAGGTCAGTCATGGGTGACCTCCAGACCAACCGCGGTACTGCGCCGCGGCCAATAGCTCACTGGGGCGGAAGCGGCCGCCGCTACGGGTGATCGCAAGGCCGCCAACAGCGCCCAGCCGACGAAGCAAAGGACGTTTGCGAAGGCATTGACCAGGCGAAGTCGCTCGACGATGGGGTCGTGCAGGCTCGCGCCGATGCGCTCTAGCACTAGCTGGTCATGGAGCAGCATGTTCAGCAGCAGCGTAGCGCTGATGATCGCGAACGGCACGAGCAGCGCGCGCTTGAGCGGCCAGGCCAACGACAACAAGGGCAGGGCGAAGAACAGGTGATTCTCGTGGGCCTGGGTGGTGAAGGTGAACCATCCCAGGACGCCGAGGGCGGCGGCTTCCGCAAGCGAGGCGCGCCGCGTCCAGTACAGCCCCCAGGTCAGCAGCAGGACCGCGGTCACGAGCACGGCTGCTGCCGATCGGTACGTCAGCGGGCCGAAAGCGTGCGCCGAGTCCTCGACGAACAGCGGGTCCGCACCGCGCTGCTGGACGATTATCCACCACAGGTTGTGGGCATCGGCCGAGACGACTGGCATCACTGATGACATGTTGCCAGGCAAAGACAGCAGCTCCGACAGGCGGCCGGCGGCGAAAAACGGCACCGCGATACCGACGCTGACAGACACCAGGACGAGCAGCCCTCGAGCCAGACCGAGCCGGCCGTGCAACCGAAACGTCGCAATGAAAAGCAGCGGCAAAATTGCCCACGCCTGCGGCTTTGCGAGCGCGGCCGCCGCCATGGCCGCCCATGGGGCGAGTACCTGGCCGGCGCTCAGCAGGCCGATCGCCAGCACGCTGAATAGCGAGTGCGCGCCATCCGGTTGAGCCCAGTGCGCCACGTCGTAGATCGCCGCCGGGTTGAGCACGTACAGGCTGCCCGCCACGGCCGCCAGCGGCTGCGTCGTCGCGCGCCGGACCAGCACAAAAATCGCGCAAGCGGTGAGCAAGTGCCAGGCAAGCGCGACAAACTTGATCGCCTCGTGCAGCCACACGCTCCGCTGCGCCGCTTCTGGATCGAAGCTGGGGTCCTGCAGCCAGCGATATGCAGTGCCGATCAACTCGAGCGGGTACAGCGCCACTGGCGGGTAGACGGCGTACGTCTCCGGCCACGTGCCGCCGTACGCCGATTGCACACCGCCGAGCGTCACCAGGCGTGTCCAGTAGACATAATGGGTGATGTCGCCGGTGATCGTCCCGTCGGGGTTGCGGACCATGTAGCCCGGCGTATCACGCAGCAGATGGCCGAAGATCAGCGCGAGCAGCAGCGACCCGCCGAACAGCGCGAGCCAGCGGTTCACGGCTTGCGGGCGACGACCACGTTGTGCGCGGCGAGGGCGTTCACGCCAGGCGTGATCTCGACGGTCTTCTCCACCCACCGCCATGCGCCGGCCAACGCGGCCGGCAGGAAATCAGGTGTGAAGCCGCTGCGGAATGCTCGCTCGACACGCAAGCCGGCGACGCGAACGTCTTCGAGCAGCTCGGCGAGTGACACGAGCCGCTCGTCGCCAGAGTCCTGTGGGACACGCTTCATCAAGATCGGCCAGTAGGGATTGGCCGGATTGTGGTCCCACAGCACTACGAATCCGCCCGACCTGACGACGCGCCCCATTTCGACGATGGTCGCCGCCACGCGCCGCGGTGTCTCCAGGTGGTGGAGCGTGGCCACGGTGAGCGCCAGGTCGAACGAATCGGCGGCAAACGGCAGCGCGGTCGTCACGCCAGCATACGTGCCCGCCAGGCCGCGTTCACGCGCTCTGGCGACCATCGACGAAGAGAGGTCCACGCCGAAGACGTCATAGCCTTCACTGGCGATGGCGGCACCCAATTGGCCAGTCCCACAGCCCACGTCCAGCACCAGGCCGCCCATCGGCAGCAGCTCCTTGACCAATCGCGTGCGCTTGTCAATGTAGTGCTCGGCGACGTGGCGCGGGAACACGTCGTCGTACTCGTGGGCAACGGCGGCATACAGCGCGTGCTGGCGCTGTTCAGCATCACCTTGCAGAGTCCGCGGCAGCAGCTCGGGGACACCGTTGCGAATCTCGAAAACGCGACCGCACGCCGCACAGCGCAGCGGCTCTTCCTCGAGAGCACCACGGCAGTCCGGGCACGCCAGCGCGACTCGTGGTGTTGGGATCAACACGACCGGCACGGTCTCCAGAGTAGCGAACACGCTTATACTCCGGCAGTGCCCCATCCCTTCTCACGTGCGCAGCACAACGGGCGCGTCGGTACCGCGCCGCGTCGGAAGGTGGTGCTGGTGCTCGAGGACCATGCCTCGGTTGGGGGGCTCATCGCCGCGCTTCTGCGGCAGGAGGGTTACCGCGCCGTGCGCGCATGGGATCCGCAGGAGGCCCTTCGGCTCGCCCGCGGTCGGGCGCCTGACCTGGTTCTGCTCGACTTCAACCTGCCGTACCCGGACGGTCTGGCGGTCGTGAAGCAGGTGCGCAACCACGAGGCAACACGACGAGCCCCGATTGTGGTAGTGGCGGGCGGTGAACTGACGTTGTCAGCTGAAGAATCCGCCCTGGTCGATGGTGTGGTGCAGAAACCGTTCGACATCGACATCATGCTGAACGCTGTCCGCAAGGCCCTGGGCGATCCGATCGTGGAGGTCCAGCAGCGGCAGTACGACGCGCAGGACTATTTCTTACACGGATACTGATCTTTCGTCTTTCGCCCAGCGGCCGTGGAGTACTCCATCGGATGTAGGCAAATTGCCCTACATGCCGGTCGAGAATCCAGACCTTCGGCCAGTGCACACGGTGGGCGTCACACGTACGGTGATTAATGCATGCCTGAATCAATCTCGAGCAAGTCGCGCCCGCTTCTGCCGCGATTGCTCCCCCAGCGCAAAAGCTTCTCTCCGGCGGAGGTCCGCCAGCGCCTGATGGTCCCGAGGGCCGATCATCCGCGCACCGCGGCAGTTCACGCCGCCGCGGCACTGACGAGCGTCTGGTCGAGCCGGCTGCCTGACCGCCTGGCATTCGACATGGGGCGGACGGCAACTCGGTTACCCAGCGTCGTGCTCTGGTTCCGCCAGGGACTGCCGGCCCAGGAAATCGGCCGGCGACTCTCGACGTTCGGCGGCGCCTGGGATGCCGAGCACGCACTCGATGTCGCCGCGACGTTGATCGCCGACACGCTGAATCATGGCGAATGGGCTGAGCTCGCCGCCTAGAAGTTCGGCCGACAAGCCGCTTGTCGGCCGAACTTCTAGGCAGGTCTTGATGGCATACCGCGTGCGAATGTGTCGCGGCCCGTGGTCGTCACGCTCAAACTGCCGCCCGTGGAGGTCGCGCGCTCCGGACTGGTCCTGATCGGTGTCGGCGCGGGCTGCTACCTCCTGTGGCGCGCCCAGGAAGTCGTGTTCCTGCTCATGCTCGCCATTCTGCTGGCGACAGCCATCGAGCCGCTCGTGACCCGACTCCGTCGCGGCCCGTTCACCCGCGGCAGCGGCGTGCTGGTGGTCTACACGCTGATCGTGCTGACGATCGGTATGCCCACGTACGCGGTGGTACCCAGCCTGTTTGCGCAGGCTGCTTCGTTCAGTGAAACCCTGCCCGAACGATTGCAACAGCTTCGGCCGTACGCGCTGAGCCTTCAGCCTCGTCCGCTCCAGGCGGCTGCCATAAGCGCGGTCGACAGCGCGATCTCGGCTGTCCAATCGCCGCAGCGTCCTGCCCAGGACCAGATTGTCGAAGCCGGCGCCACCGCTGCGCACACCCTTTTCAGCCTGATCACCGTGTTCGTACTCGCCTATTACTGGCTCGTCGAGCGCCCGTCGATCAAACGGGTGGTGCTGCGCGCGGTCTCCGTACGGCACGCTCGTGACGTCCACACCGTGTGGCGGGAGGTCGAGGAGAAGCTCGGCGGCTGGGTTCGCGGTCAGCTCATTCTGATGCTGGCCATCGGCGTGATGGCCACCGTCGGCTACGTGGTTCTGGGACTACCGAATCCCATCCTGCTCGGCGTGGTGGCCGCGATCTTCGAGATCGTCCCGATCATCGGGCCATACCTGGCGTTCGCTCCCGCCGTTCTTGTGGCGCTCGCGGCGGTTGACGTGAGCCGCGCGCTGATGGTGGCGGGCTACGCGCTGGTGATCCAGGAGATCGAAACCAACGTCCTGGTGCCACGCGTCATCGGACGAACCGTGGGCATCAGCCCACTGACGGTCATGCTCGGCATCCTGTTCGGCGGTGTGCTGGCGGGTTTACCCGGCGCGTTCGTGGCGGTGCCGCTGGCGGGCGCGCTGCAGGTCGTGCTCGCCCACCTGTTGCGCAGCGAGGACCCCTCGCAAGCCGAGGAGCATCGAGACCCGGCTGACCGCGCCGCGCACCAGAATCCCGCCGCCGGCGCGCAGAGCGGCGTAAAATTCCAACGGATCCATGGATGACGAGACGCCCGAGATGGAGAAGCTGACGCAAGACATGCGGGCGGTGATGGCTGCCTGGGTGGCGGAGCCGAACAATGCCCTGCTCAAGCAGCAGTACCGCGAGCTCCAGCGCCGTTACCAGCGGCTCTTCCTGGACTTCAAGCGCGCCCAGCGCGACGGGGTCACGACCGGCTAGCCAGCGGTACTGACGCCCGCGCGGTTGACGAGAAGCGCGCGTTGGTGTTCGGCGTCGGCCACGGCTTCAGCTTCCCTGAACGACTTGAGGGAGCCGTTCTCGACGACCACCTTGCCACCGATGGTCACCAACCGCACATCGGACGCGCGCGCCGAGTACAGCAGTCGCGTGTAAACGTCGTCTGGGCCGACGGCGTGGGCGCGCTGGAGATCGAGCATGGTCAGGTCGGCGCACTTGCCGATCTCGATGCTGCCGATGTCCACGTCCATGCCCAGCGCACGTGCCCCGCCGATGGTCGCCAGCTCGAACAGGTCCGCCGCCGCCGGGGCCGAGGGTCCGGACCGCAGTGTCGCCAGCAGCCCGGCGAGCCGTAGCTCCTCCCAGGCGTCGAGGCGGTTGTTCGACGCTGCGCCGTCGGCACCCAGCGCCACGTTGACGCCGCAGTCGAGATACTCGGCGATCGGCGCGATGCCTGAGCCGAGCTTCATGTTGCAGGACGGGCAATGGACCACGCTCGCGCCGCCGCTTGACAGGATGTCGAACTCGTCGGGCTCGGGCCAGACGCAATGCGCGAAGCAGGCGTTCGTCTCGGCCAGACCCAGGTTTGCCAGCAGCCGAATGTTGGACACGCCGAACCGTTCGCGCACCAGCTCGCTTTCGTCACGTTGTTCGCTCGCGTGCGTGTGGACGAGCATCTGGTTGGCGCGCGCGCGTGCTCCGACGCTGCGCAGGAGATCATAGCTAGCGGTGAGCACAAAGCGTGGCGAGTACGCGTAGCGCAGACGCCCGCCTTCGCGTCCGTGCCAGTCTCTGGCGAGGCGGTCGCTGTCTCGCAATGCGAGCGCGGTAGTTTCGAGTAGGCCACCAGGCACGCCCTCGCCGGTGTCCATCATGGCCTTTCCGCCCGTGTAGCGGATGCCCGTTTCGGCGGCTGCCTCGAAGAGCGCGTCGGTGTGATGGACCGTGCCCATGTCGAGAATCGCCGTCGTTCCGCCGAGCAAGAGCTCGGCGATACCGAGGCGCGCCGAGGCGCGTAGCGAGTCCGGGTCGTGGGCCGCCTCGAGTGGCCAGATTCGCTCGCGCAGCCAGGGAAGGAGCGGCTTGTCTTCGGCAAGGCCGCGAAACAGCGTCTGGCAGAGATGGATGTGTGCCTGGATGAGGCCCGGCACGATGACCAGGCCGCTTGCCTCGATCGAGCGCTGGGCGGGCGCGCGGGCGGCGGGATCGGCGAGCGCGGCGATGCGTCCGTCGGCGTCGACCAGGATGTCCGCGACGAGGACGGTGCGCAGTGGATCCATGGTGACCAGCGTCCCGCCCCGAACGGCGAGCTCCGCCGCGGACTTGCTAGCTGCCGCGGTAGGACGTGCAGGCATACGGTGAAAGCAAAAGCGGAACGTGGCAGTGGTTGTCGCCGACGTTGACCTGAAATTCGATGCTCACCCGCTGCAGAAAAGGGGCGGCACGTTGCTCGGTCGCGAAGTAGGCAGCGATGTCGAAGACCAGGCGGTAGATGCCAGGTTCGACTGAGCCGCCCGCGACATCACCGATACGCCCGTCGGCCTCGGTCTTGGCGTGCGCAAGCAGCTGCTCCCCACGGTACAGGGAGATGAGAACGCCAGACGCGGGTACGCCACGTTCTACGTCCAGGACGTGGGTGGACAGCCTGGTCACCGCACCGCCGGCTGGCCGAAGCCTGGCTCGACGCGAACCGCGCCATCGCTCCACACGATGGTGCCGCGCACCAACGTGGCTACCACCTGGCCGCGAAACGAGCGGCCGACGAACGGGCTGATCGGCCAGCGAGTGCGCAGCGCGGCCGTCTCGAGCGTCCACGTGCGGTCCAGATCGACAAGCGCAAGATCGGCGTCCGAGCCGGGATCGAGCACGCCCTTTTTCGGGTACAGGCCAAGGCGGCGCGCTGGAGCGCCCGATGTGAGGCTGACCAGCTTCGGCAGACTCAACCCGCGGGCGTGCACGCCTTCCGTGAGCAGCGCCGGCAGCAGCGTCTGGATCGCGGCGATTCCGCCCCAGGCCGACCAGATGTTGTCGGTCTGCTTCATCTCCGGCGGGGCTGGGGAGTGGTCGGAGGCGATCCAGTCGATCGGCCCGTCGGCCACCGCCTGCCACAGCCCGTCGACGTGTTTTCGGCTGCGCAGCGGAGGCGCGCACTTGCCGAGCGCGCCAAGCTGTTCGAGGTCCGACTCGTCGAGCAGCAGGTAGTGAGGACAGGTCTCGACACTGACGTCCTGGCCGTCGGCGCGGGCCTCGCCGATGAGCCTGGCTGAATCGGCGGTACTGATGTGGACAAAGTGCAGGCGCGCGCCTGTCGCGCGGCCCGCCGCCAGCGCGCTCTGGACGGCGTGACACTCGCTCTCAGGTGGTCGAGATCGAGCCCAATCAAGCGCTTGATTGCGGCCCGCCGCGCGCGCATCGGCGCCAAGACGGCGCGTCTCGACCGGGTCTTCGGCGTGCAATGCCAGCAGCAGGCCCAGCCCGGCACACGCCTGCATCGCTTCGACCAGGCTGAACTCGTCGAGGAGTGGGTATTCGGCCAGGCCGCTGTCACATAGGAAAGCCTTGACGCCGACCACGCCATCCCGCCGCAGCTCCGCGACGTGGTCGAGCGACTGGGGAACGACGCCGCCCCACAGGGCATAGTCGACCACTGCGTGGTCGGCGATGGCGCCGCGCTTCAGGGCCAGGGCGCGCGCGTCGAGGGTTGGCGGGTGGCAGTTCAGCGGCATGTCGCAGACGGTCGAGACGCCGCCCGCCGCGGCCGCCGTTGTGCCGCTCAGGAAGCCCTCCCACTCGGTGCGCCGCGGCTCTTTGAAGTGCACGTGTGCGTCGACCACGCCAGGCAGGATGTGCAGGCCGGTCGCGTCGAGCGTGTCGTCAGCAGTGCGGGCGTGGTCGGGGCGCAGGACCGCAACCACGCGCCCCTCCTCGATCAGCAGATCTGCTCGTCGCACGGACAGCTCGTCGACCAACTGTCCACCAGACACGAGCAGGGTCGTCATTCGGCCAGCACCTTCTCGAGAGAAGTGAGTACGCGCTCCACGTTGCGCTGCAGCGCGTCAGCGCCGAGCAGACCGACGCGCCAGGTTTGCCGTGCGATCAGCGTGATGTGTATGCCGTAGTCCTCCAGAAGCCTGCGGCGAGCGTCGCCTTCGCTCACGTTCGAGGGCAGCCGGACGTTGGCGAAGGCCAGCCCACCGTCCACGTGCAAGCCGAGCGTCTTCAGGCCGTTGCGAAGCGACTCGCCCGTGCGGCGGTGG
>VBGG01000179.1 GCA_005883405.1 Chloroflexota bacterium | reverse complement strand
TCGGCGGTTACGCCGCGCGGCTCGATCGGCGTGGGCGCCAGACGCTGCTGGAGGATGCGTTCCTTGACCACCACCTCCGCCTGGTCGAAGGCTGCCTTCACCGAGTCCTCGGGCGAGAACGTCGTGTCCCAGGCGAGGTTGTCCACGTCGGTGGTGTGCACGCGTGGACTGCCTGGCTCGAGGGCCGGCAAGAGATCGGTGACCGCGGGCAGTGGTTCGTACTCGACCTCGATCGCCTGCGCGCCGTCCACGGCTAGCTTGCGGTTCTGTGCTACGACCACCGCGACGGGCTCGCCCTGGAAGACGGCTTCGTCGTCGGCGATGGGAAACCGCTGGGGGACGGTGTGTTTTTCGGGGATGAAGGCAGGTGCGACCGGGTGGGTGCCGCTGAGCAGCGGCTTGAAGTCGGCCGCGGTGAGGACCGCGACCACGCCGGGTATCGCGTGTGCGCCAGTTGCGTTGATCCGCCTGATGCGCGCGTGCGGATGCGGACTGCGCACGATCGCCATCGTCAGCAGCCCCGGCCGCGTCAGGTCCTCGACGTACCGTCCGCCGCCGGTGATCAGGTGGGGATCCTCGCGGCGATGGATGCGTGCGCCAATCATCTGGCTGATAGCCATACCTCTATGCCCTCCCCGCGGTAGCGGCAGCAGGCGCGGCGGCGCTGGTGGCCATGGCCGCGCTCGCGACCTGCACGGCTTTGACGATGTTTGTGTAGCCCGTGCAGCGGCACAGGTTGCCTTCGAGTCCCTTGCGGATCTGCGCCTCGCTCGGCCTCGGGTTGCTTTCCAACAGCGCGGTGGCCGTCACGATGAAGCCTGGCGTGCAGAAGCCACACTGCAGCCCGTGCTCGTTCCAGAACGCTTCCTGGAGAGGCGTCAGCTTGCCATCCGTCGCCAGGCCCTCGATCGTCGTCAACTGGCGGCCGTCGGCCTGGACGGCGAACATCGTGCAGGACTTGACGGGTCGCTTGTCGATCAGCACGGTGCACGCCCCGCACTGGCTGGTATCGCAGCCGACGTGCGTGCCCGTCAGCCCGAGTTCCTCGCGTAGGAAGTACACCAGCAAGTCGCGCGGCTCGACCTCGCGGGTATACGTTGCCCCGTTGACGCGCACGCTGACCGGCAATCTGTCAGCCATAAGCCCTCCCTCGATGGATGCGAACGGACGGCCGACGCTGGCCGCCCCCGGCGATCGACGAATTCCGACGATATGTCTACCCCCGGGCAGTGTCAATCAATGCGGCCGCGTACAGGTCCTCGTAGGCGTTGTGCAGCGCCGGGATGAGCAGCCCGCGCGTCGATTGGACGCCGACCCAGCCCAGCTGCCACGACGCCGCGAGCAACGCGGCACTGAGCGGATCGGGCCCGAAGCGCTCGACCGCCAGGTAAGCCACCCCCAACGGCAGCGCCACCGGCAGGCTGCCCAGCACGAACGTGCCGAGGAGATGCCAGAAGTGGCGGCCGCCTAACTCCCATGAGGTGAGCGCGGCGCGCGTGCCGCCCAGCTCGCCGTGAACTGCCAGGTATGGGGCAAGCACGGTTCGGACATGCTGGTGCAGCGCGACCAGACCGATCAGCGGCACCCACACCACGGTTGGCAGCCACGGGCCGAGCGGACTGCGCTCCCACAGCAGCATGAGCGTGCCGACCGGTATCCAGAACAGCAGCGTCGTGTGCACGTTGGTCCAGACGTAGCGAGGCACCCACGGCACACCTCGGCGGGTCGCTTCGAGAACGCTGATGCGCTCGCCGCCGTGACCCGCGTCGACCGCGTGCATCAGCACGACCGGGGCGACCACGATGGTGATCAGCGGCAACAGGTAGGCGAGCGGGTCGTGCCAGACGTTGTCTTTCGGCGCGTACAGGACCAGCGCGGCCGCGACCAGCGGCGGCATCGAGTACAGCAGCAAGAGCTTCAGGTACAGGTCGGGCTGCTGACGCGTGATCTCCACGCCGTGGCGAAGGTTCCACCAGCTCGCCACCCAGGCGTGATGGACGCGCGGCAACGAGCTCACCTGTCCAAGATCTTAGTGGTTCCGAGTTTCGCGCGTTCCCGCGTTCCGCCCGTCTCACTGGCAAAGCTAGCGGGAAGCGCCCCGGCCCTCTCAGAGGGAGGAGCAGGCCAACCCGGAACGCGCGAACGCCGGAACGCGGGAACGCGGGAACGCGCGAACGCGCGAACGCGAAACCCTAAAATCTCAGCCACCGTGGCACCCGCGCTGCTCATGTCCGAGCCAGCCCCGTTCCCGGAGGATCCGTTCTCACTGCTCGAACACGGCACGATCGAGGGCATCGAGCTCATCCCCTGGGGATCGAACTACACATTTGCCGCGCTGTTGCGTGCCGATGATGGCTCGTGCTGTTACGGTGTCTACAAGCCGCGGCGTGGCGAAGTGCCGCTACGCGATTTCGCGAGCGGCACGCTTTACAAACGCGAGGTCGCCGCCTACGTCTTCGCAACTCAGCTCGGTTGGGACCTCGTGCCGCCGACCGTGATCCGTGCAGAGGGGCCGCATGGCATCGGCAGCCTGCAGCTCTACGTCGAGCCACGCACCGGTACCAGTGCGCAGTACGAGCGCTTACGCGAGACGCATCGTTGCGACCTGGAGCGCATGGCGGTCTTCGACCTGCTCGCCAACAACGCCGATCGCAAAGGTGGCCACTGTCTGCTCGATGTGCGCGGACACGTGTGGGGCATCGATCACGGCTTGACGTTTCACAACGTGCCCAAATTACGCACCGTCATCTGGGACTATTGCGGCGAGCCGATTCCGCGCGAACTCGTAGCGCAGCTGCGGGCGATTCGGTCGGACAAGGCGCGAGTGGCATCGTTGCAACGTTCGCTGCGACCGCTGCTGTCGGACCAGGAGCTCGACGCACTCTGGCAGCGCTGGGACCGGCTGCTGGCCAATCCGTGTTTTCCGCAGCTGGATCCGTACCGTAACGTGCCCTGGCCACCATTCTGACCGCTCGTGCCTCATACTCAGAGAAATAACGACGGCGCGCCCGCGCCGTAGGCCCGTAGCCCATGGACGCAGCGCGCGCTCTTCAACTTCTCACCGACCTCGCATACCTGGCGTTGGGCATTGCCGCGGTCGCCGCCGCGCTCCGCTCGCACGAGCGCGCCCGCCTGGATGTGGCCATCCTGTTCGGCGCGCTGGCGATCACCGTCGGCATTCAGGAGATTCAGCTCCTGAGCTGCGCGAGCGCCGTCGGCTGCCTCAGCGTACCGCTGAGCAACCAGCTTTCGACGATCCTCGTACTGGTACTGCCGTACGCGCTGCTACGCCTGCTCGACGACGTCGCCGACATGCCGCGGTGGCAGATGTATCTGGCGCTGGGGCTGCTGATCACCCTGGCAGCAGGCGTGGTAATGGCTGGCCCGACCCTAGCAGGATGGCTGGTGCTTTTTCTGATCGCCTATCTGGTGACAGGCGTCGCGTACGCTGCCTGGGCGTTTGCCCGCCGTGCGCTGAGTACGATGGGCATTACCCGTCGGCGCATGGCCGCCGTGGCGTGGGGCTGCGGATTCATGGCCGCGGCGATCGTGCTCGCCGTGGCTGCCGCGTCTGCTCCTCGCGACGATCCGCTGCTGACGCTGCTCGGGCGTCTGTCGGGTCTGACCTCTGGACTTTGCTTCTGGGCCGGGTTCTTTCCGCCGCACTGGCTCAGCCGCGCGTGGCGATTGCCTGAGCTGGTGGGCTATCTGCGACCAACCCGCCTGATGGCGGTGCCAGACGACCAGCAAGGCGTTGCGACCGACGCGATGGCACTTGAACGCCTGTGCGCGGCGACCGCCGCGACCACCGGCGCCCGCCGCGTGCTGCTGCTTCTCGAGGATGCCGCGCGCGAGGATCTGTACCTGTGGGGAGCGCCTTCGGCGCGCGTCGGGCAGGATGATCCACTGATCGCCCGAGTCTTGCGCACGCGCGAGCCGCTGGTCGTCAGCGGCGTCACGCCCGACCAGCTACCCGAGGCCGTCGTGTCCGTGTTCGGCACCGAAACGCTGCCGCGCACCGCCATGCTCGTGCCGATCGCGCTGGCCGGGCGCCACGTCGGCATTCTGGCCGCGTTTGCGGAGAAGGGCCCGATGTTTGTCGAAGATGACCTTGAGGTGGTCAGCTTCTTCGCCTCGGAGGCAGCCGCCGTCCTCCGCATGCAGCGCTATCGCCAGAGTGCCAATGAGCTCGAAGCTCTGCGCGAAGCGGACAAGCTCAAGGACGAGTTCATGGCGGTCGTCTCACACGAGCTGCGCACACCGCTTACGGCGATCAGCGGCTACTCGGACATCCTGCTGCGCAAACTATCGGGGCCACTCAACGATCGCCAGGAGCGTCAGGTCGTTGGAGTGCGCGATGCGTCGCGGCGATTGCTGGCGCTGATCAACGACCTGCTCGACGTGTCAAAGCTGGAGGCAGGCACGCTCGACCTGCGTCTCACCCCGCTCGATCCGCGCAACGTCGTCGAGCGGGCGGCAGCCGGGGTGCGAGTGATCGGCACCGCCAAGGGGGTCAGCGTTCAGGTCCGCGAGACCGTGGGAGATATCCCGGTCCTGCGGGCGGACGAAGAGCGGCTGCAGCAGATCCTGACCAACCTGCTCATCAACGCGATCAAGTTCACGCCGGAAGGCGGCGCTGTGTGGATCTCGGCCGGCGAGCAGACTGGCGCGACGGGACCGGAGGTCGTGTTCCGCGTCGAGGACACGGGCGTGGGCCTCGCACCGAGCCAGCTGGCGCGCGTTTGGGAGCGCTTCTATCAAGCCGAGTCGTCCGCAACCCGACGCTTTGGCGGTGCCGGGCTGGGGCTGTCGATTGTTCGCCGCCTGGCGGAGCTGCACGGCGGCCGGGTCGAAGTGGCTTCGGCCGGTGTCGGGCGCGGCAGCACGTTCGCCGTGTACTTGCCTGCTGCCGCGGCCGGCGAGAAGCCGCAAAGCATCGCGCCAGTTGCGCCGTCGCCGGCGCACGCAGGCCCGCCGCAGCCTCCGCCGCCGAACGCCGCGGCGCCGCTCGTGCTCGTGGTGGAGGACGACGTTCACGTGTCCACCGTGCTGCGGACATACCTCGAGGCCGACGGCTACCGGGTCGAGGTGGTCATGGATGGCCAGGAGGCTATTCAAGCAGCGCGGGAGTTGTTGCCGTTCGCGATCACGCTCGACATCAGCCTGCCAAAGCTGGACGGCTGGAGCGTGCTCAACGCGCTCAAGCGCGAGTCGACCACGGCCGACATCCCGGTCGTCATCGTGTCGATCGTGGACAACCGGGATTTCGGGCTCGTGCTCGGGGCGACCGACTACCTGGTGAAACCGATCGACCACGAGCGGCTGCGGAACGCGTTGCGCGGGCTCGTCACTCCGGGCTCGCCGGACGACGGAAGCGTGCTGATCGTCGACGACGATGCGGCCTTGCGCGAGGTATTGAGCTGCCTGCTTGCCGAAGACGGTTGGCGCGTGGCGACAGCGGCCGACGGCGAAGCGGCGCTGGCCGCGGTAGAGCAGCACAAGCCTTCGGCGGTCGTGCTCGACCTGATGATGCCGCGCGTCGACGGATTCGAGGTGCTGCAGACGCTTCGCCGGCGTCCGAGCACACAAGACCTACCGGTGATCGTGGTCACCGCGAAGGACTTGACGGACGAGGACCGCGAGCGTCTGGCGCGAAATGCGCAGCGGGTGATCATTAAACAAGCAGTGCCGCTTGAAGAGCTCCGTGAGGAGATACGAGGCATTCTGACCCGCCGCACACACAACGGTGTGGCAACAAGGGGAGAGGCTCAGCAATGAGCGAGCATGACGTGGTCCTGATAGGCGAGGACGAGCCGGATAACCAGGTAATTCTGCAAACGGTCGTCGAGACGTTGGTTGGCGTGCGCGCAGCCGTGGCTGGCGACGGGTTGGCGGTGCTGGCGTCCGTCGAGCGGGAGCGCCCGCGGATGATCCTGCTCGACCTGATGCTGCCTGGCCTGGACGGGTTCCAGGTGACGCGTCAACTCAAGGCCGACCCGGCCACCAGGGGAATTCCGATCGTGGCCGTCTCGGCCATGGCCCGTCCGGATGACCGCGAAGCCGCGCTGGCCGCCGGCTGCGATGACTTCGTCCGCAAGCCCTTCGAGCTCGACGACCTCGAGGCCGTCATCCGAACCTACCTCAACGGCGGCCCGTCTTGATGAGTTACGCGTTCGCGCGTTCGCGCGTTCTGGTGGTGCCTCGCCGGTAGCGGACTCGCCGCTTCAGACAGTCGCGTGGCTAGTGGCTGCGTTGGGCGCGCACGTGGAACGCGTGAACGCGTGAACGCGCGAACGCTCAAAAACGTTCGACGACCACTTTGGCCTGCATAAAGAGCTGCAGGTAATCCGGGCCGCCGGCTTTGCTATCGGTGCCGCTCATGTCAAAGCCGCCGAAGGGTTGGGCGCCAACCATGGCGCCGGTGATCTTGCGATTGAAGTACAGGTTGCCGACCTGAAACTCGGTCCGCGCCTGCTCCAGGCGACGCCGGTCACGGGAGTACACGCCACCCGTCAAGCCGTACTCGGTGTTGTTGGCGATCGCCAGCGCGTGCGGATAATCCCGCGCCCGAATGAACGACAGCACCGGTCCGAAGATCTCCTCCTGCGCCAGGCGCCCATCTTCTGGCACATCGGCGACAACGGTCGGCTGGATATACCACCCCTCATTTCCAGAGCCATCCGGTTCACCGCCCACCACCAGGCGACCCTCGCGGTTGCCGATGTCGACGTAACTCAGCACCTTGTTGAACTGGCCCTCATCGATAACCGCCGCGATCTGGCTGGCCGGATCCTCGGCCGGACCCTGCCGCAGCGCCTCTGCCTGTCGGGCGACGCGTCCCAGCACATCCTGGTAGACGGGCTCGAGCACGATCGCGCGTGAGGCCGCCGAACACTTCTGTCCCTGAAATCCGTACGCGGAGGTAGTGATGCCCGCCGCTGCCGATTCGAGGTCAGCCGTCTCGTCGACGATGATCGCGTCCTTGCCGCCCATTTCGGCCACAACCCGCTTCAGCCAGCGTTGTCCCTGCTGGACCTGGGACGCCAGGGCGTAGATGTGCGTCCCCACTTCGCGAGAGCCGGTAAACGAGATGAAGCGAGTCCGCGGGTGCGACACCAGGAAGTCGCCGATCTCGCCGCCGCTACCAGCCAGGAAATTGACCACGCCACGCGGCAGGCCTGCTTCTTCCAGCAGCTCCACCATGCGCGCGGCGATGATCGGCGTCAGGCTCGCCGGCTTCAAGATCGCGGTGTTGCCGGTGACGATGGCCGCCGCCGTCATGCCACAGGTGATCGCCAGCGGGAAGTTCCAGGGCGGGATCACCACGCCGACGCCGAGCGGCACGTACATGAGATCGTTGTCCTCACCCGGCAGACGCGTCAATGGATGGGGACCGGCCAGCCTGATGGCTTCGCGACCGTAGTACTCGAGGAAGTCGATTGCCTCGGCGGTATCGCCGTCCGCTTCCGGCCAGGTCTTGCCTGCCTCGTAAACCATCGTGGCGCTGAAGACGTGCTTTTTCGTACGCATCAACTCGGCGGCTTTGAAGAGCAGCCGCGCACGCTGGTCCGGACGCCAGCGCGACCAATCTGGGAACGCCTCCCAGGCCGCATCGAGCGCGCGCTCGGCTTCGCCACGAGCAGCCCTGGCGACCCGACCGACGAGCTCGCGTTTCTGGCACGGATTGAAGCTGTCGATCCAGGCGCCAGAGGTGACCCGTTCGCCGCCGATTACGAGCGGCCACTCGCGACCGAACTCGTTCTTGACCTGTTGCAGGGCTGCCCGCATGGCCTGGCGATTGGCCGGAAGCGAGAAGTCCGTGAGTGGCTCATTGGCGAACTCGGGAACCATGAGCGAACCCTAACACGTCGCACCAGCCATCCCGGTACACTTGAGGCAACACAGTCCATGCCGCGCCGACGCAATGCTGAACGACCCGGCGCACGCCTGGCGCGTTCGTACCTGGTGATGCGCGCCGAGCAGGCCGCCGATCGACAGCCAGTCGACTCCGCGCCACGGCTGCGCGGAACGGTGCGCCTGCCACGCCTGGTGTCAGTTCAGCTGAACTCGCCCGAAGCACACGCCCAGTACCGTCTGGCCATCCTGGCCCGCCTGGCAACCGGCGGCGCGCCCTGGTTTACCCTCGCCGGCCGAGGCTAAGCGGTCGGCTTCAGTCCGCGACTCACGAAGCGGATGGCGCATGCCTCACAGCAGCCGTGACTTGCGCCATACACGAGCTTCGGCGCGACCAACCGGTACAGTCCGTCGGCGTCGGCCACCCTGCGGCACCACGCGCACTGACGCACGAAGCCGTGCTCGTTCACGGGGTAGTCGTGCGGGCTGTGGGGCGCCGAGCTCATCGTGAAGTGACTATCGGGCGACGGGACGGCTCGGCCCAGTGCCCGTCGTGGCTTGTGCCGTGCTTGAGATGTAGTTGCGGGGGTCATAGCTTCTTCGCCCGGGAAGTGCGTCGAACGCCCCCGAGAAATACACTGTGGTTGTGGCGGCTGCCGCGCCCCGCGTCGCCGTGGTGCAGTTCCCGGGCAGCAACTGCGAGCGCGAAACTGCGCGTTCCCTTTCCGCCTGTTCGGACGTCCCGGTCGACGTGATCTGGCACGCCGATCCCTTTCCGCTCGAGCGCTACGCGGCCGTCGTGCTGCCCGGTGGATTCGCGCATGGCGATCATCTGCGCGCCGGCGCCATCGCGCGGTTCTCGCCCGTCATGGAGGGCATCCAGCTGTTTGCCGAGGCCGGCGGGTTGGTGCTGGGTATCTGCAACGGATTTCAGGTGCTACTCGAGGCGGGCATGTTGCCGGGCGCTATGCTGCGCAACGCGTCGCTGCAGTTCAGATCCGAATGGGTATGGTGCCGCGTGGAGCGCACGGACACGCCGTTCACGAGCGCGTATCGTCTCGGACAGGTCTTGCGGCTGCCCATCGCTCACGGCGAAGGCAACTATGTGTCCTTGTCGGATTCGAATGGGGTGGTCTTGCGCTACTGCGATGCCGATGGCAACGTCACGTCGGAGGCCAACCCGAACGGTTCTCAAGATGGAATCGCTGGTATCGCCAATGGCCGCGGTAACGTGTTCGGGCTGATGCCGCACCCCGAGCGTGCTTCGGACGCGCTGCTCGGCAGCACCGATGGACCGCGTTCGCGCGTTCGACGGCAGCCAAGAGCCGCGAAAATGTCTGAGGCGACAACTTCGCTGTGAAGTCGCCGACGCACCACCCAGAACGTGGAATGCGCGAACGCGAGAACGCGCGAACGCGAGAACGCGAGAACGCGCGAACGCTCCGCGCCTTCGGCCTTCTGCCCGCCGAATACGAACAGATCGTCGGTCACCTCGGTCGCGAGCCGAACCTGGTCGAGCTTGGGATGCTCGGCGCGATGTGGAGCGAGCATTGCGGCTACAAGCACTCGCGCAAGTTGCTGAGACGCTTGCCGACGAGCGGTCCGCGTGTGCTACAGGGTCCCGGCGAAAACGCCGGCGCGGTCGACATCGGCGAAGGCCTGGCCGTCGTGCTCAAGATGGAGTCGCACAACCATCCCAGCGCGGTCGAGCCATTCCAGGGCGCAGCCACCGGGGTGGGCGGTATCCTGCGCGACATCTTCACCATGGGCGCCCGCCCGGTCGCCTTACTGGATTCGCTGCGCTTCGGCGATCCAGCCGATGCGCGCACCCAGTACCTGCTCGGTGGTGTGGTCGGTGGCGTCGGCCACTACGGAAACTGCTTCGGCACGCCTACGGTGGGCGGCGAGATCACGTTTCACAGCGATTACGCGGGCAACCCGATCGTCAACGTGATGTGCGCGGGCATCGCGCCCATCAATCGCTTGACGCGCGCGCGAGCAAGCGGACCCGGCAACCCGCTGCTGCTGGTGGGTGCCGACACGGGCCGTGACGGGCTGCAAGGCGCCGCGTTCGCTTCGAATGAGGACCCCGAGGCCTCCCATCGCGGAGTCGTCCAGGTGGGCAATCCGTTCCTGGAGAAGCTGCTGCTCGAGGCGTGCCTGGCCGCTCTCGACAGCGGCGACGTGCTGGCGATGCAGGACCTGGGCGCCGCGGGCCTGACGTCTTCGGCGGTGGAGATGGCCGCGCGCGGTGACGTCGGCGTCGAGATCGATGTAGCGCGTGTGCCGCGTCGCGAGACCGGCCTGACGCCGTTCGAGGTGATGCTGTCCGAATCTCAGGAGCGCATGCTGCTGCTCGTTCGGGCTGGTTCGGAAGAGCAGGTACGGCGCCACTTCGCACGCTGGGAGCTCCACGCCGTGGTCGTCGGCCACGTCACCGAGGATCGCCTTATTCGTGTACGCGATGGCAGCGAACTGGTAGCCGAGCTGCCGATCAGGGTGCTCACGGATGAGGTTCCTGCGTACGACCTTCGCGGAGAACCGCCTCTCCCTCTGGGAGAGGCCGCGCGCAGCGCGGGTGAGGGGTGCGTACGAGATTTCAACGTTCGCGAAGATACGCACCCCTCACCCCAGCCCTCTCCCAGAGGGAGAGGGAGTTTTGACGAAGCATTGCTGGCGCTACTAAGCTCACCCAACCTGCGCAGCCGGCGGTTTGCGTACCGCCAGTACGACTCGACCGTGCAGGGCAACACGGTGCTCGGGCCGGGCCACGCGGCGGCGGTGGTGCGCGTGGAGGGCACGCGGAAGGGCCTGGCGCTGACGACCGACTGCAATCCGCGCTACATGCGGATCGACCCGCGCCGTGGCGCGGCGCAGGCGGTCGCCGAGGCTGCGCGGAACATCGCCTGTGTCGGCGCTGAGCCGATCGCCGTCACCGATTGCCTCAACTTCGGCAATCCCGAGAAACCGTCCGTGGCCTGGCAGCTGACCGAGGCCGTCGAGGGAATGGCCGAAGCGTGCCGAGCGCTCTGCATCCCGATCGTGAGCGGCAACGTCAGCCTGTACAACGAGACCGCCGGGCGAGCCATCCCACCCACACCCACGATCGGAATGGTCGGCCTGCTCGAGGATGTCAGCCTGGCGGTGCCCACCGGCTTCCGTCCTGGCTGCGCGCTGGTGTTGCTCGGCAACCTACCGATTGACATCGGCGCGAGCGAATATGCCGGCGAGGGAGCGTTCCCGACGTTGGATCTCGCCGCCGAGCTACGCCTGGGACAACTCCTGCGCGCGCTCGCGGCGCGGCGCCTGCTGTGCTCGGCCCAGGACCTATCCGACGGCGGGCTGGCCGTCGCCATCGCGGAATCTGTGCTGCTGGGCGGTACTGGTGCCACACTTACGGTCGACGGCCAGCCGGAGATCGGGCTGTTCTCCGAGGACCAGGGCCGCGCGATCGTGACATGTCAACCCGAGGCGGCTGGGACGGTCCGCTCACTTGCTGAACGCTATGGTGTGGTTGCCACCGTTGTCGGCGAGACGGGCGGCGACCGCCTGATCGTGAAAGACGCCTT
>VBGG01000175.1 GCA_005883405.1 Chloroflexota bacterium | reverse complement strand
GTGACGTGCACGACATCGACCTGAGCGTGCGCGCCCAATCGCGGCAGCTCCAACTGCGGTCTGCGTCTGGAACCGTATGGGTGCCCCGGCAGCGGCTGCACCTGTCCGCCGACGGCGCGCGCCTATTCGTGCGTACGGCGCCAGGTGACGCAGAGGCCCGCGCGACCGGCCAGGGCACGGCGGTCGCGGTGATCGACACAACCACGCTCCAGCAAGTCGCCGAGGTGCCGCTGCCCGCGGCGGCCTATGACGCTGCCCCGGCACCTGATGGGTCGGCGCTGCTGACCAGCAACACGAACACGCAGGACGCACTTGCGGCGGCCACCCGGCTGGTAGATGTCCCGAGTGGGCGCGAGCTGGCCCGCTGGCCCGGGCTTCTCGTCGGCCTCGAGGCGTGGTCAGCCTCGCGCCTGGCCACGATTGCCAGTCCAGCAACGACGCTCGGGCGTGCTCAAAGTGTCCGACGATGGCCAGCGACTCCAGCCGTATCAGTAGCTCGCCGGGAAGGCGAATGATCGAGCACGGTGCCGCCGAGCGGCGCAAAAGACACGGGCTCACGATCGTTTACACGGGCGACGGCAAGGGTAAGACCACGGCTGCTATCGGGCTCGTCGTCAGGGCAGTGGGCAACCAGATGCGAGTCTTTTTTCTGCAGTTCATCAAAGGCTCCTGGCAGAGCGGCGAGCGCACGGTCCTGCGTGGGTTGTCGGGTGTCGATCTTGAAGTGACGGGGCGTGGGTTCACCATCGAAGAGCTGCGTGACTCCCGCATTCCGATGGACGACCACGCCGCCGCCGCGGCCCACGGCTGGCGCGTCGCCCAGACGATTGTCAGCCAGGGCGCATACGACCTGGTGGTACTGGACGAGATCCTGGCAGCCGTAACAGCGGGCCTCGTCTCGGTCGACGAGTTGCTCGAGATGGTGCGTTCGAAGCCGGCCGAATTGCACCTGGTGCTGACCGGACGCAACGCGCCAGCGGCACTGATCGAACTCGCCGACCTGGTGTCGGAGGTCCAACCGATCAAACACCCCTTCGACAAAGGCATCAAGGCGCAGCGGGGCATCGAATTCTGAAGCGGATTGCTCCGCTCGCGCTGGCGCTATTGGTGGATGCAGTGTGCGGCGAGCCGCCCGCGCAATTCCATCCGGTGGTCTGGATGGGGCGTCTGCTCGAATGGCTGGAGGCTCGCGCGCCGCGGCATGAACCGGCTCGCTTGTACTACGGCATCGGCGTCGCCTTGACGGTGCCTCTCGCCTGGGCGTGGCTGGCGCAGCGAGTTGAGCGTGTGGCGCCCTGGCCGTTGCAGGCGCTGGCGCTCAAACCAGCGTTTGCCGGTCGGGCGCTGCTGGAGGCGGGCCGCCGCGTTGAAGCGGCCCTCGAGATGGAGCGGCTCGAGCCGGCCCGCCATGAGCTGCGCAGCCTGGTGAGTCGACCAACAACAAGTCTGGACCCACCGCTCGTGGCGGCAGCGGCAATTGAGTCCCTGGCCGAGAACCTGGTGGACTCCTGGCTGTCACCTCTGCTCGCCTACGCCCTGTTCGGCCTGGGCGGTGCCTACGCTTACCGTGCGGTGAACACCGCCGATTCCATGTGGGGTTACCGCACGCCGCGCTACGAACGGTTGGGCAAGGCGGCGGCGCGCCTGGATGACGTGCTGAACTTTCTTCCCGCGCGCGTCGGCGCTCTGGTGCTGTGCTGTCTCGCGGGGCGGCGGTGGCGAGCCGCACTCGACACCTGGCGCACAGACGGTCGCCTCACGAGCAGCCCGAATGCGGGGCAGACGATGGCGTGCGCCGCCGGTGCGCTCGGAGTCCGGCTGGAGAAGCCCCAGCACTATGTACTGAATGCAGCCGCGCCATTGCCAGGCGTGGAAACGATCGCCCGGGCGCGCCAGCTGGTCGCGCGCGCCATGTGGCTCACGTCCGGTCTGGCGCTGCTGACTCGGATGGTGACGCGTGACTGAACGCGTGACCCTGGTCCGCCCGGAAGCGCTGCAATTACAGGCGGTGGTCCACGGCTCGGTCGCCGCCGCAGAGCTCAAGGCGCTGGGGCTCGCGCCGGACGACGTGCTGGACTTCAGCGTCAACACCAATCCACTGGGACCGGCGCCGTCCGTGCTGCAAGCCGTTCGCGAAACCGACTGGAGCCGTTATCCCGGCGACGACGAGGAGCCACTTCGGCAGCGCCTGGCGGTGCGTGCGAACGTGGCGCCCGAGCAGGTCGTGCTGGGCAACGGCTCGGCGGAGCTGATATGGCTCATCGCGCTAGCGGCCCTGCGAACAGGCGACCCGGTGGCTATCGTCGGGCCAACCTTTGGCGAATACGCCCGCGCGGTGCGTGTCGTCGGCGCGACGCCTATCAGGGTCGTCGATCCCGGTGAAGCGGGCGCAGTGCGGGCACTGTTCGTGTGCAATCCGAACAACCCCACCGGCCAGTATCGCGGGCTCGAAGACATCCAGCACATGCTCGACGAGCACCCCGAGAGGCTGCTGGTACTCGACGAGGCGTACGCGCCGTTCGTCGACGACCGCTGGCGGAGCGAGGCCTTGCTCGAGCGCGCCAACCTGGTCATCCTGCGATCGATGACCAAGGACCAGGCGCTGCCGGGCTTGCGCCTCGGATATCTGCTCGCCGGGCCTGAGGTCGCGAGCGCGGTGGAACGGATGCGGCCGCCATGGAGCGTCAATGCGGGTGCCTTGCGGGCAGGCCTGGCAGCCCTGGAGCCCGCGGCCGAAGCGCACCTCCTGCAAGCGCAAGCCCTGGTCGCACAATCGCGTCGTGTGTTGACCGACCGGCTGACACACCTCGGATTTGAGGTCGAGCCGTCCCGAGCCAACTTCGTGCTGGTCCACGTTCGCGAGGGCCGCTGTTTCCGCCGCGCACTCCTGCCGCACGGTTTCGTCGTACGTGATTGCGCATCCTTTGGACTGCCCGACTGTGTGCGCATCGCCTGCCGCTTGCCCGAGGACTGTCAGCGTCTACTCGAAGCCGTTGCGCGAGTCGCGGGTGGCTGACGGCCTGGCGCCGGTGCTCATGGTGCAGGGCACCGCGTCCTCTGCCGGCAAGAGCACCCTCGTCGCCGGTCTGTGCCGCCTGTTCGCCCGCCGCGGGCTGCGCGTCGCGCCCTTCAAAGCCCAGAACATGTCGAACAACGCCGCGGTGTGCGCGGCTGGCGGTGAGATCGGCCGCGCTCAATTCACCCAGGCGCAGGCGGCTGGCGTCGAGCCCACAGTTGACATGAATCCGATCCTGCTCAAACCTCAAGGCGGCGCCAGTCAGGTCATCGTCCGTGGACAGGTGCGTGGGGTACAGACCGCCCGAGAGTACTTCGGTCCCGAACGCGGTGACCTGTGGCCGGTGGTAGCCGACTCGCTGGACCGCTTGCGCGCCGACTTCGAGCTGGTTATTGCCGAAGGGGCTGGCAGTCCGGCCGAGATCAACCTGCGCTCGAGAGACATCGTCAATATGCGCGTGGCGCTGCATACCGACGCGGAGGTCCTGTTGGTTGGCGATATCGATCGTGGCGGTGTGTTCGCTTCGCTGTTGGGTACGTGGGAGTGGCTTACTCCCGCCGAGCGCGCGCTGGTAGGTGGATTCGTGCTCAACAAGTTTCGCGGCGACGCGGCGCTCCTGGCCCCCGCCCCTGCACTCCTGGCGGAACGAACCGGAGTGCCCGTCCTTGGCGTGGTGCCGTACATCGATAACCTCCTGCTGGCGGAGGAAGACGCAGCCAGCCTGAGCGAGCACGATGTCACCCAGCCGATCGTGGATGTTGCAGTTGCGCGCCTCCCGCACGTGGCGAACTTCGACGAATTCGGCGCCCTCGCCGCTGAGCCCGGTGTGCACGTCAGATATGTATCTCAACCCGCCGAATTGCGCGCACCAGACCTGGTCATCCTCCCGGGTACCAAAACCACAATTCCTGATCTGCTGTGGCTGACCGAACGTGGTCTGGCAGACCGTGTCCGCTGGTTGGCCGTCCACGGCACACCCGTGATCGGCATTTGCGGCGGGTACCAGATGCTGGGCAGCGCCGTACACGATCCAGACGGAGTCGAGTCACAACACCGAAGCGCACCAGGACTCGATCTCCTGCCGATCGAAACGGAGCTGGCGACTGAAAAACGACTGGCGCGTACGCTTGGCCGAGTTCTCGACCACGGCTACGGAGTGTGGAGCAGTCTGGCGGGCGTATCCGTAGATGGCTACGAAATTCACGCCGGCCGTGCGCGCGTGCGCGAAGTCCACCCGCCGTTCCTCGAGCTAGAGGCTGGATCCGAAGGCAGCGTCGCGGCTGACTTGCCAGTGGTCGGGACGCATCTGCACGGATTGCTCGAACAGCCCGAGCCACGGCACGCGCTCGTCCAAGCTCTGGCCGCGAGCCGCGGCTTCACCTGGCAACCTGCAGCCGGCAGGGGGCGAGACCCGTTCGACGCCCTGGCTGACATTTTGGAGGCAACGGTACGGCTTGATGCATTGCGAGTCTCCGTGCGGATCCCGCTCCATCCGAGATGACTGAGTTGCCCATGATGGGCCGATTCTGCTCGCGTCAGTGGTTGGCGTGCGGCACGCCGAGCCCATACCCAGACCGAATGCGAAGCCGAGGGGATCGCCTCGCCGATGCCCTGCGAAGCTGGGATCGGGCATCGGTCGATGGGATTTGGCCGGCAGACTGCTGCCATGTCAATCCATCGGCTTCACCGTTGTGCATTTCGCAGAGCGCGCAATCCTCGACAACGCCCAGCCCCGGCATACTGGCAGCGAGGATCTCGGCGGTTTCGCGAGCACGCCGAACTGGACTCGAGACGAGCACATCCGGACGGAAACCCGTCTGCGCCCAGCGTTCGCTTAACGCGCGCACCTGACGGCGCCGAGCTCGGTAAGCCCCGCGCAACCGGAGAGGCCGGCGATTACTCCGTCAACGTTGGCCATGCCTTCGCCGTGACGTACAAGCATCAGCCGTGCGCTCTTCGCGCCCTCGTCGCCGCTCACGCGAGGCTTCGGGCGACGAGGTGTCTAATGACTTGGAGTTGCGAAATGGCGCCCCACACTACGAGCGAGGAGTAACTGCTAGTAGCGGTTCGATACTCGTCCGCAGCCTGGTAGTCTGGCTGATGATCGTGCCGCCGTAGCTCACCGGTAAGGTGAGCCCGGTGGCGTCAGGCCCGTACAGCGCATAGAAGTCCCAGGTCGTGCCGGGATTGTGCGTCACGTTGGCGCTGAACCAGTTCCCCACGGTTTTCTGTTCGTCCCAGAAGTGTCGTGCTCGCGGGTCGGTCACGCCATCGCCATCCCAGCGGTCGCGGGTGTCGCCGAAGAGCATGTTAAACCACACTGTGTACACGCGCAGATCAGGATCGGCATTCTTGCTGAGGATGTTCTGCTGGACCCAACTGGCCCCTTGTCGGCACTCGGGTCAAGTGGGCGAGACCAGCATGATCAGCCGAGGCTTTCCGACGTCCTGGTTGAACACTGTCTGAAGGTCCCCCACGGCGTGCAGGTCCGTCAGCGTGATACCCGCGGGAGCCGCCGGCCGATCCCAGGGCAGTGTGAGACCGCCAGCGTGCCCGCAGCCAGCCAGAGCGAGCGCAAGCATGCTCGGCATCAGCCAGAGCAGGATCACCAGTCGAGCTCGTCGTCTCATGCAAGAATCCCTCCTGCCGAAAGCCAGTAGTAGACGATGTAGCCGCCGGTCGCCAGCAATAGCGCAGCGCTCAGTGGCTGGAGCACGCGGCCGGCCACACGGACTCGCGCGAGCACGCCGCGTCCGAACAGCGCGACGAGGATGGTCAGGACGGATACCACCGCGCTCATGCCGAGTGCATAGAGCACCAGCTGTCCCAGAGCTCCCGCAATGCCGCCGCCGGCCAGGCCAATCCCCACGACCGTCAGAAACAGCGGCAGCGTGCAGCCCAGCGAGCTCAAGCCGAACGCGAGTCCATACGCCGCATAGGCCAGCAGACCCGTGCGATTGGCCGCGCCTCCCAATCGGTCGGCGAGGCGTTCGGCCGCAGGCGCGTCGAGGGACCCGCCCGCGAGCAAGCGCCCACCCGCGATGGCCAGCACGACGCCAGTGGCCAGGCTGACCCAGGCCAGCCAACCCCCTACCGCCGCACCCAGGAAACCCAGAATGAGCCCGGCGGCACCGAACAATGCGACGAAGCTCATCGTCATCACAGCGCTCACCTGAAGGGCTCGTCTCACGTGAGCTGGCCACGGGATCCGCTCGCCAGTCGCGCTGCCCAGGTACAGCCCAAGGTACGTCGGCAGGAGCGCGAAGCCGCACGGGTTGACCGCCGCGGCCATGCCGAGACCGAATGCGACGCCGAGCGGGATCGCCTCGCCAATGCCCTGCAGCCTGTTGGTCGCCTCACAGGCGAGCGTCGCCACCGCGATCGACAGCGTGCTGTCGCTGCCCTGACGCGCAGCCGCGACCGCGCCCGCCAGGGTACCGACCACGGCGATCCAGGCCAACACATCGCGCGGCAGACCACGCTCGAGTCTGGCCACGGTCCCAACATTGGCAGTCATCAGCGTGTTCTCCGCGGCTCTAGCCGGGCACAAGAGGGACCCGATCCCGTCTCGAGTGCGCGAAGGCCGACGGTCAAAGCGCTAACGAAGACTGCGCCGAGTACGGCAATCAGGGGCAGGACATTGGCCGCGAGGATCGCCCCAGTCGTCGTGCCGCCGAAGACCGCGAGCAGGATCAGCAGGTGGCAAGGACAGGCAACTACCGCCAGATTCAAGAGGCCGGCGGCTTTCAAACCATACATCAACACTTCCTCAGGCCGAGCAGCATGACAGCTTTGACGGATCGCGTGTGAAGCTCTGTGCGGCCAGCTTGAGCCCCTCGCTCATGGTCAGGTACGGCGCGAACGTGTCGGTGAGGTCGCGGACCGTGAGATGGAACCTGACGGCGAGCACCCCCGCGTAGATGACGTCGCCGGCGTTCTCCGCGACCACATGGACGCCCAGGACTTCGTCCGTGTGCGCGTCGGCCACCACCTTGAACAGGCCGTGGGGGTCGCGGTTGACCAGGGCGCGCGGCACCGCGTCCAGCGCTAGGGTCGTGGCTTTCACGTCGCGCCCGGCCTCGCGCGCTGCCTGTTCGGTGAGCCCCACCGTCGCGATCGACGGGGTGGTGAAGGTGACGCCCGGCACCGCTCGCAAATCCAGGACGCGATCACCGCCGAGCGCGTTCTCGGCGGCGAGGGCGCCTTCGTAGGCCGCCACGTAGACGTATTGAGGGCCGAGCGTCACATCGCCCGCGGCGAACACGCGCGGGTTGCTCGTGCGCAGGCGGTCGTCGACGAGGATTTCGCCGCGGATGCCGACGGTGATTCCGGCTGCAGCCAGATTGAGCGCCTCCGTGTTGGGCGTTCGACCAGTGGCGACCAGCAACGCATCGCCTTCAAATTCCCGCTCGAGGTCACCGATTCGTACGATCAGACGCCTGGTCGCGCCGCTTTGCTCCGCTCTCACGAATGCGGCGCCAGTCACGAGGTCGACGCCCTGGGCTTGCAGGATGCCGCCAATGGAGTCGGCAATCTCCGGGTCGTAGCTCCTCAACAGACGCTCGCCGCGCTGCACCAGCGTCACGTGGCTGCCGAAGTCGTGAAAGAGTTGCCCCAGCTCCAGGCCGACGTAGCCGGCGCCGATCACGACCAGGCGCTCGGGCAACGTCTTCAAATCCAGAAGTGAGGTGCTGGTCAGAAAATCCACTTTGTCCAGACCGGTGATCGGGGGTACCGCGGGGCGCGCACCGGTCGCCAGCACAAAGCCGTCAGCGGAAATCACCTGATCGCCCACGCGCAGGCGTTGGTTGTCCTCGAAGCCCGCTTCGCCGCGGATCAGTTCCCAGCCGTATTCGCCGACCAGCCTTTCGTATTTGTCTCGTCGTAGCGTGCTGACCAGCTGGTCCTTTTCGTCCACGAGGCGGGCGAGGTCCACCGACTCGGCCCGTGTGCTTGACGCAGGTGCCCCCGAGGATGCCGCGCTCGATCATCACCACCCTGGCGCCGCGCTCGGTCGCGGCGATGGCGGCGGCGAACGCGCCACCCCCCGAGCCCACGATGGCCAGGTCGTACCGGTCCGCAGCTCCGGAATAGCCATTGCGGCGCACGGGCGCAGCTGCGGACTGCACACGCTCGGGTGCGCCTGGTCGGTACGGCGTTTCGGCGAGCGCGGCGACCAGGCGAGCCTGGTCGATGCTGGCCGGCGCCTTGAAGTGCGCCTCACCGCGTCGAAAGTTCGCCTCGACCTCGCTGGCGCCAGCCGCACGCAGGGTGTCGGCGACGTGCCGCTCGCAGTCGGCGCACGTCATCCCTTCAACGGGTAATCGATACTCCACCAGATCGCTTTCGTGAAGGGCGATGGTCTCGAGCGGCTCGATCGGGCCGGGCTTGTAGCCTGCGTCCTGAACGGCGGTCGCCAGCATCGCATCCTGAAGTGGGCCGTCGACCGACAGCAGGGCCTCACCTCGGCGAAAGTCCGCCTCCACGTCGTGTGCCCCAGCCTCGCTGAGTGCCTTCTCGACGTGGTGCTCGCAACTCGGGCACGTCATGCCATCCACACGCATGCGGAAGCGCCTACCCCTGGTGCCTGTCTCCATCGGTGCTCCCTACCCAGCGGGGAGGTAGGCACGGTACCGAGCGGTCGCGGTCGTCGCGTCAAACTCTCCCTCCCAAATCGCCGGGGCAGCCTCGGGCCAGTTGAAGCGCGAGTCGTTGACTGCAAACCGCACCGCCGAAGCGACCTTCCACGCGCCCACTCCCGCGGGCTTCACGGCGAAGCCCTGTGAGTCGAACCAAATCTCCGCTCCGTCGTCGGTTCCGATCATCCCCGCGACATTGAGCCGGCAATGATCGGCAAACACCTGCTCGAAGTTGGACCACCGCAGGTTGCCGTTGATTCGTGGGCCTGCGACTCGGCCGGTACCGCTGCCGACGAGATTCGCGCGTTCATCAACTTCGACTACGGGCGTCATCCCGTCCTGGTACCACAACTCGGCGTCGAATAAATGGCGCATGTGCCTGGAAGCAGCGTCGGTCATTGGCAGCACTCAGGCACCAGGTAGTGGTGTCCACGCGAGACCACGCGACCGGTCCCCGCAAACGCATCACGGAGGATCTCCAGCGCCTCGGCGGTCGCAGCCACAGCCTCGGCCGGCGCGCGTCGCTGGCCACCCATTCCCGCGATCGCGTCCCAGAACGCGCCGGCACCAATTGCCAGCTCAGCGCGACCGTCAGTCAGTCGATCGAGTGTGGCCACCGCTTTCGCCAGCATCGGCGGAGGGCGGAGTGGCAGATCGGCCACATCCGGCATGAAGTGAATTTGACGCGTCTTCGCCGCCAGGAACGCGATGAGCGTCCACGTATCGAGGAAGGTTTGGTTGTACGCATGATCCTGGATCGCGACCAGGTCCAATCCAGTGACGTCTGCCAACTGGACCAACTCGGAAATCGCCTCAATCTGCGCCGTCTCGGGTGTCACGGAGAGTCCGAATTGGAGCGCTGAACCGTAATCAGGCATGGCGCGAGTGTGCTTGCGCACGCCCATCGATGTCGGCCAATATCGCCGAACGCAGGCTCTCCAGGTCGTAACCGCCGTCGTTTCGGATGCCGTTTACATAGAACGTGGGCGTACCCGGGACTCCGCTGCGCTCGCCACTGGCCAGATCCCGATCGATGCGGGTTTCAACTTCTGGTGTGGTCCGGTCGCGCGCGAAGCGATTGGCGTCCAGGCCCAACTCCACCGCGTAGCGTTTGAGGTCAGCATCCTCGAGCGCGTTCTGGTGCTCGAACAGGTACTCGTGCATGGTCCAGAAGTCGTTCTGCTTGGCAGCCGCTTCGGCGGCGGCCGCCGCGGCGCGTGCATGCGGGTGAATTTCCTCCAGCGGGAAATGCCGAAAAACGAACCGCAGGCTGTCGGACAACTCGCGCTGGAGCTGGTGGACGCTGAGGCGTGACAGTCGCGTGTACGGGCATTCGTAATCGCCTGATTGCCGCACCAGCCGGACCCTGCGCGTGATCTTCCTCGGTGACCGCACTGGCCAAGGTCGCTGCCCTCACGGGACGTCATCCTTGCGCTGGTCGATCAGTTTTTCGTCCGCGGGCAGCGGCGGCTTGGGCACGCGTTCGGACGCTGGTGCGTAGACCGTCTTCGCCGGACCGGGATCCCGCGCCGCGGCCTCGCGCTCTTCGCGGGTCAAGGGCCGCGCTTCACCACGTCCGATGCTCTCCTCTAGCTCCTCGCTGACCTCATCCTGTCCGCGATCGTCGGGCCGCAATTCGCCGAGCGGCAACCGCTCCCTGCTGTCCCCGTCAGGTCGTTCGTCGTCTTCTCTGGGGGTCATCACGTGTTGTTTCCTTTCACGGCTACCCAAAGCCGCAATCAACAGCCACCTTCTCGAGTGCACTGGCCAGGGTAGAGAGCTCTCCGTC
>VBGG01000671.1 GCA_005883405.1 Chloroflexota bacterium | reverse complement strand
GAACTGCGACGCCACGCGCTGGTGCTCGTGCTCCCAGGCGCCGCGGTGTACGAAGGCGTCGAGAGCTGAGAAGAGGAGGAAGCCGAGGACCGCGGCTGCGCCGGGCACGACGGGGTAAGCGCTCGTGCCAATCAGGTCGGTGGCTTCGGGCAGAAGGTCGGCCAACGCGGTGGCGACCAGGACGCCGGCCGCGAACGCCATGATGGGATGCAGGCGGTGGCGCAGGCGCATCGCCGCCGAGCCACCGAGCAGGGTGGAGAAGAAGGGCAGTATGGCGAAGATGATCAGCACAGGCGTCTCGGCTCACATTGTGTCGCGAAGCTCGATGCCATCGCGGAGCAGGCCGAATGCGCACCATCTCGTCCACCGTTGGCTCTGCGCCCTGATACCGCGGAGTCATACGTCGTCCTCGAGTCCGAGACGCGCCAACCAGTACTCGACGCCGCCACTCGCGTTCGAGGTGGCAACCAGCAGGCGAGCGCGCGCCGGATCCCAGGCCGCCGCGTAGGAGGCGGGCAGCCGCAGTGGCAATTCGAGCAGCTGCTGTTGGTCGCCCCCGCCGCCGAGCAAGCGCAGGCTGAGCGGCGCGTCAGGCCCGGCTCGGCTGAGGCCCAGCAGCTGGCCGTCTTCGCGCCAGGTGGCGAAGTCCACATTCGTGTCGCCCAGCGCGAGCGGTGTTGGCTCGAAGACGTCGGCCACAAACAGAGCGTGTCGCGGATCGGGCTGTAGCCAGCCCGACGGGGCGCCGATCGGATGCTGGTGCGGAGCCACGAACAGCAGCCGCTGTCCATCGGTTGACCAGGCCACGGGTGGGTACGGCAGGGGTGGCCCCCACGCCGGGTCAAGGTCGGCCAGATAGCGAAAGGTACCATCGATGCCCAGGAGACACAGCGCGCTCAACTCGCCGGCGTGCGCCAGGAAAGCCACGTGCTGGCCGTCGAAGCTCCAGACCTCGGAGCCGGGCACTACCTCGCTCGGCAGACTCAGCGCGAAGCGCGCCCGCTGGTCGTCGGCCGCCACGAACCAGAGCCGACTTAGCGGCGGGCTGCCCATCGGCGCCTGGCTGCTCACGACCAGCAGCCGCTCAGCGTGGGGACTCCAGCTGGCATCCAGGAGCCGTTCGCCAGGCTCGAGCGGCGCCCGCCAACCGGCGCTGGGCGTTGTGTCTCCGGCTGGTGTCAGCCACACGACACGGTCGGCGTTGTCCACGCCGGTCCCTGCCGCGGGTGGGCCGGTGTCGCCGCCCAGGTACGCCAGGAAGCGACCGTCCGCGGCAAACGCCAGCCGCGAGCCGGCGACGTCGGTGAGCAGCGCTTGCAGCACGCCCGTTCGTGGCTCCAGGCGCCATGCCTGCAGCTGAGGACCGGGTGGGACAGCGATCGACAGCGCTACCTGGCCATCGTCCAGCAGGCGAACGTCGACCAGCGTGGCACCGGGCAGCGCAGGCCTCAGGCGCATCAGGCTGGGCTGGCGACGCCACAGCACGGCGTCGAGCGCCACGCCTTCGCCAGGTACCTGCAGGCTGTACTGGCCGTCCAGGCCGCCCGGCGTCTTGAGCAGCAGCGCGTGCGGACCGGGCTCAACCGACAGCTCAGACGGCGTACGGCCATGCTCGCGTCCGTCAAGCCAGATCGCGGCGCCCGGCGGTCGCGACGTGAGCGCCAGCGACACCGGCGGTATGGCCGGCGGGCGGGCCTCGGCGCGGCTCACGTTCGCCAGCAGCCACACGACCCCGATCGCCAGCGCGAGGATCAGCCCGGCTACCCATGTGCGTCGCATACGCAGAACGTCCCGCAGCTCTTCCTGGCTCGGCGCCTCGAATACGACGGTGAATGGGAGCTCCACGGCCACCTCCGCTGACGATCGGGATGCGAGCAGCATGCGCCGCGGGGCGTCACGCAGGGCGTCACGCGAAGCGTCACGTCGGGACCGAAAAGCGTCACGTGACGGGCGAAAAGCGTCACGCGAGCGTCATGCGGACGTCACAATTTCGGGCGCGCCGGTAAGCTTGGCAAGCTTGACGCGGACACTGTTTACGAACGCAGCGGTGTTGGACGCGCAGCGCGGCGAGCTGCTTGGCGATCAGGCGGTGCTGGTCGAAGACGAGCGCATCGTCGAGGTGGGCGATACCGCGCAGATCAGGGCGTCCGAGGAGGACCGCAGCTTCGATCTCGGCGGGCGGACGCTGATGCCAGGGCTCATCGACTGCCACGTGCACGTGACCGCTGCTTCGGCAAACCTGGCCAGCCAGAGCGAATGGTCGCCGATGTATCTCGCAGCCAGGGCGTCCGTGATCCTGAGCGGGATGCTGCAGCGCGGCTTTACCACCGTCAGGGATGCCGCCGGCGCGGATTTCGGGCTCGCCATGGCGGTGGAGGAAGGCCTCTTCGCAGGGCCACGACTGATCTTCGGCGGACGCGCGCTGTCGCAGACGGGCGGCCACGCCGACGGGAGGAGCCGAGGCAGGACGGCGTTGGAGCCCGGCTACTCATACACCGACCTCGGCAGCGTCTGCGATGGCGTCGACCAGCTC
>VBGG01000670.1 GCA_005883405.1 Chloroflexota bacterium | reverse complement strand
ACCTTCGAAGTCGCCAATCGGACCAACGCCGTGATCGACGAACTTCTTGTGCAGCTTGATCTGACGGCGCCGCTTGCCAACGCGCTGTGGCATCTCGATCCCGGCGCGTCACCGTTGCCGATGCGCGATCTGGCGTCGCGTTTGCACTGCGATCCGTCGACAGTGACGTTTCTGGCGGATCGTCTCGAGGAACGGCAACTGCTGGTGCGGCGCGTCGACCCGAAGAACCGAAGAGTCAAGCTCCTTGTTCTGACGCCCAAAGGCCATCGGGCTCGGCAGGCCCTTGTCGAACGCATGGCGACTGGCTCGCCTGTAGCGCGCCTACCCGTGCGAGACCAACAACAGCTGCATCGACTTCTTACCAAAGCTCTGGGGCCGCTCGAGAGCCGAGCACGTGCAGTCGATGATGCGTGTCAACCGGTGGACAGGGCCTCGCCGCCGGATCTGCGGAGGAGTCGAGCCAGGTAGCTTGGGATCATTAATTCGCCGCGCAGAAGCGGTGGTCGACTCATCGGTCGGCGCCGTGTGCAAACTCCAGCACCGACGGCGCCCCGGCGAAGTACCACCCAGCCAGTACGAGGTCGCACACCGCGCAGCCTGCCGACGACAGTGGCTCGAATGGGACGATCGGATTGCCGTAGAGGTGGTGCACCACATCCCAGACGGTGTGGAGTAGCCAGGCAAAACCAACCCAGCGGTACTCGACAAGCCCGCGATGCGCCAGGTACGTCACGAGCCCGCAGAAAGGAAACTCCCAGACGCCCAATCCTCCGTTCAGATAGGCCGCGCCGGCACCGGCAACCACTACCGCACTTGCGGACCGGCGGTTCTTCTTATCCAGCACCGAACCGAGACCGATCGCGACAGCGGCTCCGGCAAGTGGCGATAGCAGTGCTGGCGCGGTCAGTGCCCGGCCGGTCTTGCGTGTCAACACGGCGATTCGTGGACCTGCTTTCTCACGGACTCAAAGACAAGCCTATGTGGGGGCTCGCGCTTTCCGACAGTGGCGAGATAGCCTAAATTAAATTAAGGTAGCTCCCACTACGAGCGGTATCCGCTAGCGGCGCCGCGACGGACCGAGCTTGGACTCGGAATATGAGCTGTAATTCAGGCGTTATTCCATGTTTTGGCGGATGGCCGAACACAAGGTGATCCTTCAGCTATCATCCGCTTTACAAACTGGTGGTCCGATCCGTGGCCATACCCGTTTCGGCGGACAGTCGTAGGACAGGAGGTTCCGCCAGTAGTAACGCTTCAATCGTGTCACCTCGTCGCCGAGGTTCCTGCCGATCAGGCTGACGTTCCATCGCAGCGGTTAGTCGAGCGTCCGAGAGGCTACGAACTTCGGCATACTGTTGATCCGCGCGGCGAAGCCTGCCCGCCGGTAGGAGCCACATGCGCCAGCGGGTGGAGGACGACCCGCTGGTGCGGAACCTTGATCATTGGGCTCGCCCGGTTTGGCTGCTCCCATCAGCCAGATGACGGATCGTCTGCACCATTGAGACTCCCTTTGCTCGCAGTCAAACCCGAGTGAAGCCCTTCTCTGATCTTGCATACGCGGTGCTCGATGTTCATTCGTCGTCGAATTACCTATGCCAGCCTGTTGACATCAGCCGAAGACCTACGAGAAACCCGCTGGTTTGTCGCCCTCGTCTCGCACGGCATCAATGATCGTCAGCGCACTCGTGTGAGTTGTCCAATTTCGCGGCTCCTTGAGTCAGCGTCCAGCAGCCTGGCCCCCGTCGATGTGGAGCGTCTCGCCAGTGACAAACGTGGCCCGTTCGAGGTAGAGGACCCCGTCGACGACATCGCTGATTTCACCGAGCCGGCCCAGAGGATGAAGATCCGCCA
>VBGG01000174.1 GCA_005883405.1 Chloroflexota bacterium | reverse complement strand
ATCCTGGCCTTTGGCTGGGTGCTGTTCACGCTGTTGCAGATACCGATTCTGGGCCAGCCCGAGGCGCGCAGGATCACGTCGAGTGGCATGGAGCGCGTGCGCGATCTTGGTGTCCAGCTGACGTCGGGCCTGCGATATATCTGGCGGCACCAGACGCTGCAGTCGCTGTTCATGTTCGCGGTGGTGACGATGCTGCTCGGCCAGTCGTATCAGCAGCTGCTGCCGGCGTATGCGCTGGGCGTGTTCAACGTTGGCGCGGCGGGCCAGGGCATCATGCAGGCGGTGGTCGGCGTGGGCGCCCTGGTCGGGTCGCTGACCATGGCCTACCTGAGCCGCAATCCCAACCGCGTCAAGATTCAGGCGTACACCGGCACGGCGCTCGGCGGTGCGTTGATGCTTTTCGGCCTGTGCGCGGCTTTCCAGCAGTACGTGGTGTCGCTGGCGGCGCTGTTTCTCGTCGGGCTGACGCTGGACTTCAATGCGACCATCAATCAGACGCTGATCATGCTCAACACGGAGCGCGCGCTGTATGGCCGCGTGATGTCGGTGTACATGATGACCTTTGCCCTGTCGGGCTTCAGCGCATCTGCAGCCGGCTATTTGATGGACAACGTGGGTGGAGCAGTGACCATGCTCTCCCAGGGCCTGCTACTCGCCATCTTCGTGGTGCTTATGGCCATGTTCAACCAGGGCTACCGGAGTATTCACAACTCCATCTCTTGAGCTGCGCTCCGCCGCCCACGAGGCAACCCGCTTGGTGGCCGGACGTTCAGCGACCCGCGGCCGTGCAGAGCCACAACGTGGAGGAGAGACCATTTGCCCCCCAGCGGGTCGGCCGACCGTGGCCTGCGAAAAGCCTCCCTGGAGGGAAGCGTATTCGGCGGCCGGCCGTTCAGCGACCCGTGCGCTTGCGGAAACCATTCAATGAAGAGCAGTTGGACTTCGCCTCTCCCGGAGGAAGGTCCGCCTCTGAGGAACATGATCACTCTTCCCCGCGGAGGCGGGCGGTAATGGCGGCGGCGGCGTGGGCGGCGGCGGTCTCGTTGAGTTTCTCGCCCTGCAGGTCGCGAACGTAGAAGACGTCCAGCGCGCCATCCGGATGGGTGGCAATGCGCGCATGGTGGATATCCAGTCCCAGATCGTGGAGCGCACTCGTGATGCGGTACAGCAGCCCGACCTGATCGGGCGCACGAACCTCCACCAGGCTAAAGAACTGGGAGGCGGTGTTGTCGACGCCGACGTGGATGGCTTCGGCCTCGCTCGGCTCCAGTCTGCGCGGTCCGAGCAGATCGTGGATAGGAATCTTGCCCTGCAGCGCAGCGTGAACGTCCGCGTTGACGTCCGGCCAACGCGGGGCATCCAGGCTGACCGTGAAAACGTCGAGCACCAGACCGTCGGAGCAGGTCGCCGCGTCGGCGGCGAGCACCGAGGCTCCACGCAAGGCCATGACACCAGCCACCGTGGCCAGCAAACCCGGGCGGTCGCGAGCGACGATCAGCACCTCCCACATACCAGGCTGGCGGAGGCGATGCGCCTGCATGCGCACCTCACCCTCAGCCAACGGTGCGTCGCGGAGCAGTCCCAGATGGCGGACCACGAACGACGGTGTCCGCGACAGCACATACCGCCGCGGCAACCGCGCTACCAACGGCAACAATTTGTCCATGCCTCGCCTCTGGAGCTCGCGCGCGATCCGCTCGCGGTGGTGCTCGAGCGATCGCGTGCGGCGGGCTCCTACCTCCCGCGGCTGGCGCAGCGCGACCTCGAGACGGCCGAACAGCTGGCGCATGAGATCGGCTTTCCATGGCGACCACGCCGCGGGCCCGCCTGCCAGCTCGTGGGCGGCCGCTACCAGAAAGACACTGCTCAGTCGCTGGCGGGTATGTATGCGTGTCGCGAGCTCCAGCAGCAAGTCTTCGTCGTTCAGGTCACGGCGAGTGGCGCTCTCAGAGACGGCGCGGTGATTGGCGACGGCAAATGCAATAGCTGCCTGGGCTTCCTCCGGCAGGCCAATGTTGGCAGCCGTTGCCGCTGCCGCCTCTGGACCAATCTCATGCAACAGCACCGCCAGGTACAACCAGTCGCGGTGGCGCAACGACCGCCACGCGCGCTCCGCGAGTGGATCGCCACCCTCGCTCCACTCGTGGAGACGGCGCAGCGCGAGAAAGCTGTGGCTGTCGAGCGCGAGATCGCCGGTGCTCGAGCCACCAGGGCGGCGCCAGATGCCTTCCAGCTCCGGCAGATAACGCACCAGCAGGCCAGTGACGTCGAGAAAGTCCCAGGCGCGCCAGTCTGCCGCGCGAAGCACCAGCCAGAACTGCTCGAGCGTCGGCGGATCCCAGCTGATTGGAGGACCGGGCACGCACGCCCAGGCCATGAGGTCCGCTGATGGCGGCGCCAGTCCGACAAGGCTTGCGACGCGCAGTCCGAGTGCCGGAGCGCGCTCGAGCGGCAGTGGTCGTTCGGCCACCAGCCGACCATTCTCCAGCGCCAGGATCGGACCGAGCTGACGGTCGTCGCGGGTCGGCGCCAGCGCACCGTCCAGGCTGAACGCGACCCAGCGGGCATGAGCGAACAGCTCCTCCAGCAACGCTGCACCTGGCACGTGCGGGATTCGATCCTGCAATCGGTGCGACAAGCGGTGGGGGACATGGCCGACGATCTCCTCGGCAGCGGACAGCGTCTCGAGCAGGAAATCCAGAGCGGCCATAGCGCGTTCGGCGTCGATCGCATCCAGCCAGCGGAGGGCCGCCAGATCGAGCAGCCCGCCGCGGCCGGCCACGAGGTCTGGCGCGACCGACGCCGCGGCCGGTGGATGGGTGGCGTGGCGCCGCTGCACGTCCAGCCGCAGCCGGTGGCGCAGGCGCTCGCGGTCGCGCAGCCAGGGCTGGACTACCAGGTGAACGAAGTCCTTGAACAATTGCTCGTCGCCATGGACGAGGCGTGCATCAAGAAAGCTCGCGGTTGCCGACCACGAGCCGCGAGCCTCAGCGGCACATTCGGCGACGGTCCTCACGCTCGGCTCCAGTCGGATCGCCTGTTCCCAGAGCGGGTAGCACACGGCCTGAGTTACCCAGGCGAGCGTGAGCTGGCCGGTGTGCAGGAACAGAATGTCAGCCTGGGCGCGCGGCGTCAGCTGGCGTCGGCCGAAGGCGCCGAGTGCCACGACGGCGACCCGGCCCGTCAGGCGGCGGACCGGCTCGTCGAGGAGGGAGTCGAGGCGATCGGTGCGCTCCCGCGCGGCGACAACGCCTCCGCTATTTAGCCGCGGCGATGGCGTCCATGTACTCCTTGCGCACCTGGTCGCCAGCGGCGGTCCGCCAGTCTGACACCAGCTGGTCGAAATTGCTCATCGGAGCGTGGCCGGAG
>VBGG01000669.1 GCA_005883405.1 Chloroflexota bacterium | reverse complement strand
TGAGGAAAGACCACTGCTCGTAGGCGTCGTATCTCTCGAATAACCCAGGAGACACATGGCGGTTACGGATCGACAATTTTGTTACTTCTCCATCTCGGGTTGTGTGCCCTGTATTTGCACGGCTTTGGTAGCGGCTTAGTCGGCCTTTCACAACACGATCGTCTCGTGCGCTTCGCCGTCATTGTTCCTGGTTCTGGCCCCACGACGGCGACCGGCATCCCACTCGTTCTCGGCCTGCTCGGCACGTTTCGGCCGATGTTCGACTTCATCGCGAGCCTCATCGAGCCCTAGTGCATTTTCAGGGAGCGCCCAGACGAAGCCTCACTCGTCCAGGAGGTGCGATTCCTTCCCCGCCAGGGCCCAGCCAGCGGGAACCGAGTCTTGCGGCGTGGAAGGGTGAACGGCCACGCCAAAGCGCGGACAGAGCGACCGACAGGCGACAACGAAGTCGACCGTGTCCTCCCGACTCGCCGAGCTCGCGCAAGAAAGGAGAGCTGCCTCACCAACGTCGTCCAGTACGGGGACGAGGCGTTGACGCGTCGGGCGTTCCTCTGGTTCCGCTGGGCCTTTGACCGGTCGGAGGGCGAACAACTGGAAATCCGATGTCGTCGGAGGGGCTAATCCTCGTGGTCGAGGATGATGCGGTCCAAGCGGAGGCGGTGGCCATCCTCCTCCGCCACGACGGCTATGCGGTGGAGACCGCTACCACGGGCGCCGAGGCGCTCGAACGGACCCAGGGGGTGCCTGGCCCGGATCTCGTGTTGCTCGACGTTCAACTGCCCGACTTGAGCGGCACCGAGATCGTGCGGCGTGTCCGTGCTGCCTCGAGCGTGCCGATCATCCTGCTGTCGGCGCGCCGGCAGGAGAGCGACAAGGTCATCGGGCTCGACGCAGGCGCCGATGACTACATCATGAAACCGTTTAGCCCCAACGAGCTGCTTGCACGCGTCCGCGCCCAGCTACGCCGACAAGCGGCCCGCTCGGGCGCGGTGGCGAGTGGCGCCTCAAATGGCTATCGCATCGGCGCGCTGCATATTGAGCCGCGAACGCGGCGAGCCACTCGCGGCGGGGAGGCCATCCAGTTGTCGGCACGTGAGTTCGATTTGCTGCGGGTTCTGGCCGAAGCCGCCGGAGCCGTTGTCGGACGGCGGCAATTATTGACACGCGTCTGGGGGCCAGAATACTACGGGGACGAGCGCATGCTGGACGTCTATATCCGGCGAGTGCGCAAGAAGATCGAGCCCGATCCGAATGCGCCGACCTATCTGCACACGGTCTGGGGCGTCGGGTACCGGCTGGCTGAAGAACCGCCTGGCGGCGCGACCTGACGTACGCTGCCGGCCGTTATGGCTGGGTTCGGAGGGCTGTTGTCAGAGAATTGTCAGATAACTCCAAGAGGCTTGTCACCCCGAGCGAGGCGTATCCGGCGGATGATGAAGCCAATGACGAGCCAAACTCTGCCAGGTCCCGACGTGCGGATTCTCGACGCCAGGCAACTCCGCGGGCCAGACTCGCTGGCCGACATTCTCGCTTTTCTGTGTGCGGTCCATCGTCCGCGGTCGACCGCGAGGAACCCGAGCCGAGCTGGCCCGAGCGACTCGCCGACGTCGACGGCTAATACCCCGGGAATCTTACGCCGACTCGTCGCGTTCCGCGGTCCGCAGCGCCTCCAGTTCGGGGCGCGCCCGCTCGAAGGCCGATTCGAGCGCCTGGACCACCTCGGCTGCGCCCGAAATGGTTCCTGACACGGAAAGGTCTTCGAGCTCAGCGCATAGCTCCCGCATCCGCAACGCTCCAAGCGTGCTCGCACTGCCTCCGAGGGCATGCGCGGCTTCCTGGAGAGCCCGCGCGTCAGCCTCCTGCAGAGCGGCGCGCATGCCCGCCAGGCGTGCGGGCGCGTGTCGCAGAAACAGGTCGATCAAGCGTACGACGGGGTCTTCATCACCCGGAATGCGGAACGCGCGCATCCTCAGCAGGACCTGCGGGTCGATTTCCGCCCCTTCGGGGCTGGGCTGATCGCAGCTGTCCACCGTCTCGGCCGTTCCCCAGTCCGGCGGTGCGTCCGGCTCGGAGACGCCGGACCAGCGCCGCAGCCGCCCGCGCAACTCGTGGAGACGCACCGGCTTGGCGAGGTAGTCATCCATTCCTGCCGCGAGGCAACGCTCGCGGTCTCCGCGCATGGCGCTGGCGGTCATGGCGATGATGGGTGTGTGCTTCGACGCTCCCTCCCGCTTGCGGATCTCGCGGCTGGCCTCGAAGCCATCCATCTCCGGCATGTGGCAGTCCATCAGGATAGCGGCGTATGAGCCGCGGCTCAGCGCTTCGAGGGCCTCGAATCCGTTGGATACCAGGTCAGTGCCGTACCCCAGCCGCGTCAGCATCCCGCGCGCGACCTGCTGATTGATTGGCGTGTCCTCCACAACCAGGATGCGTGGGCCGGCCGGCTCGGCCATCGCCGTCGTCGAGCGTGGTTGGGAGAGCGTGGCGGCCGGCCCCAGCCGCGCCTCTGTCCTTCCGCTGGCGATACTGATCAGGGTGTCG